>NZ_JBIAJC010000007.1:369692-383869 GCF_042871745.1 Streptomyces sp. NPDC005576 | reverse complement strand
CACCCCCCAGGTCATCAAGATCGACAGGGGGACACAGTCATGCCGGGCCCGGAGGCCAGCGGCCCCATTGCAGGACCGCGAAAAAGATAACGGGGGCGGGCGGGGGCGGGCCGGCGTGCCCCGCCCCCCGGCACCGGGGTCCACCGCGGTCGCTCCGTCCGGCCCGCCCGGTCTCCGTCTCAGGCCGCCGAGGTCAGCTGCTCATGCCGTATCCGGTGCGCCCGCGCCAGCGTTCCCGGGGTCAGCGCCGACGCCGGTACGAGGATGCCGCACCCCGTGCACTCCGGACCGGACCGGGGCTCGCGTTGCGGGTCCTGGCGCCAGACGATCCGGGTCTCCGCGCAGACCGGGCAGGCCGTACCGGGCTCCGCGTCGAGTGCCGTGATCAGCCGGAGCACCACCTCGGGGAGCGGTGCGCTCGGATGGGTAGCGGGGTCGGCGCAGCGGGCCACGCCGTTGCCGCCCCAGATCCGCCGGTGCCAGGCGTCGAAGCCGCCCGGCCGGCGCAAGCCCTCGCGCTTCTCGCGGCGCCGCCGCTCGGCGAACCCCGCCTCGTACGCCAGCCAGAGGGCCCGGGCCGCCTCCAGCTCGGCCAGCGCGCCCGTCAGGCGGGCCGGGTCGGGCGCCCGGTCCTCCGGGGCGAACCCGTGCCGGGCGCACAGATGGTCCCAGGTCGCCCGGTGCCCGTACGGGGCGAAGCGTTCCAGGCACTTGCGCAGCGAGTACCGCCGCAGGGCCAGATCGGCCCGGGGATCACGGACCTGTCTCGCGAGACTCCGGAAACCGGCCATACCACCGCCACCTCCGTCGTTCGGGTGTGTCTGTCGGGGAGTGGACGTACGCCTGCCCGTTCTGGTGCCCGTGAAAGGTGTTTTTCGGCCACGGATGTGACGGGAGTCCCCGGAGGGGCGCTCCGCCGCCGGTCGGGCCTCCGCGAGACGTGTGACGATTCGGCAAAGGTGACCGATGCTCACCTTACGGACGCGTCTTACCCTCGGTAACGTCCGGTGCATCGGCCTCCCTGAGGAGTACGCATGCCCCCACGTACACGTACCGGCAAGCTCGCCGCGACCTTCGCGGCCGTCCTCGCACTCGGCACCTCCCTGCTGGCGGGATCCCTCCCGGCCGGCGCCGCCCAGGCGGCGGTCACCGACGTCACCGACCACTGCCTCGGGCAGTGCGCGGACATCCTGCCTCCCGGCGCGAACGGCAACGCCACCCTCGCCGACATCCTCGGCAACAAGCTCTTCGGTACCCACCCCGCCCACAGCGACGACCAGCTCAACCGCTACACCTCCCTGATCGCCGGCCAGAGCACCCTCACCGACGCCAAGCTGACCGACTTCTTCAACGACGCCTCCTTCGGCGTGCCCTCCGGTCAGGTCGAGTCCGTCGTCTCGCCCCGCAGCGACGTCACCATCACCCGGGACAAGAAGACGGGCGTCCCGCACATCGTGGGCACCACCCGCTACGGCACCGAGTTCGGCGCCGGCTACGCGGCAGGCCAGGACCGGCTCTGGCTGATGGACCTCTTCCGCCACATCGGACGCGGCGAACTGACCTCCTTCGCCGGAGGGGCGCTGGCCAACCAGGGCCTGGAACAGCAATTCTGGCCGCAGGCCCCGTACACCGAGGCCGACCTCGAAGCGCAGGTCGAGCGGATCAGGACCACCGAGGGCGCCCGCGGCGAGCAGGCCATGGCGGACGCCCAGGCGTACATCGACGGCATCAACTCCTACAAGGACAAGGCGAAGTCGAGCCGCAACTTCCCCGGCGAGTACGTCCTCACCGGCAAGATCGACTCGATCACCAACGTCGGCGAGATCGTGCCCTTCAAGCTCACCGACCTGATCTCCATCGCCACCGTCGTCGGCGGGCAGTTCGGCGGCGGGGGCGGTGGCGAGGTACAGGCCGCGATCTCGCTCCTCGCCGCCCAGGAGAAGTACGGCGTCGCCGAGGGCACCCGGGTCTGGGAGTCGTTCCGCCAGCGCGAGGACCCGGAAGCCGTCCTCACCGTGCACGACGGCACCTCGTTCCCGTACGCCCAGAAGCCCGCCACCGCGCGCGGCACCGCCCTCCCCGACAAGGGCTCCGTCACCGCCGAGCCCCTGATCCACGACCGCACGGGCTCCGCGGGCACCAACCTCAAGGCCCCGGTCGCCGCGCCCGCCGCGCTCAAGCCGCTCCAGGGCGTCTTCGACGACGGCGTCATCCCCGAGGGGACCCTGCCCGGCTCCGGCGCCGACGCCCAGAAGCGCGGCATGTCCAACGCCCTGGTGGTCTCCGGCGCGCGCACCGCGAGCGGGAACCCGGTCGCCGTCTTCGGCCCGCAGACCGGTTACTTCGCCCCGCAGCTGATGATGCTCCAGGAGATCCAGGGCCCCGGCATCAGTGCCCGCGGCGTCTCCTTCGCGGGCGTCGGCATGTACGTCGAGATGGGACGCGGCGAGGACTACGCCTGGAGTGCCACCTCCGCCGCCCAGGACATCACCGACACCTACGCCGTCACGCTCTGCGAGCCGAGCGGCTCCGCCCCCACGAAGAACTCCACCTCCTACTTCTACCGGGGCACCTGCACGCCCATGGAGAAGATGGAGCGCACCAACTCCTGGAAGCCCAGCGTGGCGGACTCGACCGCCGCAGGGTCCTACCGGATGCAGGTCTGGCGCACCAACTACGGCATCGTCACCCACCGGGCGACCGTGGCCGGCAAGCCCGTCGCGTACACCTCGCTGCGCACCACCTACCGCCACGAGGCCGACTCCATCATCGGCTTCCAGATGCTCAACGACCCCGCCTACGTGACCGACGCGGCCTCCTTCCAGCAGGCGGCGAGCAACATCGACTACGCCTTCAACTGGTTCTACGCCGACTCCCGCACCGCCGCCTACTACAACAGCGGCATGAACCCGGAGCGCGCCGCCGGCGTGGACCCGGCGCTGCCGATCGCGGCGGACCGGGCGTACGAGTGGCAGAGCTTCGACCCGGCGGCGAACACCGCCGCCTACACGTCCTTCGCCGCGCACCCGCACTCCAGCGGCCAGGACTACTACATCTCCTGGAACAACCGGCAGGCCAAGGGGTACGCCTCCGCCGGCTTCGGGTTCGGTGCCGTGCACCGGGCCGACCTGCTCGACGACCGGGTCTCCGCGCTGGTCGCGCAGGGCGGCGTCACCCGGGCCTCCCTCACCCGCGCCATGGAGGAGGCGGCCGTCACCGACCTGCGGGGCGAGCAGCTGCTGCCCGAACTGCTGAAGATCATCCGCTCCCAGCCGGTCACCGACACCGCTCTCGACGCGGTCGTCAAGCAACTGGAGACGTGGCGGGCGGCCGGCTCGCAGCGCAAGGAGACGAGCGCGGGCTCGGGGACGTACGCCAACGCCGACGCCGTGCGCGTCATGGACGCCTGGTGGCCCGCACTGATGGACGCGGAGTTCCGTCCCGGTCTCGGAAGCCCGCTCTACGACGCGCTCGCCGCGAACCTCGCCGTAGACGAGTCCCCGGCCGCCAGTCACGGACCCAGCGGCGCCCACAGCGGCTCCGCCTTCCAGTACGGCTGGTGGGCCTTCGCCGACAAGGACCTGCGCCAGGTCCTCGGCGAGAACGTCCAAGGGCCGCTGGCCCGGACCTACTGCGGCGGCGGCGTACTCGCCACCTGCCGCGACGCCCTGCTCACCACCCTGAAGCAGGCCGCCGCCAAGCCCGCCACCACGGTCTACCCGGGTGACGACAGCTGTGCGGCGGGCAACCAGTGGTGCAGCGACGCGATCATCCACCGCGCGCTGGGCGGGATCACCCAGAAGACGATCCCGTGGCAGAACCGGCCGACCTACCAGCAGGTCGTGGAGTTCCCCACGCACCGGTAGCAACCGGCAGGGGACAAGGACGGAGGTCCCGGAGCGGGGTGCGGCCCACCCCGCTCCGGGACCGCTCGCACCCCGGGCACCGCCCCCGGCTCACCCCCCGTACAGCAGGTACTTCTTCCGCTTGGCCCGGAAGGCGGCGAGGTCCGAGCGCCAGGCCCCCACCACCTCGTCGGTGTCCGCGCCCGCGTCGATCATGGTGCGGACCCGGGTGTTCCCGGTCAGCTTGTCGATCCAGTTGTCCGCCCGCCAGGCGAAGCCGCTCCAGGTCGCCCTGGCGGTCACCAGGAGCGCGATGCCGGTGCGTACCGGGTCGAAGACCTCCCGGTCGTCCACGTGGAGCTGCACCCCGCCGACCGTGACCCCCTGGAACTTGGAGAAGGTCGGCGCGAAGTACGCCTCGCGGAAGTGGACCCCGGGCAGCTCCAGCGCGTTGGCGGCGGCGGCCCAGCGGTGGTCGATCCCCGCCGCCCCGAGCAGCTCGAACGGACGGGTGGTGCCCCGGCCCTCGGAGAGGTTCGTCCCCTCGAAGAGGCAGGTGCCGGAGTAGACGAGCGCGGTGTCCGCGGTCGGCATGTTGGGACTCGGCGGCACCCACGGCAGGCCCGTCGCGTCGAAGAAGTCCGAGCGCCGCCAGCCCGACATCGTCACCGTGTCCAGGTCCGCCGGGCGGGCGGCGAAGAACTCGGTGTTGAAGAAGAGGGCCAGCTCCGCCACGGTCATCCCGTGCGCCTGGGCGATCTCCCGCCGCCCGACGAAGGTCCCGAACGCCGGGTCGAGCACGGGACCGAGCGCCGCCCGCCCGGTGACCGGGTTCGGCCGGTCCAGGACGACGAACCGCTTGCCCGCGAGCGCCGCCGCCTCCATGCAGTCGTACAGCGTCCAGATGTAGGTGTAGAAGCGGGCCCCGGCGTCCTGGATGTCGAAGACGACCGTGTCCACCCCGGAGGCCGTGAACACGTCGGCCAGGGGCTGACCGTTCTTCAGGTAGGTGTCGTAGACCGGCAGTCCGGTCGCCGGGTCGTCGTACCGCCCCTCGGAACCGCCCGCCTGCGCGGTGCCCCGGAAACCGTGCTCGGGGCCGAAGACGGCCGTGAGGTTCACCCGGTCGTCCGCGTGCATGACGTCCACGATGTGGCGCACGTCCGAGGTGACGCCGGTGGGATTGGTGACGATGCCCACGCGCTCGCCCGCCAGCAGCCGGTAGCCGTCGGCGGCCAGCCGGTCGAAGCCGGTACGGACCGGGCCGCGCCCGCCACGCCCGGAGCCCGCGCCGCGCGCGCTCGCGGCAGCCGTCGTGGCACCGCCCGCCGCGGTCGCCGCCAGGGCTCCCAGGCCTCCGCCCGCCGCCAGTACACCCCGTCTGGTCAGGCTCATCCAGCCACCTCCATGATCGCGCGGACTGTCATGGCCATGCACGCTAGCGTGCGCGGAGCCGGTACGGAACGACCCCGGTCGGGCGGGTTCACCGGACCTCGCGCCACCGGTTGGGCAGATTCCCACACCTTCCCGCCGGCCCTTCCCGGATCACATACCGACTGGTTAGTCTGCTGGGGCAGCCGCTGAGAGAGGCAGGACCCGATGAGTACGGTGCAAGGCGCTGGCGTAGTGGTCACGGGAGCCGGAGGGGGCATCGGCGCCGCCCTGGCCCGGAGATTCGCCGCCGAGGGTGCGCGGGTGGTCGTCAACGACCTCGACGCCGCACGGATCGAGCCACTCGCCGAGGAGATCGGCGGCACGGCGATCGCCGGTGACGCCTCCGGGATCGTGGACGCCGCCCGCGACGCGCTCGGCGGGACCGTCGACGTCTTCTGCGCCAACGCCGGACTCGCCTCGCCCGGTGACGTCTTCGCCGACGAGAAGGTGTGGGCCGCCGCCTGGGACGTCAACGTGATGGCCCACGTCCGCGCGGCCCGCGCCCTGCTGCCCGAGTGGCTGGAACGCGGCAGCGGCCGTTTCGTCACCACCGCCTCCGCCGCCGGCCTGCTGACGATGATCGGCGCCGCGCCCTACAGCGTCAGCAAGCACGGAGCCGTCGCCTTCGCCGAATGGCTCTCGCTCACCTACCGCCACCGCGGCATCAAGGTCCACGCGATCTGCCCCCAGGGCGTACGGACCGACATGCTCACCGCCGCCGGATCGGCCGGCGAACTCGTCCTCGCCCCCACCGCCATCGAACCGGACGCCGTCGCCGACGCGCTCTTCGACGCGATCGGCGAGGACCGCTTCCTCGTCCTGCCCCACCCGGAGGTGGCCGGCTACTACCTGGCCAGGGCCGAGGACCCGGAACGCTGGATCCGCGGCATGAACAAGCTCCAGCGCTCTTGGGAGAAGGGGACCCACGCATGACCACCACCCCGGACACCCCGGACACGGCGGCCCCGGCCCCGTCCCCGTACGCCGCCAAGCCCTGGACCGGGCTGCTCTCAAAGACGCAGCTCACCCCCGTCGAACCCGCCGAGACACTGGTGCACGCCTTCCGTGCCGCCGTCACCCGTGCCCCGGAACACACCGCCCTCGCCTACTTCGACGGGCGGCTCGACTACCGCGGGACCGACGCGCTCAGCGACTCCGTCGCCGGACACCTCGCCGCCCGGGGGCTGCGCCGCGGCGACCGCGTGGCGATCATGCTCCAGAACACCCCGCACTTCGTCCTCGCCCTGCTGGGCGCGTGGAAGGCGGGTGCCACGGTCGTCCCGCTCAACCCCATGTACAAGGCCGGCGAGGTCGCCCACGTCCTCCAGGACGCCGGGGTGAGCGCGCTGTTCTGCTCGGACCGTGCCTGGGAGTCGTACCTGCGCGACACCGCAGCCGCCGCACCCGGCGTCACGATCGCTGTCACCGCCTGCGAGCTCGACCTCCAGACCGAGAACGACCCGCGCGTCCTCGGCTTCGAGCGGCTGCCGGCCCCCGGCGACACCGACGACCTGCTGACCGTCGCCCGCAAGGGGCTCGCCGCCCCCGACGACCGCGGACTCACCGCCGACGACACCGCGCTGATCAGCTACACCTCCGGCACCAGCGGGAAACCCAAGGGGGCGATGAACTCCCACGGCAACGTCATGGTCAACGCCGAACGCCAGCGCATGGACCACCCGGTCCCCGAGGGCGCCGCCTATTTCGCCCTCGCCCCGCTCTTCCACATCACCGGCATGGTCTGCCAGCTCGCCGCCTGCGTCGCCAACGCCGGCACCCTGGTGCTCGCCCACCGGTTCGAGGCGAGCGTGGTCCTCGAAGCCTTCGCCACCCACCGCCCCGCCTACACCGTCGGCCCGTCCACCGCCTTCATGGCGCTCGCCGCCCACCCCGACGCCACCCCCGCCCACTTCGAGTCCTTCGCGGTGATCTCCTCGGGCGGCGCACCGCTGCCGCCCGCGCTGGTGGAGAAGTTCCGGCAGGACTTCGGCCCGTACCTCCGCAACGGCTACGGCCTCACCGAGTGCACCGCCCCCTGCGCCGCGGTACCGCCGCACCGGGAGGCCCCCGTCGACCCCGCCTCCGGCACCCTGTCGGTCGGGGTACCGGGCCACGACACCCTGGTCCGCATCCTCGACGAGAACGGCGCGGAGGTGCCGCTCGGCGAACAGGGCGAGATCGCGGTACGCGGCCCCCAGGTGGTGTCCGGCTACTGGAACCTGCCCGAGGCCACCGCCGCCGCCTTCCCGGAGGGCGAACTGCGCACCGGCGACATCGGCTTCATGGACCGCCAGGGCTGGCTCTACGTCGTGGACCGCAAGAAGGACATGATCAACGCCTCCGGTTTCAAGGTCTGGCCCCGCGAGGTGGAGGACGTCCTCTACACCCACCCCGCCGTACGGGAGGCCGCGGTCGTCGGCGTCCCCGACGCCTACCGCGGCGAGACGGTCCGCGCCTACGTCAGCCTCCGGCCGGGCGCCCGGGTGGGACCGGACGAACTGGGCGCGTACTGCAAGGAACGCCTCGCCGCGTACAAGTATCCGCGCCAGGTCGAGATCCTGACCGAGCTGCCGAAAACGGCGAGTGGGAAGATCCTCAGGCGGGAACTGCGTTCCCAGCATTAGTTCCCGGCACTGGTTCCCGGCACTGGTTCCCGGCACTGGTTCCCGGCATCAGAGACATGTTCACGGCAGAAGAAGGGCGGGTGGCGGCGATGGCCAAGGCGACGGAAGGGAATGGGGTTCCCGTTCCCCAACGGCTGCTGGCCGCCGCCACCCGCCTCTTCGCGGAGCAGGGGTACGACCGCACCTCGGTCCAGGAGATCGTGGAGGCCGCCGGGGTCACCAAGGGCGCCCTCTACCACTACTTCGGCTCCAAGGAGGACCTCCTCCACGAGGTCTACGCCCGGGTGCTCCGCCTCCAGCAGGAGCGCCTCGACGCCTTCGCCAACGCCGACGAACCGGTGGAGAAGCGGCTGCGCGACGCCGCCGCCGACGTGGTGGTGACGACCATCGAGAACCTCGACGACGCCTCGATCTTCTTCCGCTCCATGCACCACCTGAGCCCGGAGAAGAACAAGCAGGTACGCGTGGAGCGCCGCCGCTACCACGAGCGCTTCCGCGCCCTGATCGAGGAGGGGCAGCACACCGGCGTGTTCTCCCTCGCCAGCCCCGCCGACCTCGTGGTCGACTACCACTTCGGCTCGATCCACCACCTGTCGACCTGGTACCGCCCCGACGGACCGCTCACCAAGCAGGAGGTGGCCGACCACCTCGCGGACCTGCTGCTGAGGGCGCTGCGGCCCTGAGAGCCGCCCGGGGGGCTGGAGTGCGGAAGCCCTCAGCCCTTGAGCCCTCCGGCGAACCCCTTGATGACGTACCGCTGGAGCAGCAGGAACACCACGAGGACCGGCAGCGCGGCCAGCACCAGCCCCGCGAAGACGAGCCCGTAGTCCGACACGTACTGGCCGACGAAGGAGAACACCCCCACCGGCACGGTCTCTTTGTCGGAGCCGCCGAGGTAGAGCAGCGGGGTGAAGAAGTCGTTCCAGACGAAGACGGCGTTCAGGATGATCACCGTGCCGGTGATCGGCCGCAGCAGCGGGAACACGATCCGGGTGAACGCCTGCCGGTGGTCGCAGCCGTCGATCAGCGCGGCCTGCGCGTAGTCGGCGGGCAGGGTGCGCACGAACCCGGTGTAGAGGAACACGGTGAACGGCAGCTGGATGCCGGTGTAGAAGAGCACCATCCCCTGGTACGTACCGAGCCAGCCCAGGCTGTCGACCAGCTTGTACAACGGGATCATCCCCAGCTGGAAGGGGAGCACGATGCCCAGCAGGAAGAGGATGTACAGCCCGTACCCGAGCCCCTGGGCCCGACGGGCGAGGAAGTACGCGCCGGTAGAGCCGAGGGCCACGAGCAGCAGCAGGCTGAGGCTGGTGATCACCGCGCTGTTGACGAGCGCCGGGCCGAGCGACGCGGACGACCAGGCGTGGGTGACGTTGTGCAGGGTCGGCGGGGCCGGCAGGCCCAGGGGCGAGTCGGCGATCTGCCGGGGGTCCTTGAGCGCCAGCGTGATCAGCGCGTACACCGGGAAGAGGAAGAGGACCGCGACCCCGATCATCGCCAGCTCCAGGGCGTAGCTCCCCCAGCGGGCGGGTCGGGGGACGGCCTTCGCGGATCTCGCGGTCTTCACGGGGTCCACCGGGTCCACAGGGCTCACGGGGTCCACGGGGTCCACGGGGTCCACAGGGCTCACGGGGCTCACGCGGTCACCTCCCGGGCCCGCAGGAAGCGGAGCTGGATCAGCGAGACCGCCGCGACGAAGAGCGCGAGCACCAGGGCCACGGCGGTGCTGTAGCCGAACTTCCCGTACACGAAAGCCTCCTTGAAGAGGGCCGTCGAGAGCGTCTCGCTGGCCGTGCCCGGGCCGCCGTTGGTGGCCGCGTACACCTGGTCGAAGAGCTTCAGGCCGCCGATCGTCGACAGCATGAGGTTGACAGTCAGCGCCGGCGCGAGCATCGGCCAGGTGACGTAGCGGAACCGCTGCCATGCCCCGGCACCGTCGATCCTGGCCGCCTCGTGGAGTTCGGGCGGTACCCCCTGGAGCCCGGCGAGAAAGATGACCATCGAGTACCCGGCGTACTGCCAGACGACCATGGCGGCCACCGACCAGAGCGCCAGCGACGGATCACCCAGCCAGTCCTGCCGCAGCGCGCCGAGACCGACGGCGCCCAGCAGGCCGTTGAGCCCGGCGCCGTCCTCGGGGTTGTAGACGTACTTCCACAGGAACGCCACCATCACCGGACTGACGACCGCCGGGGCGAAGAAGACCACCCGCAGCAGCGACCTGCTCCGGATGTTGGCGTCGACCCCCAGAGCGAGCAGCAGGCCGATGACGTTCTGGACGACGACCACGGCCACCGTCAGCAGCAGCGTGTTCACCACGGAGTCCAGGGTCCGCCGGTCGTCGAGGAGCGCGCGGAAGTTCGCCAGGCCGACGAACGAGGCGTCGCCGATGCCGGACCAGTCGGTGAAGGCGTACGCCACGCCCGCGATGCTCGGGTAGAGCACCACCACCGCGTACACCACCAGGGCGGGGACCACGAACCCCCAGGGCGGGAGCGTGAGATCACGGCGGGGACGCGTGCGGGCGCCGGTCCCGGCCCCGGTGCTCGCCCCGTCCCGGGCCTCGGGAGGAAGCTGGATCCGGGGCAGCGGCGGGGAGCCGGGACGCATTTCCCCGGGCCGGGTCTCCCCGGGCCGGGTCTCCTCGGGCCGGGTCTCTTCGGGCCGGGTCTCTTCGGGCCGGGTCTCTTCGGGCTGGATCTCTTCGGGCGGGGGGAGCGAGGGGCTCATGAGGTCCTCCGGTAGGCGTCGTCCATCTGGCCGAGCGCGCCCCGGACGTCCGTCACGCCGGACAGCAGATCCTGCACGGCCGCACAGTGCGCGGGTTGCACCTCGGCGTTGGGCCACCGCTGGTCCATGAACGGCACGGCACGGCCCTCGTCCACGATCGGCAGGAACGGCTCCAGGACCGGGTCGACGGCGGTGGACGCCTCCCGCCGGAAGGGGATCGCGAAGACCGCGGACGCCCAGCGGTCGATGTTCTCCTGCTTCCCGAGGAACGCGATGAAGTCCGCGGCCCGGGGGTCCTTCCCCGCCCGTACGGAGACGCCGAGGCCGACGACGATCCCGGCCGGGATCCACAGCCGTGCCGGGTCGTCGCCCCCGGGAAAGGGAAACATCGCCAGGTCGTCCGGGCTCTCGGCGGCCTCCCGGAACGCGCCGAGGACCGCGGAGACCTGTACGGCCATCGCGGCCTTCCCGGTGGCGACCATCGCGGTCTGCTGCTCGAACGTCGTGCCGTTGGGATTGTCGTTGAAAAAACCTTTGCGCTGGAGCTCCTGGTACCGGCCCAGGGCCTCGGCCCACCCCGAGTCCCGGAAGCTCGTCCGGCCGGCGGCCATGTCCTCGTCGAACCGGGCGTTGTGCGCGTAGACGGCGTTCGGCACCAGCGCGTAGCTGATCAGCTGTGTCACCCACGGTGTCTGCGCGCCGAGCGCGATCGGTACGACGCCCCGTGACCTGAGCTTCGAGCAGACCGCGAGCAGCTCCTTCCAGGTCGACGGCGGTTCGACGCCCGACCGGGCGAACACCTTCTTGTTGTAGATCGCGCCGATCAGGCAGCTGCCCGCCGAGTAGAGGTACGTGCGCCCCCCGTACCGGTAGGCCGCGGAGAAGGCCGCCGGGATGCCCTCCGTCCACGGCTGCGCACTGAGATCGGTGAGCAGCCCGGCCCTGGCCAGCTCCACCATGGACATCGCGCTGCCGCTGCCCGGGTAGACGGCGTGCACGGCCGGGGCGTTGCCACCGGCGAGCTGGGTGCGGACCACCGTCTGCATCTGCTCGGTGGGAGCGAACGAGGTGGTGAAGGACTCCCGGGGCCTGCTCTCCCGGTACAGCGCCAGCAACTCCTCCACCGGCTGCTGCTGGTCGGTGACCCCCACGATCCGCAGCCCGTCGCCGGAACCGCCCGAGCACCCGGACAGCACCGGCACCAGCGCGGTGGCCGCCGCGATCCCGCCGCCGGCGCGCAGGAACCCCCGGCGGCTGTGCCCAGGTCCGGCGCGCTCGCCGTCCGTGGCGCTGCCGGGACCCGTGTGGCGTCCGTGCCCGTGACCCGTGGTCATGCGTGCCCTCCTGCCGAGGCGGTACGAGCCGGACGGCCGACCCGCCGGGTGCGCCCCCGGCCCGGGTCCGAAGCGCTCGACGGCGGTACGACGGCTGCCGGGCCGTGCCGGAGCGACGCGCCCACCGTCCTCCGGGCCCACCTCCGCCGCGCGGGCCGAACCCGGGCCCGGATCGCGGGCGGAGACGGACACGAACACGGCCACGGGCACGGCCACGACGGCTCGGCGCCCGACGCGCCGGGGCGCATCCGGTCGAAAACTCTCGCCGTACCTTCGCAGCCGACCGCTCGCCCGCCACGCAGCGACACGGAACGGAGTTCCGCACGGGTGAGCCGGTGACGGGTGGCCGGGGGCGGCGGGGACGGCCAGGAGCGCGGCCACCGACGGCTCGGCGAACGGTGGTGAAGCCACGTAACGCGGTGGCCTGCGGCGTCCGTTGACCGAACGTTCATGTCCGGTTTCTGCTCTTGACCGTGTACGGCTAGCTGGCTGAATATCGGTCACGCACCGGCGCGTTCGGTACACCGCACGCCGCGTCGCACGCCGCACGCCCCGAGCGCACGGCGTACCGCACCCTGCCCATCGCTCCCTGCACACCGCACCCTGCACACCGCACCGCGCGCCACCAGCTCCAGGTCCGGCCGGGCGAGACTCCGGCCGGGACCCCCCGCACCTTCCGTCAGCCTTCACGGAAATCGGAGCATGTGATGAGACCGGTCCTGCGCAGAACCCTGCCCTCCGCCGCCGCCCTCGCGGTGGCGTCCCTCTTCGTGACGACGGGGGCCGCGCACTCCGCGGCCCCCGTTCTCGTACCGGCGACTGCGGCCGTCACCACCACCGCGGTCGCCGCCCCCGACATCCCGCTCGCCAACGTCAAGGCGCACCTCACCCAGTTCCAGTCGATCGCGACCGCCAACGGCGGCAACCGCGCCCACGGCCGTACCGGGTACAAGGCGTCCGTCGACTACGTGAAGGCGAAGCTCGACGCCGCCGGGTACACCACCACCCTCCAGCAGTTCACGTCCCAAGGTGCCACCGGGTACAACCTGGTCGCGGACTGGCCGGGCGGCGACACCTCGAAGGTGCTGATGGCGGGGGCCCACCTGGACTCCGTGACGGCCGGCGCCGGGATCAACGACAACGGGTCGGGTTCGGCGGCCGTCCTGGAGACCGCGCTCGCCGTCTCCCGGGCCGGCTACCAGCCGGACAAGCATCTCCGCTTCGCCTGGTGGGGAGCGGAGGAGCTGGGGATGGTCGGGTCGAAGTACTACGTCAACAACCTGGCGACCACCGAACGGGCCAAGCTCACCGGCTACCTCAACTTCGACATGATCGGCTCGCCCAATCCCGGCTACTTCGTCTACGACGACGACCCGACGATCGAGCAGACCTTCAAGGACTACTACGCGGGCCTCTCGATAGCGACCGAGATCGAGACCGAGGGCGACGGCCGTTCCGACCACGCGCCCTTCAAGACCGCGGGCGTCCCGGTCGGCGGGCTCTTCTCCGGCGCCGACTACATCAAGACCGCCGCGCAGGCGCAGAAGTGGGGCGGCACCTCGAATCTGGCCTTCGACCGGTGCTACCACGCCTCCTGCGACAGCTCCACCAACATCGACGACACCGCACTCGACCGCAACAGCGACGCCATCGCCTACGCGGTCTGGAACCTCTCGGCCGCCACGGCCACCCCGCCGGCCGGCACGGTGTTCACCAACGCCACCGACGTGACCGTGCCGGACAACGGCGCCGCCGTCACCTCCGCCATCACCGTCACCGGACGCACCGGCAACGCGCCCTCCACCCTCAAGGTGGACGTGGACATCAGGCACACCTGGCGGGGTGACCTGGTGGTCGACCTGGTGGCACCGGACGGCACCGCCTACCGGCTGAAGAGCGCGAGCAGCAGCGACTCGGCGGACAACGTCGTCGCGACCTACACCGTCAACGCCTCCTCCGAGGTCGCCAACGGGGTCTGGAAGTTGAAGGTGCAGGACACGGCGTCTTCCGACACCGGCTACATCAACAGCTGGTCACTGACCTTCTGAGACACGGACGTCGTCGGGCTCACCCTCCCGCGACAGCCCCGGGGAACAACCGTGGTGGGGGGGGGGGGCCGCCCCCCCCCCCCCCCCCCCCCCCCCGGGGTGCGCCCGGCGGGGGGGGGGGCCCCCCCCCCCCCCCCCCCCCGGCGCGGGCCCCCCCGG
>NZ_JBIAJC010000007.1:256051-369682 GCF_042871745.1 Streptomyces sp. NPDC005576 | reverse complement strand
TTACACCCCCCCGCTGTCCGCACCCCCCCCCCCCCGCGCCGCGGCGCCCCCCCCCCCCCCCCCCCCCCCCCGCGCGCCCCCGCGGGGGCCCCCCCCCCCCCCCCCCCCCCCCCCCCCCACGGCGCTCCGACGGTGTTCCGCCGGCGTACGGGACGACCGGAGCACGGCCGGTCGGCCGGCGCGACCCCTTGCCGGGCCCGCCCCCCTCAGAGGTACTTCTTGATCTCCCGCCGGGCCAGCGAGCGCTGGTGCACCTCGTCCGGTCCGTCCGCCAATCGCAACGTCCGTGCCGACGCCCAGAGTTCGGCGAGGGGGAAGTCCTGGCTCACGCCGCCCGCACCGTGCAACTGCACCGCGTCGTCGAGGATGCCGAGCACCGCGCGAGGTGTCGCGATCTTGATGGCCTGGATCTCGGTGTGCGCACCACGGTTGCCGACGGTGTCCATCAGCCACGCCGTCTTCAGTACCAGCAGCCGCAGTTGCTCGACGGTCACCCGGGCGTCCGCGATCCAGTTCTGCACCACGCCCTGCTGGGCGAGCGGCTTCCCGAAGGCCGTACGGGAGACGGCGCGGCGGCACATCAGCTCGATCGCGCGCTCCGCCATGCCGATCAGCCGCATGCAGTGGTGGATGCGCCCCGGACCGAGGCGCGCCTGGGCAATGCCGAAGCCGCCGCCCTCCTCGCCGATCAGGTTGGCCACCGGCACGCGGACGTCGGTGAAGACGAGTTCGGCGTGGCCGCCGTGCCAGTGGTCCTCGTACCCGTACACCCGCATGGCGCGGCGCACTTCGAGGCCGGGGGTGTCGCGCGGGACCAGGATCATCGACTGCTGGCGGCGGATGTCCTCGCCGTCCGGGTCGGTCTTGCCCATCACGATGAAGACGGCGCAGTCCGGGTTCATCGCCCCGGAGATGTACCACTTGCGGCCGTTGATGACGTACTCGTCACCGTCCCGCGTGATCCGGGTCTCGATGTTGGTCGCGTCGGAGGAGGCCACCTCGGGCTCCGTCATGGCGAATCCCGAACGGATCTCGCCCGCGAGCAGGGGCTCCAGCCACTGCTTCTTCTGGGCGTCCGTGCCGAACTGGTGGAGCACCTCCATGTTCCCGGTGTCCGGCGCCGCGCAGTTCAGCGCGGTCGGAGCCAACTGCGGTGAACGGCCGCTGATTTCGGCGAGCGGCGCGTACTGGAGGTTGGTCAGCCCCGCACCGTGTTCGGGATCGGGCAGGAAGAGGTTCCACAGGCCCTGGCGGCGCGCCTCGGCCTTGAGCTCCGCCACGACCGGCGGGGTCTCCCACGGTGAGGCGAGACCTGCCCGCTGCTCCTCGGCGGTCGTCTCCGCCGGGTGGACGTGCTCGTCCATGAAGGTGAGCAGCTTGGCGCGCAGCTCCTCGGTACGGGCGTCGAATGCGAAGTCCATGCGGGTGATCAGCCTTCCTGGAAGGTGGTGAGGCCGTGCTCGATGAAGAGGGGGACGAGTTCGCCGATGCGGTCGAAGCCCGCGCCGACCGTCTGGCCCAGGGTGTAGCGGTAGTGGATGCCCTCCAGGATCACGGCGAGCTTGAACCATGCGAACGCGGTGTACCAGGAGATGGCGGAGGCGTCGCGGCCGGAGCGGGCGGCGTAGCGCTCGATCAGTTCGGCGGGGGAGGGGTGACCCGGGGCGCCGCTCGTCGTGGAGACGGGCGACGCGGGAAGTCCCAGGTCGGAGCTGTACATCACCAGCAGGCCGAGGTCGGTGAGAGGGTCGCCGAGGGTGGACATCTCCCAGTCGAGCACGGCCTTGATGGTGTCGTCCGCGCCGACCAGCACATTGTCGAGCCGGTAGTCGCCGTGCACGACGGTCGGCGCGGGGGAGTCGGGCAGCGCGCGGCCGAGACCGGCGTGCAGTTCGTCGATGCCGGCCAGTTCGCGATTGCGTGAGGCGTCCAACTGCTTGCCCCAGCGCCTCAGTTGCCGGTCGAGGAAGCCCTCGGGGCGTCCGAAGTCACCCAGTCCGACCGCCACCGGGTCCACGGCGTGCAGGTCGACCAGGGTGTCCACCAGCCCCAGGACCACCTGTCGGGTCCGCTCGGCGCCGAGCGGGGCGAGCTGCTCGGTGGTGCGGAAGGGGGTGCCCTGCACGTACTCCATGACGTAGAACGGCGCCCCGATCACGGAGTCGTCCTCGCAGAGCAGCACCGCCTCCGGCACCGGTACGGCGGTCGGGTGCAGGGCGTCGATCACCCGGTGTTCGCGCTTCATGTCGTGCGCGGTGGCGAGCACGTGACCCAGTGGTGGCCTGCGGACCACCCAGGTGCGGACGGAGTCGGTGACGGTGTACGTCAGGTTCGACCGGCCACCCTCGATGAGCCGCGCTTCGAGCGGTCCGCTCACCAGCCCCGGCCGTTCACGGTCGAGATGGCCGCGCAGCCGGCCGGGGTCGAGCCCTGGCGGGGGGACTGAACTCATGACGCGCACCTCCGGGTGGTGGACCGAACGTGCCCATGATGCCGACCAGTCGGTATGTCGTCCAGTGAGTGGCGTGAATCCGTGAGGCGAAGTGGGAGGGGGCGCCGTCTCCGTGGGGTGTCCCCGGCGCTCCCGGCGCGGGCGCCCACCCTGGCGTTCGGATGCATCCCTGAATAGAGTTCACGTATGGATACAGCGTTGTTGATCGAGGATGTCCGGCTCACCCCGATTCTCATAGCGGACCCGCCTCTGCTGAACACCCAGGGCGTGCACCAGCCCTACACTCCACGCCTCATCGTGGAAGTGGTCACGCGCGGCGGTGTGACCGGAATCGGGGAGACGTACGGCGACTCCGTCTATCTGGATCTCGCCCGCCCGCTCGCCCAGGCGCTGCCGGGTCGTTCGGTCAGCGATCTGAACGGCCTCTTCGCCCTCGCCGAGGAGGTGTGCGGCGATTCCCAGGACTCCGGGGGTGAGGGGGACGGTGTCGACGCGGGGGGCCTGCGGGGCGTCCGTACGGCCGACAAGCTCCGGCTCTCCGTCGTCTCCGGCTTCGAGGTCGCCTGCCTGGACGCGCTCGGCAAGGCGCTCGGCCTGCCCGTGCACGCCCTGCTCGGGGGCAAGGTGCGCGACGCCGTCGACTACAGCGCGTACCTCTTCTACCGCTGGGCGGCCCACCCCGAGGGCGGCGAGACGGACGACTGGGGCGCAGCCGTCGATCCGGCCGGGGTCGTCGCGCAGGCCGAACGCTTCGCCCGGGAGTACGGCTTCGGTTCCTTCAAGCTCAAGGGCGGTGTCTTCCCGCCCGACGAGGAGATCGCCGCGATCCGCGCGCTCGCGGAGAGGTTCCCCGGACGGCCGTTGCGGCTCGACCCCAACGGCGCGTGGTCGGTGGAGACGTCGCTCCGGGTCGCCGCGGAGCTGGGGGGCGTCCTGGAGTATCTGGAGGACCCCACCAGCGGAACGCCCGCGATGGCAGAGGTGTCGGCCGGTACGGACGTCCCGCTCGCCACCAACATGTGCGTCACCACCCTGGCCGAGTTGCCCGAGGCCCTCGGAGAGGATGCGGTGCAGGTCGTCCTCTCCGACCACCACTACTGGGGCGGACTCCACCGCACCCGCGAACTGGCCGCGATCTGCCGCGCGTTCGGTGTGGGCCTGTCCATGCACTCCAACACCCACCTCGGCATCAGCCTCGCCGCGATGACCCATGTCGCCGCCACCGTGCCCAACCTCGACTACGCCTGCGACAGTCACTACCCCTGGCAGACCGAGGACGTCATCACCACCCGGCACGTCTTCGAGGACGGGCGCCTGGCCGTCTCCGACGCGCCCGGCCTCGGTGTGGAACTCGACCGGGACCGCCTGGCCGCCCTGCACCGGCGCTGGCTGGACGCCGACGGCACCCTGCGCGACCGCGACGACGCGGCTGCCATGCGCAAGGCCGACCCGGAGTGGGTGACCCCGGCGATACCGCGCTGGTGACACCGCCCCGCTCCCGCCGGTCACCTCGGAGCGGCGGGAGCGGGGCGGTGCTGTCCACCGCGCGACCGGCCGGCGGCGCGCGCAGGCCGAGGCTCACGGGGGCCGCGGTTCGCGGTGGCCGGGGCGCATCGCCGCGGCGGTTTCTATCTCCAACCCGTGTTGTTCCTAGAATGGCCGGGTGGAGGACATCGACGCGATCGCAATGCTGCAGGACCCGGTACGCCGCCGCCTGTACGAGTACGTGGCGGCCCAAGGCCGCGAGGTCGGCCGAAACGAGGCCGCCGAGGCGGTCGGGGTGGGGCGCACGCTGGCCGCGCACCATCTGGACAGGCTGGTCGAGGCGGGCCTGCTGGAGAGCGGCAGCCGCCGGCTGTCCGGCCGCTCGGGACCGGGCGCCGGGCGCCCCGCCAGGGTGTACATGCGGGTGCCGACCGAGTTCGCCGTGTCCCTGCCCGCCCGCGACTACCGCACCGCCGCCGAACTGCTCGCCGAGGCCGCCGAGGAGGCCGGCCTCGATGCCGGGCTCGGCGCGGCGGCGCGCCGTCGGGGTGAGGCCCTGCGCGGAGCGGCGGTGCCCTGCGGTGATCTCGACGAGGCCATGGACGTGCTTGCCGCGCGCGGCTACGAGCCCCACCTCGTCGAGAGCGGCACGTCCGAAGGGGGCACGGAGGCGGTGGCCCCTGTGGTCCGGATGCGCAACTGCCCCTTCCATGCGGTCTCCGAACGGTTCCCGCCACTCGTCTGCGGCATGAACCTCGCCCTGCTGGAAGGGCTGCTCGGCGCGGACGGTTCCGTCCGTGCCCGGATGGACGCCCGGCCGGGGGAGTGCTGCGTGGTGGTGGAACTCTCTAAAAACAATGAGCATTGACATAGAAAAGCGGGACGTGCTGGGATGAGGCCATGACCCCGCCCAGACGTGCCGCCCACCTTGCCCAGCTCAACATCGCCACGCTCCTCCACCCCCTCGACGATCCGCGCATCGCGCCCTTCGTCGACCTGCTCGACCCGGTCAACGCCGATGCCGACGCCGCGCCCGGCTTCGTGTGGCGGCTCGTGGGGGACAGCGGGGCCGACGCCACCGACCTGCGCCCGGCGGGCGAGAACGTCATCGTCAACATGTCGGTGTGGGAAACCCGCGAGGCGCTCTGGGACTTCACCTATCGCAGCGGTCACCTGGAGGTGATGCGGCAGCGCCGCGACTGGTTCGACCGGCACGTCGAGGCGCACCTGGTGCTCTGGTGGGTCCCCGCAGGGTCCGTCCCGACCGTCGAGGAAGCCCTCGGGCGGCTGGCGGACCTGCGGACCAACGGGCCCTCCCTGCGCGCGTTCACCTTCACCTCGTCCTACGCGGCGGAGGAGGCCACCGGGGCGCCCGCGGGTGAACTCCTCCCCGAGTGAGCCTCTTCCCACGTGCGTGGGGAAGGGGCACGCCGTCGCCGGCTCGGACACGCCGGCCGCGCGCCCGCCGTCCTGCCCGGCGGGGCGCGGCGGCCGTCGCGCCAGGGGGCCGGGGAGGAGGCCGATGGCGCGACGGGAGGTCGGACAGTGGCGCCCCGCAGCACCGGAAGGGTGCGTCGGGCGTCGCCGAGAGCGGTTGACGGGCCGTGGCCCGGGAGCAGCATCGCGTTGTCGTCCAGCGGACCGCAGACCCGGCGCAGTGACGATGTGAGGGGGCGCCCGCGACAGCCGCACGCCTCCCCGCACACCTCGCCGCGTGCTCGCGCGACCCGCGAGCCACCCGCCGGCCCCGCGCGGCCCGCGTCACAGCGTCCCCGCCCCGCCTCGCGCCCGCGCCTCAGAACACCATGGCCGCCGCGGACACCGCGAGGACGACCGTGCACGCGGCGGCCATGCACGCGGCGCGCGAGGAGAGTGGGGCCGGCCGCGCGGTGTCCGTCGCTCGTACCCGTCGGTGCGCCACCAGCAGGAAGCCGATCCAGGCGGCCGCGCCCAGGGCCGCCGCGAGCACCGCCGCGACGGTCGCGCCCCCCTGCAGGGCCTGCTTTCCCGCGAGCACCGCCGCCACGGTCGCCGACAGCGTGGTGCGCCGCCAGGCCAGCCGGGTGCGTTCCGGCTGGAGGCCCGGATCACGGGCGGCTCCGGAGGCGGGCCCGGGCACGGCTGCGGTCACCGGCCCTCCCAGCCGAAGAGGACGACCACCACCATCGCCACGGCCACCACCGCGACCACCAGGCCCAGCAGCGTCGGGAACCGTGAGACGGGCAGGTCCTCGCCCCGCCGCATGGCCCGTTCGCAGCGGACCCAGTGGTTGACGGCCCGTAGCGCGCAGAGCACCCCGGCCGCGAGCAGCCCGAACGCGAGAGTCACGCGCACCCCCCACGCCAGACCCGGCAGGAACTGGTCGACGGCGAAGCCGCCGCCGATCAGTGCCAGAGCCGTACGGATCCAGGCGAGGAACGTCCGCTCGTTGGCCAGGGAGAAGCGGTAGTCCGGGGTGTCGCCCTCGTCGCGGATGCGCTGCGGCGCGAACCACAGCCGCAGGCTCTGTACGAATTCCTTCACGTCGAAACCCTATCCGCCCCCTTGTGGGCGGTTCTGATCACATCGCGTCGAGGTGATCAGGTGGCCGCCCCCGGCGACCCGGGCGGAGGAGAGTCGGCACTCCGCTCCCGGACGTCCCGGACGTCCCGGAGACGCCGGTACCCCTCCAGCCCGTCGGGCGTCCACGCCCACACGTCGATGCGCTCCGCCACCTCCTCGTCGGTGAGGAAGCCGTGCCAGTCGATCTCTTCCTTCTGCGGATCGACCGGCAGCTCGCACCGCACCTGGTAGACGTGCGACCACCAGGAATGCCCGCCGTCCTCGTACAGGAACGCGAACAGCGGCTCGGGGCGCGGCAACCCGGAGACGCCCAGCTCCTCCTCCGCCTCGCGCAGCGCGGCCTCGTCGTACGACTCGCCCGCCCCGACCACGCCACCGACGAACATGTCGTAGTGCGAGGGGAAGAGCGTCTTGGTGGCCGTCCTGCGGTGGACGAACACCCGCCCCTCGGCGTCGCGCGCCTCGATGAAGACGCACCGGTGGCGCAGCCCCCGCGCGGTCGCCTCGCCACGCGTCGCCCGCCCCACCACCTCGTCGTTCTCGTCGACGATGTCCAGGATCTCGTCAGCAGGATTCATGCCCGCCATCCAACCGCACCCCGTCGGCGTCCACCCGGTCCGAACGCCCCCGGAGCCCCCCGGAGCCCCCCGGACGTGCCCTCGGTCCGCGAGCCGTTGCACTGCAGGCCCCGTTTCAGCCCCCGCCGCCGTCCGTGGGCAGCAGGTCCCGGGCGGGGTGGGCGCCGCCCGTACCCCCCGGGAGCGCCGGGTGCAGCCCGAGCAGCACGATCCCGGCGACGATCGCCGCCAGCCCGGCCGCCTGGCCCGCCAGCGCCGCGGGGTCCGTGCGCACCTGGTCGCCGAGGAAGCCGATGCCGCAGGCGATTCCCGCCAGCGGCTGCGCGGCGGTCAACGCGGGCAGCGACATCCGCAGCGGCGCCATCTCGAACGCGCTCTGCACCAGGATCAGCCCCGTCACCCCGATGACCAGCACGATGTACGGCTGCCAGCTGCCCACCAGGGCGGGCCAGCCGCCGTCCGTCAGCAGCTGGCCGCTCTCCCGGGTGAGGGCGTCCTGCAGTCCGTACAGCAGCCCCGCCGCCAGGGCCAGCAGCGAAGGCGCCACCGCCGGGCGGGCGTGACGGGCGGAGGCGGAGAGGACCAGCGCGAGCCCGGCCACCACGCCGATGATGAGCCAATGCCGCAGCGGGTCGGTGTCCGCCTGCCCGCCGGTCGGCTGCCCCGCGAGCAGGAACGCGGCGACCCCGCAGGAGAGCAGCGCCAGCCCGCCCCACCCCTGACGGCCGAGCGGCTGCCCGGTGAGGGCGCGCGACAGTCCCAGGGCGAAGAGGAGATTGGTCGCCAGCAGCGGCTCCACCACCGACAGCTCGCCCTGGCCGAGGGCGAGCGCCCCGAGCACCATCCCGCAGACCATGAACGCGATACCGGCCAGCCAGCTCCGTACCTTCATCAGGTCGAGCAGCAGCCTGGGGGAGAGGAAATCGCTCATCGGGGCGCGGCGGGCGGCGGCTTGCTGCAGGACGAAGCCGAAACCCAGGCACGCAGCCGCGCCCACGGAGAGGAGGACGACCAGCAGGGACACAGGTTTCTTCCTCGGATCGGGCGGGCGGAAAAGGTGTGTTCCGAACGATATGCCTCTCGGTGTAGGGGAGCGGTGAGATTGGTCCGACCGGCCTGTTGACTCCGGCATCGGGGCGTACCGAAGATCTGACCCACGAGTAACTTCCAGGCTCCTGAACGCCGGGACTTCCTCACCTGCCCGTGGTCCCGTGTGCCGCGCCCCGGCCGGTATCCGCACCGCCTCGCCCGAAGGATGGAACCCATGGCGTACGACGCCGATGTGATCGTGATCGGAGCCGGCCTCGCGGGGCTGGCCGCGACGGCGGAGCTGGCCGAGGCGGGACGCTCCGTGATCCTGCTCGACCAGGAGCCCGAGCAGTCGCTGGGGGGCCAGGCGCACTGGTCCTTCGGCGGCCTCTTCCTCGTCGACTCTCCCGAGCAGCGCCGGTTCCGGATCAAGGACAGCCGGGAGCTCGCCCTCCAGGACTGGTTCGGCACGGCCGGCTTCGACCGGAAGGAGGACCACTGGCCGAAGAAGTGGGCCGAGGCGTACGTGGACTTCGCCGCCGGCGAGAAGCGCTCCTGGCTGCGGCAGCAGGGCCTGCGGCTCTTCCCGGTGGTCGGCTGGGCCGAGCGCGGCGGCTACGACGCGACCGGCCACGGGAACTCCGTACCCCGCTTCCACATCACCTGGGGCACCGGCCCCGGGGTCGTCGCCCCCTTCGAGCGGCGGGTGCGCGAGGGCGTCGCCAAGGGGCTCGTCCACTTCCGCTTCCGGCACCGGGTGACGGGCCTCGGCCGCACCGGGGGAGCCGTCGACACGGTGACCGGCGAGGTCCTGGAGCCGAGCGCGGCCGAGCGCGGTACCGCGAGCAGCCGGACCGCCACCGGCGCCTTCGAGCTGCGGGCCCAGGCGGTGATCGTCACCTCCGGCGGGATCGGCGGCAACCACGACCTCGTACGGGCCCAGTGGCCCGAGCGGCTCGGCACCCCGCCGGCGAAGATGCTCTCCGGAGTGCCCGCCCACGTCGACGGCCTGATGCTCGGGGTCGCCGAAGAGGCGGGGGCCCGCCACATCAACCGCGACCGGATGTGGCACTACACCGAGGGCATCGAGAACTGGAACCCGATCTGGGACAAGCACGCCATCCGCATCCTGCCCGGCCCGTCCTCCCTCTGGTTCGACGCCCGGGGCAAGCGGCTGCCGGTCCCGCTCTTCCCGGGCTTCGACACCCTCGGCACCCTCGAACACATCATGAGGTCCGGTTACGACTACACCTGGTTCGTCCTGGACCAGCGGATCATCGGCAAGGAGTTCGCGCTCTCCGGCTCGGAACAGAACCCGGATCTCACCGGCAAGTCCGTCCGCGACGTCATCGGCCGGGCCCGCGCCGAGGTCCCCGGACCGGTCAAGGCGTTCATGGACCACGGGGTGGACTTCGTCGTGGAGAACGACCTCGGCGCGCTCGTCCGGGGCATGAACGCCCTGACCGGCGACGGGCTCATCGACGAGGACGAGCTGCGCCGCGAGATCACCGCGCGCGACCGCGAGATCGCCAACCCGTTCACCAAGGACCTTCAGATCACGGCGATCCGCGGGGCGCGTACGTACCTCGGGGACAAGCTCATCCGCACGGCGAAGCCCCACCGCATCCTGGATCCGGAGGCCGGACCCCTGATCGCCGTCCGGCTGAACATCCTCACCCGCAAATCCCTCGGCGGGCTGGAGACGGACCTCTCCTCCCGGGTGCTGACGGCGGACGGCTCACCGCTCCCCGGGGTGTACGCGGCAGGGGAGGCGGCCGGCTTCGGCGGCGGCGGGGTGCACGGCTACCGCTCGCTGGAGGGCACGTTCCTCGGCGGCTGCATCTTCTCCGGGCGTACCGCGGGACGGGCGGCCGCTGCGGCCCTGGCCTGACCTGACGGGCCCGGCACCTCTGCGGTTCACCGGGCCCGGTGGTCTCCGGCGGATCGGGGTCGGGTCCGTGCGGACCGCGTCCGCGACGACCGCGTTCCCACGGGCCGCCCACAGCACGAAGGCGCCCGCCGATCCGGAAGCACGCCGGGGCATGCGTACCGGATCGGTCGAGCGCCTGCGGTCCCGCCGGGAGCGTCAGCGCTCGGCGGGGACCCTGGGCGGCAGGGGCGGGGGCCGTCAGGAACCCGCGTGGGGCCCTACAACACCAGGGAGAGGAGCAGGATGAAGACCAGCGAGCAGACGGAGATGATGGTCTCCATCACCGACCAGGTCTTGACGGTCTGACCGACGTCCATCCCGAAGTACTCCTTCACCAGCCAGAAGCCCGCGTCATTGACGTGGCTGAAGAAGAGCGAGCCCGCGCCGACCGCGAGGACCAGCAGAGCGGCGTGCGCGGTCGACATGTCGGCCGCCAGCGGGGCGACCAGGCCGGCCGCCGAAATGGTCGCCACCGTCGCCGAACCGGTCGCGAGCCGGATACCGACCGCGATCAGCCAGCCGAGCAGCAGCGCGGGGATCGACCAGTCCTCGGAGAACTCCAGGATCATCCGGCCCACACCGGCGTCGATCAGAGTCTGCTTGAAGCCGCCGCCCGCGCCGACGATCAGCAGCACGCCCGCGATCGGGGCGAGCGACTTCTCGACGGTGCCGGACAGCCGGTCCTTGGTGAACCCGGCGGCCCGGCCCAGCGTGAACATGGCGACGATCACGGCGGCGAGCAGCGCGATCAGCGGGGAGCCGATGACGTCAGTGACCTTCTGGACGCCGTTCTCCGGGTCGTCCACGACGATGTCGACCAGGGCCTTCGCCAGCATGAGGACGACCGGCAGGAGCACGGTGGCCAGCGTCGCGCCGAAGCTCGGGCGGTGCTCAAGCTCCTCGGAGGCGCGCTCGGGAACCATGCGCTCGGGCGCCTTGATGTCCACCCAGCGGGCGGCGACCCGTGAGAAGACCGGTCCGGCGAGGATCACCGTCGGAATGGCGACCACCACACCGAGGGCCAGCGTGACACCGAGGTTGGCGTCGAGTGCGTCGATGGCGACGAGCGGGCCGGGGTGCGGGGGGATCAGCCCGTGCATCACGGAGAGACCCGCGAGCGCCGGGATGCCGATCCGCATCAGGGAGTAGTTGCCGCGCTTGGCGACGAGCAGCACCACCGGGATCAGTAGCACGATGCCGACCTCGAAGAAGAGCGGCAGGCCGATGATGGAGGCGATCAGCACCATCGCCCAGGGCATCGCCCGGCCGCTCGCCTTCGCGAGGATGGTGTCCACGATCTGGTCCGCGCCGCCGGAGTCGGCGAGCAGCTTGCCGAGTATCGCGCCGAGCGCGATGAGGACGCCGACGCCCGCGACGGTGGAGCCGAGCCCCGCCGTGAAGCTGGCTATCGTCTTCTCGAGCGGAGCCCCGGCGAAGGAGCCGAGCGCCAGCGAGCCGATGGTGAGCGCCAGGAAGGCGTGCAGCTTGAACCTGGTGATGAGCAGGACGATGACGGCGATGCCCGCGACGACGGCGATCCCCAACTGCGCGTTGCCCGCGGAGGTGATGGGATCGACGGCATCCGCTGCCAACGTCTCGACGCTGAGACTGGTCACGGTGAGGGGTCCTTAACTCGCGAGCCGGCGCAGCGCGGCGACGGCACGTTCGGTGATCTCTTCAGGGGTGCCGACCACGTCGACCTCGACGCCCGCCTCGTCCGCCTCCGGCGGCTGGAGGGTGGCGAACTGCGAGTCGAGCAGTGCGGTCGGCATGAAATGGCCCTTGCGCGCGGACATCCGCCCCTCGATGAGGGCGCGGTCTCCGGTCAGGTGCAGAAAGACGGCATCCGGTGCCTCGCCCCGCAGCCGGTCGCGGTAGGCGCGCTTGAGCGCGGAGCAGGCGACGACTCCGCCCAGTCCGGCCCGGCCGTGCGCCCACTGCCCGATGGAGTCGAGCCAGGGCCAGCGGTCCGCGTCGTCCAGCGGGGTGCCGGCGGA
Source organism: Streptomyces sp. NPDC005576 (assembly GCF_042871745.1). Taxonomy (NCBI): domain Bacteria; kingdom Bacillati; phylum Actinomycetota; class Actinomycetes; order Kitasatosporales; family Streptomycetaceae; genus Streptomyces; species Streptomyces sp. NPDC005576. The sequence goes on along the minus strand of NZ_JBIAJC010000007.1, from coordinate 357,649 downwards.
CATCTTGGCGATGTTCGCCTCGGGGTGGAAGTCGTCGCCCTCGGCGTACGGGACGCCCAGTGCGGTGGCGAGCAGGGGGCCGATCGTTGTCTTGCCGGTCCCTGCCACGCCCATCACCACGACGACGTGAGGGGTGCTCATTGGTGCCTCGCTGTCTTCTTCGACATCGGTCCGTCGCGCTACTGAAACCCATTAGGTCGTACTTATTCAAGGGGATGTGACGTAAACGTCGTACTTATCGACCTCCGGGTTCGCCCAGTCCTTCGCACCCGCACCGGCATCCGGCGCCTTCCCCGGCCCCCTAAGGTCACACCGCCCGGGCGCGCTCCCCGCCGCAGGCCGCCCGCAGTGTCCCCAAATCGCCCCGTACCCTTGCCCCATGACCACGCCGAGCCAGGGGCTCCATACGCACGTGCTGGACGCCCTGGGTCTGGAGATCACCTCGGGGGAGCGCCGGCCGGGAGACGTCCTGCGCACCGACGAGATCGCCCAGCGGTTCGAGGTCTCCCGCACCGTCGTCCGCGAGGTGGTCCGCGTGCTGGAGTCGATGCACCTCGTCGAGTCCCGGCGCCGGGTCGGCGTGACCGTTCGCCCCACCGAGGCGTGGAACGTCTTCGACCCCCGCGTCATCCGCTGGCGACTGGCCGGCGCCGACCGCCCGCGCCAGCTCCGCTCGCTGACCGTGCTCCGGTCCGCGATCGAGCCGGTCGCCGCCTCCCTCGCCGCCCGGCACGCCACCGCCGCGCAGTGCGCGGCCCTCACCGAGTGCGCCCTCGGCATGGTCGAGACCTCGCGCGGCCAGCGGCTGGAGGAGTACCTCCGTCACGACATCGCCTTCCACCGGGTGGTGCTGAACGCCTCGGGCAACGAGATGTTCGCCCGGCTCGGGGACGTCGTCGCCGAGATCCTGGCCGGCCGGACCCACCACCAGGTGATGTTCGAGGACCCCGACCCGGCCGCCGTGACCCTGCACGTCAGGGTCGCCGAGGCGGTACGCGAGGGGGACACGGAGGCCGCCGAGCGGCTCACCCGCGAGATCGCGCACGGCGCCCTGGACGAACTGGACGTACTCGCGCCCTGATCCCCCGCCCAGGTCTGCGCCGGGCCACCCCGCAGCGCGTACCGTGGTCCGCGTTCGATCTTCGGACAGCGGTCGGACGTCGCAGGGCTCAAGGCCGCCACACAGAAGGAGACCAGGGATGCCGCAGCAGGTGCAAGGGGTCGTCGCACCGGGGAAGAACGAGCCGGTGCGGGTCGAGACGATCGTGATCCCCGACCCCGGACCCGGTGAGGCCGTGGTGAAGATCCAGGCGTGCGGTGTCTGCCACACCGACCTTCACTACAAGCAGGGCGGCATCAACGACGAGTTCCCCTTCCTCCTCGGCCACGAGGCGGCGGGCGTCGTGGAGTCGGTGGGCGAGGGCGTCACGGACGTCGCCCCCGGCGACTTCGTCATCCTGAACTGGCGCGCCGTCTGCGGTCAGTGCCGCGCCTGTCTGCGCGGACGCCCCTGGTACTGCTTCGACACCCACAACGCCAAGCAGAGGATGACGCTGCTCGACGGCACCGAGCTCTCCCCGGCGCTGGGCATCGGCGCGTTCGCGGAGAAGACCCTGGTGGCCTCCGGACAGTGCACCAAGGTCGACCCCGCGGTCTCCCCGGCCGTCGCCGGTCTGCTCGGCTGCGGAGTCATGGCGGGAATCGGCGCGGCCATCAACACGGGCGAGGTGGGCCGGGGCGACTCCGTCGCGGTCATCGGCTGCGGCGGCGTCGGTGACGCGGCCGTCATGGGCGCACGGCTCGCGGGCGCGGCGAAGATCATCGCCGTGGACATCGACGACCGCAAGCTGGAGACCGCGAAGAAGATGGGTGCCACGCACACCGTCAACTCCCGTGACAACGACCCCGTCGAGGCGATCCGCGCCCTCACCGGCGGCAACGGCGCCGACGTCGTCATCGAGGCGGTCGGCCGCCCCGAGACCTACGAGCAGGCGTTCTACGCCCGCGACCTGGCCGGTACCGTCGTCCTCGTCGGCGTCCCCACGCCCGGGATGCGCCTCGAACTCCCCCTCCTCGACGTGTTCGGCCGCGGCGGCTCGCTGAAGTCCTCCTGGTACGGCGACTGCCTGCCCTCCCGCGACTTCCCGATGCTCGTCGACCTGCACCAGCAGGGCCGGATCGACCTCGGCGCCTTCGTCACCGAGACCATCGGCATCGGTGACGTCGAGCGCGCCTTCGAGCGGATGCACGACGGCGACGTGCTGCGTTCGGTGGTGGTCTTCTGATGGCCGCCCGCATCGACCACCTGACCACCTCCGGCACGTTCGCCCTCGACGGCGGAGAGTGGGACGTCGACAACAACGTCTGGATCGTCGGCGACGACCACGAGGCGATCGTCATCGACGCCGCCCACGACGCCCGAGCCATCCTGACCGCCCTCGGCGGACGGACGCTGCGCGCCATCGTCTCCACCCACGCGCACAACGACCACATCGACGCGGCGCCGGCCCTCGCCGACGCCACCGGCGCCCCGGTCCTGCTCCACCCGGACGACCTGCCGCTGTGGAAGCAGACCCACCCCGACCGCACGCCGGACGGCGAGCTGACGGACGGCCAGGAGATCGAGGTCGCGGGCATCCGGCTGACCGTCCTGCACACCCCGGGCCACGCCCCGGGCGCGGTCTGCCTCTACGCCCCCGAGCTGGCCACGGTCTTCACCGGGGACACCCTCTTCCAGGGCGGCCCCGGCGCCACCGGGCGGTCGTTCTCGCACTTCCCGACGATCGTCGACTCGATCAGGGACCGGCTGCTCGCCCTCCCGGCGGACACCACCGTCCGTACCGGACACGGCGACTCCACCACCATCGGCGCGGAGGCCCCGCACCTGGACGAGTGGATCGCACGCGGTCACTGACCCGCGAACAGCCCGATCACCGGTCCGGCCACGCGGAGAGCCGCAGCCCGCTCCTGAAGCGGCGTGGCTCGCCCGTGACCGGATCGGTGAACTCCAGCGCCCGCGCCAGGAGTTGCAAGGGGCGGGACCAGTCGTCCGGGGCGCCCTCCGGCTCCACCACCGGATAGAGGGGGTCGTTGACCAGCGGAAGCCCCAACAGGCTCATGTGCAGACGCAGTTGGTGGGTGCGCCCGGTGGCCGGGCGCAGGCGGTAGCGGCCCAGCCCGTCCCGGTGCTCCAGCAGCTCCACCCGGCTCTCGCTGTTCGGCTCGCCGGACTCCTCGCGCGCGGCCACCACCCCGTGCTCCTTCACGATCCGGCTCCGCACGGTCCTGGGGAGTGCCACTTCCGGGTCGTACCCGGCCACGGCCTCGTACTCCTTGCGCACCAACCGGTCCCGGAAGAGCGTCTGGTACACCCCCCGGTCCTCGGGACGTACGACGAACAGCACCAGGCCCGCCGTCAGCCGGTCCAGCCGGTGCGCGGGCTGGAGGTGCGGCAGCCCCAGCTCGTGCCGGAGCCGCGCCACCGCCGTCTGCGTCACGTGCCGGCCGCGCGGGGTGGTGGCGAGGAAGTGCGGTTTGTCGGCGATCACGACGTGCTCGTCGCGGTGGACCACGCCGATGGGGAACGGCACCGGCTCCTCGGGCGCGAACTCCCGGTGGAACCAGAGGCCGAGCCCGCTCTCGTACGCCCGGTTCCCCGACACCGGCAGGCCGTCCGCCCCGACGAACAGCCCCTCCGCCAGCATGGCCTCCACCCGCGCCACCCCGACCGCGGCCCCGAACCGCTCCCGCAGATGGTCGCCCACCGTCGCCCAGGCACCCTCGGAGTCCACCGGCAGCCGCACCCGCACGGGATCGACGCCCTCCCGCTGCGGGAGCGGTGAGGCGGTGGACCTCCGGCGCCCCCTCACCGGACGCCCCCCGGCAGCCGTACGGCGAGGACCCCGGCCGCCGGCGCGGACGACGGTCGCAGGGAGGCGGGGCAGGGCATCGGGCGGCCTTTCCGGTGGCGGACGGCTGGGACGGACTACTGGGGCGGTACACCGGCGGCGCCCGGGGAGAGCCACCGGCGCTACCGCGCGGCGCTCTCGCCCGGGGAGAGCCACCGGCGCTACCGCGCGGCGCTCAGGGCATCCCACAAGGTACGCCACAGGCCCGGGTGCACGCTCGGACCCCACGTCGGCCGCCGCCGACGCCAGGGGTGTACCGGCAGTGCATCCCACACCGGCACCGGGGCACGTACCGTCGAAGAGTGGACCCTCAGAAGGAAGCCCGTGAGTTCCTCACCTCGCGGCGCGCGAAGATCAGCCCCGAGCGGGCGGGGCTGCCCTCCGGCACCCGGCGCCGCGTCCCGGGGCTGCGCCGCAGCGAGGTCGCGGCTCTGGCCGACATGAGCGTGGAATACTACGCCAAGCTGGAGCGCGGCAACCTCGCCGGCGCCTCCCCGGCCGTACTCGCCGCCGTCGCCCGGGCCCTCCGCCTCGACGACGCCGAGCGCGCCCACCTGCTGCGTCTGGCCCAGGCCGCAGACGGTACCGACGCCCTCAGCCGCCCCCGGCGACGGCGGACCGCACGGCAGTGGACCCCGCACAGCAGCCTGCGGTGGACGCTGGACGCGATCACCGCCGGTCCCGCGTTCGTCCGCAACGGCCGCATGGACATCCTCGCCGAGAACCCGCTGGCCCGGGCCTTCTACGGCGACGTCCACGCCTCGCCGGGAAACCAGGCCAACCTCGCCCGCTTCGCCTTCCTGGACCCCGCGTCCCACCGCTTCTACCCCGACTGGGAAGTCGCCGCCGACATCACCGTGGCCATCCTGCGCACCGAGGCCGGCCGCAACCCCCACGACAAGGACCTGCACGACCTCGTCGGCGAGCTCTCCACCCGCAGCGACGAGTTCCGCACCCGCTGGGGCGCCCACGACGTCCGCCACCACGGCACCGGTACCAAGCGCTACCACCACGGGGTCGTCGGCGCGCTGACCCTCGCCTACGAAGGACTGGAGATGGCCGCCGAACCCGGCCTGACCCTCACCGTCTACACCGCGGAACCGGGCTCCCCCTCCGAGGAGGGCCTCCGCCTGCTCGCCTCCTGGGCCGCCACGCAGGACGTGCCGGCCCCCACGCGGCAGGATTCCGGCTGAGCGCGGACAGGGGGGCGGGGGGACCCACGGACCGGTGCGCACGCCGGAAAAACAGGAAGACCCCAGATGAACTGGGGTCTTCCGTTGGTGTCCGAGGGGGGACTTGAACCCCCACGCCCGATAAAGGGCACTAGCACCTCAAGCTAGCGCGTCTGCCATTCCGCCACCCGGACAAGGTGTCTGTCGTTCCCGGGGCTGTTGTTCCCGTCCCGTTCCGACGTGGAAAACAATAGCAAACATTCGGGGGTGCTCGATCACGCCCCCGGCTCACCCCCGCTCGCTCCCGGCGAGGTCCCCGCGCCCACCGCCGGTGAGTGCCGGTGAGCGGCGTGTGTGACGAGCGCGTGACGTCGGGGGGACGGCCTTGGGCTGTGCCGGGCGGGCGCGCGAGGATGAGGGGGAGCACCACCGTGACAGTGGAAGGAATCAGTGTGAGCGAGAGCAGCGCCTCCCAGGCAGGTCCGTCCGGTAAGACCGGCAACGCCGAGAACGAGGTCGTGGACCTCTGTCGTGAGCTGATCCGGATCGACACCAGCAACTACGGGGACCACTCCGGCCCCGGCGAGCGGCTCGCCGCGGAGTACGTCGCGGAGAAGCTCGCCGAGGTCGGGCTGGAACCACAGATCTTCGAATCGCACAAGGGCCGCGCGTCGACCGTGGCCCGGATCGAGGGCGAGGACCCCTCCCGGCCCGCGCTCCTCATCCACGGACACACGGACGTCGTCCCGGCCAACGCGGCGGACTGGACCCACGACCCGTTCTCCGGCGAGATCGCGGACGGCTGCGTCTGGGGACGCGGCGCGGTCGACATGAAGGACATGGACGCCATGACGCTCGCGGTCGTCCGCGAGCGGATGCGCAGCGGGCGCAAGCCCCCGCGTGACATCGTGCTGGCGTTCCTCGCGGACGAGGAGGCCGGCGGCACGTACGGCGCCCGCTTCCTCGTCGACAAGCACCCGGGGCTCTTCGAGGGCGTCAACGAGGCCATCAGCGAGGTCGGCGGCTTCTCCCTGACCGTCAACGAGCAGCTGCGCCTCTACTTGGTGGAGACGGCCCAGAAGGGCATGCACTGGATGAAGCTGACCGTGGACGGCACCGCCGGGCACGGTTCGATGATCCACAAGGACAACGCCATCACGGAACTGTCCGAGGCGGTCGGCCGGCTGGGGCGCCACCAGTTCCCGGTCCGGGTCACCAAGACCCTGCGCCACTTCCTGGACGAGCTCTCCGACGCGCTGGGAACCGAGCTGGACCCGGAGAACATGGACGAGACCCTCGCGAAGCTGGGCGGTATCGCCAAGCTCATCGGGGCCTCCCTGCGCAACACGGCCAATCCGACGCAGCTCGGTGCGGGCTACAAGGTCAACGTCATCCCGGGCCAGGCGACCGCCCACGTGGACGCCCGCTTCCTGCCCGGGTACGAGGAGGAGTTCCTCGCCGACATCGACCGGATCCTCGGCCCGAACGTGCGGCGCGAGGACGTACACGCGGACAAGGCGCTGGAGACGACCTTCGACGGCGCCCTCGTGGACGCCATGCAGAAGGCCCTGGTGGCCGAGGACCCGATCGCACGGGCCGTGCCGTACATGCTGTCGGCCGGTACGGACGCCAAGTCCTTCGACGACCTCGGCATCCGGGGATTCGGCTTCGCCCCGCTCAAGCTGCCGCCGGAGCTCGACTTCGCCGGCATGTTCCACGGCGTGGACGAGCGCGTCCCGGTGGACGGCCTGCAGTTCGGTGTACGGGTGCTGGACCGGTTCATCGACCACAGCTGAGCCGCACTCGCACCTCTGCCCGCTCCCCGGTGACGTAATTCGCCCGCCTGTCCGGGCCTCACCGGAAAGAGTGAAAGGAGGGTTGGGCTCGTAGCCCTCTGATTTTCTCCTCGTTACAGGTGATGCGGTCCGCGGCTGGGACCGCATTTCCAACGAGGAGGAACAATGATCAAGAAGATTGCCGCCGCTGCGGCTGTCACCGGTGGACTCGTGCTCGCGGGCGCCGGCATGGCCGTTGCCGACGCGGGTGCCCAGGGTGCCGCCATCGGCAGCCCCGGTGTCATCTCGGGCAACGTCATCCAGGTCCCCGTCCACGTTCCGGTGAACGTGTGCGGCAACACGATCGACGTGATCGGGCTCCTGAACCCGGCCTTCGGCAACACCTGCGTCAACGCCTGACGTTGAGCGTCAACCCGTAAGGGTTTGAGCCCGGTCGGCCCCGGAGCGCGCGCCATGCGCTCCGGGGCCGACCGGCATTCGGCCCTCGCACGGTCGTGTCCGGGGGTAATTCGGAAGTGCAGAAGGCAGGAAAAACCTATGCGACAGGTCACTCGTAAAGGCCTGATCACCATGGCGGCGGCGGGCGGAGTGCTCGCACTCGGCGGGGGTTACGCGCAAGCCGACTCCGGCGCGGCGGCCGCCGCGACGAATTCCCCGGGGGTGGCTTCGGGGAACAGCATCCAGATTCCGATCGAGGTTCCGGTCAATGTCTGCGGAAACTCCGTCGACGTCATCGGTCTGCTCAACCCGGCATTCGGAAACAGCTGCGCGAACGTGTCGCAGGGCGACTCCGTGAGCGGCCGCGGAGCGGGGACCGGCGGCACGCACGCCGGCGCCGGAGACACCTCGGCGCACCAGGGGCGGGACACCTCCTCGGGGACCGGCAGGCACCGCGCCACCGACTCCACGAAGGCTGGCGGTGGCTCCGGCGCCACGGCGGAGGGGGTGGCGCAGGGTTCTCCCGGCATCCTCTCCGGCAACAGCGTCCAGGCGCCGATCGACATCCCGGTCAACGCCTGCGGCAACTCCGTGGACGTCGTGGGACTGCTCAACCCGGTCTTCGGCAACGACTGCGTCAACGACGCCACGTACGTCCCGCCGCCCGTCGTGCCGGAGGTCCCGGTCACGCCCGAGGTGCCCGTTGCCCCGCCGGCCCACGAGCCGCCCGCCCCCGAGGTGCACACCCCTCCGCAGCTCGCGGAGACCGGTGCCGGTGACCTCGGGATGCTGATTCCGGCCAGCGCGGGCATGCTGCTCGCCGGCGCCGGAGCGGTGTTCTACCGCCGCTCGCGCAGCGCGGCGTAGTGGCCTTCCCGGCGGGCTCTGTCCCGTCACGGCAGTAGCCGGCCGGGACGGCCCCCGTCCCGGCCGGGACCGGAAGGGTCCTTCGGACAGGGCAGGTCCGGGGCGTGCGAGCCCGCCCGGCACCCGGCCGGAAGGACTGCCGGCCGGGTGCCGGGCATGAGGAAGAGGAGCGGGTCCCGCGGCTGCGGGGCCCGCTCCCGGCATTCACCAGGTGGCTCTGAGCTGACGGATGATCCTCCGCCGCAGCCGCACCCTTCGGCTGCCGTCGTGGCGCAGCGTCAGGCGGTCCAGTTCCCAGTGCCCGTACTCCGCGTGGTCGGTCAAAAGTCGGGCCGCATCCTTGCGGGAGACCCCGCGCGGCACGTACACGTCGACAAATTCGTATTCCGGCATCGCATCTATTGTGCGGGCAGAGCCCAGGTACGGATAGCGTCTGCCTCATGTCTGATGCTGCGCAGCCCACCGCTGCCGAGGTACGTGCCGCCGCCGAAGCGGTCAAAGCCGCGATCGACCGTCACCTCGACGCGGTCGAACGCCGTAGCGGGGACGAGGACCCCGCCGTGTACGAAGCGTTCAACGCTCTCGCCGCCGCCGCCGAGGTCTACGACGAACTCCTCTACGAACGACACGACGAGGTGACCCCCTTCGAGATCCCGGGCGCGGACGACTCCCTGCCCCCGTACGCCGGACCGGCCGAGCCGAACGCGCTCAGCGTGCTGATCCGGCGCGACTACGCGGTGGTGGAACCGCAGCGGCTGCTCGCCCAGGCGCAGCGGCTCGCGGACGCCGACCCGGACGATCTCGACACCGGTCACGCCGCCGTCGTCGGTGCGAGCGTCCACGCCGCGCTCGGCGTGCTGTTCGGCGAGTACGAACCCGACGAGATCGCCTCCCGGCACAAGGAGTTCGGCTTGGCCGAGGGGGACTCGACACTCTGGGTCGCCGCGGCGGAGGAAGCCGGCGAGCCGGGGGAGTGGCTGGGGTCGCCCTTCGAGGACGTGGACCCCGAGCTGGTGGTCTGCCGGTTCGACGTCAGCTCGGTCTTCGACGACGACCTGCACGGAGCCGATGTGGACGACGTGGACGACGTGGACGACGTGCACGACGGCGACCTCATGGCCGGCGGCGCCTGACGGCCGTCCGGGGCCGGACGGCCCCGTCGGTCCACGGAACGGAAGGCCCGGTGGCCCGGTGGCCCGGTGCGCGGAGCACCGGGCCACCGGTCTGTCCGGACCCCGAAGGCGGGTGCCACAGGGAGGCCGAGCGCGCAGGGCGCTCGCGGCGCGCCCAGCGCGCTCAGGAGGGCGCGCCGGGCGCGTCCGGCGCCGGCAGGGCCTCCAGGAGGGCGCGCAGGCGCGTGGTGCGCTCCTGTGCGGGGATCTCGGCGACGGCCCTGGGCAGCGCCTGGTCCACACCGTGCACCACGGAGAGGTGACGCTCGCCGCGGCTGAACGCGGTGTACACCCAGGGCCTGCTGAGGCCTCTCGCCGCGTCCCCCGGGAGCACGACGACGGCGGCCGGCCAGCGCGTCCCCGCCGCCTGGTGGGCGCTGAGCGCCCAGCCGTGCCGGACCGCCGAAGCGACCCGGCCCTGCGGCACGACCACCGCGGTGCCCTCGCAGTCCAGACGCAGCCCCTCGGCGTCGGCCGAGACCACGACGCCGGGAACGGCCCGGCCCGGCGCGGGAACGTGGACCACCCGGTCGCCCGGGTCGAAGCCGCCGAAGCGACCGGGCCCGGGGTTGAGGCGCTCCTTGAGCGCTGCGTTCAGCGCCCGGGTGCCCGCCGAGCCACCGTGGCCCACGGTGATCACGCGGGTGTCCGCCGCGTCGATCCCGAACGCGCGCGGTACGGAGTCGGCGACCAGCTGCACGGTGCGGTGCACGGCCTCGCCCGCGTCCCGCACCGGCACGATCACCACTTCCTTGCCCGGTGCCTCGACCTGGTTCAGCTCACCGATGCCGATCCCGGAGACCAGCTCACCGAGGGGCCCGGGGTCGGGTGTGCGGGAGATCACCTGCGGGCAGGCGCGCGCGGCGAGCACGTCCGCGAAGACGCGCCCCGCACCGGCCGAACCCAGCACTCCGGGGTCACCGCTCAGCACCAGCCGCGTACCGTCCGCGAGGGCTTCCACGAGCGCCGCGGCGGTCTCCACGTCCAGCTGCGGGGCGTCCAGAACCACCAGCAGGTCGAGCGCCAGGGCCCCCTCCGCGTCCCGTCCCGGTCCCTCGGTACCGGAGAGCAGCCCGGCGAGCGTGACGGCCGCGTCGGGGTGCCCGGCCCCGGCCGCCAGTCGGCGGCGGCCGTCCGCGGTGTGCGTGGCGCCCAGCGCGCGCAGGCCCAGCCCACGGGTCGCGGCCAGCAGGGCGGCGGGTTCGGCACGGGCCGCCTCGCCTCCGGAGTGGACGACCAGACCCGCACCGGCGACCGCCCGGATCAGCTCCGCGGCCGAGGGAGAGGGGGCGGCCGAGGCCGCGTCCGTCCAGTCGGTGGCCTTCTCGCACGCGTTGGCCAGTCGGCCCAGCCCGTCCGCGAGGCTCTCCTCCGCCAGGGCGTACCGGTCGAGCCCGAGCAGCGCCGGGCCCGCCTCCTCGTCACTGGCGGCGCCACCGCCGGCGCCGGTGGCCTCCTCATCGGTGTCCCCGGCGACGGACTCGTCCTCTGCGGGTTCGTCGCCGAATTCCTCGGTCCCGGCCGGGTCCACGCCCTCCTCGAAGAGCAGCGCGACCCCCTCGGCCACCGCGTCCTCCACGGCCGTCGCCGGGTCGGTCACCCCGTGTCCGGCCAGCGCGGCCCGTACCGCGACGACGTCCAGGGCCGTGTGGCCGCGCACGGCGGCCTGTTCCAGCAGCCAGCCCACCAGCGCGGCGGTCCGGCGTTCGTCGTCGGGCCCGCACTCGGGGCCCAACAGGGCGCGGGCGAACCCGTCCGCCTGCTCGGGGCGCACCCCGGGGAGGGCCAGCAGCTGCCAGGGGTCCTGCCGCAGCACCTCGGCCGCCTGCTCGCCCAGTGTCCGGGCGGCGTCGGGAGCCAGGCCGGCGGGGGCGCCCGCCCGGGTGAGCACCGTGCGTACCGCCTCCACGGCCTCCTCGGGCGCCTCCCGCACCGCGGGGGCGGCGTGGGCGGGCCGGGGGAGGTGCGTGCGGGGCTGGTCCGCCACAGGGGCGGCCGGGCGCGTCACCGGGGCGGCGGGCGCCTCGTAGAACCCGGAGGCGGTCTTCTCGCCGCTCTCCACCGCCCGGACGGCGGCCAGCAGCTGCGCGGCCGTGCCGCTCAGCCCGGTCCCCGCGGCGATCGGACCGGCCTTCTCGGCCTTCCGCTGCTCGATGCGCTTGCGCAGCTCACGCTGGGCCGCGAGTTCGGCCTGCGCCTCGGAGACCGCGGTGGCGTCACCCGCCTCGCCCGGGGTTACGCCGGAGGCGGACCCGCCCGATGCCCCTTCCAGAACCTCGCCGTCCTCGGAACCGTCCTCGGAACCGTCCTCGGAACCGTCCTCGGAGCCGCTCACCGCAACGTCGGGGGCGCCCTCGGTGGTGTCGTCCGGACTGCCCGAGCCGTCGTCGGGCGGGCTTGAGCGGTCCTCCGAAGAGCCCTCCGAAGAGCCCTCCGAGCGGTCCACGGGCAGGTCCGAGCGGTCCTCGGCCGAGTGGCCCGGGGTTTCCCCCCGGGGAAGCGCAGTCACAGCGTGCTCCAGTCCTGGTCCGGATAACGGTGCACGGGCGCCGACACGTCGTCGAGCGCCTGGCAGATCTCGTCAGGAAGCGTAAGCGTCTCCACCGACAGAGCCTCGGTGAGCTGCTGCGCGTTGCGCGCGCCGACGACCGGGGCGGCCACGCCAGGCCGGTCGCGCACCCAGGCGAGCGCGACCTGTAGTGGGGTGGTGGCGAGCCCGTCCGCCGCCGTGGCGACCGCCTCGACGATCCGGCTCGCCGCGTCGTCGAGGTACGGCTCCACGAAGGGCGCCAACTGTTCGGAGGCCCCGCGCGAACCCGACGGGGTGCCCGTGCGGTACTTACCGGTCAGGACCCCTCGCCCCAGCGGGGACGAGGGCAGCAGTCCCACCCCGAGGTCGAGCGCGGCGGGCAGCACCTCGCGCTCCACGCCGCGTTGCAGCAGGGAGTACTCCATCTGCGTACTCGCCAGCCGGGTGCGCGCTCCGGGCGCCGCGAGCTGCCAGGTGGCCGCCTTCGCCAGCTGCCAGCCGCAGAAGTTGGACACCCCGGCGTACCGCACCCGGCCGGAGGAGACCGCCAGGTCCAGCACCTGGAGCGTCTCCTCCAGCGGGGTCACCGGATCGAAGGCGTGCACCTGCCACAGGTCGACGTAATCCGTGCCGAGCCGCTCCAGGGACGCGTCGAGCGCGGCCAGCAGGTGGCCGCGCGAACCGTTGAACCTGCGGTAGGGATCGCGCACGCTGCCCGCCTTCGTGGCCACCACGAGGTCCTCCCGGGGCACCAGCCCGCCCAGGAGCCGCCCGAGGAGGTACTCCGCCTCCCCGCCCCCGTACGCGTCCGCGGTGTCGACCAGAGTGCCCCCCGCGTCCCAGAAGGCCTTCAACTGGTCCGCGGCGTCGTGCTCGTCGGTGTCCCGGCCCCAGGTTAGGGTGCCGAGCCCGATCCGTGACACACGAAGGCCGGTACGGCCGAGATGCCTCTGCTCCATGGGCGCAGAGATTACTGTCCGGGCCCCCGGAGCGGGGAAGCCTGTGGACGGCAGGGGTGCCGCCCGCCCCTGCCGGACGGCGCCGCACCGCGCTAGAGTCCGGCGAACAGAGACGTTACTGATCAGTAAGGGGAGCGGATATGCGGCTCGGCATCAATCTCGGTTACTGGGGCGCGGGCATGGACGCCGACAACCTCGCCGTCGCGCAGGAGGCTGACCGCCTCGGCTACGACGTCTGCTGGGCGGCGGAGGCGTACGGCTCCGACGCGCCGACCGTGCTCACCTGGGTCGCGGCGCAGACCGAGTCCATCGACGTGGGCTCCGCGATCATGCAGATCCCGGCCCGTCAGCCCGCCATGACCGCCATGACTGCGGCCACCCTCGACTCCCTCTCGGGCGGCCGCTTCCGCCTGGGTCTCGGCGTCTCGGGGCCGCAGGTCTCCGAGGGCTGGTACGGCGTCAAGTTCGACAAGCCGCTGGCCCGCACCCGCGAATACGTCGACATCGTCCGCAAGGCGATGGCCCGTGAGCGGCTCTCGTACGAAGGACAGCACTGGACCCTGCCGCTGCCCGGCGGCCCCGGCAAGCCGATCAAGCTGACGGTCCACCCGCAGCGCGAGCACATCCCGCTCTACATCGCCGCCATCGGCCCGAAGAACCTGGAGCAGACCGGCGAGATCGCGGACGGCGCCCTGCTGATCTTCCCGTCCGCCGAGCACCTGGAGGAGACCGCGCTGCGGCACCTGCGGGCGGGCCGCGAGAAGGCCGGGCTCCCCCTGGAGGGCTTCGACGTCTGCCCGACCGTCCCGCTGGCGGTCGGCGACGACGTACAGGGCCTCGCGGACATGTTCCGCCCGTACACCGCGCTCTACGTCGGTGGCATGGGCAGCAGGCAGCAGAACTTCTACAACCAGCTCGCCCAGCGCATGGGGTACGAGAAGGAAGCCGCCGAGATCCAGGACAAGTACCTCGGCGGGGACAAGAGCGGCGCCGCAGCCGCGGTTCCGCACCGGCTGATCGACCAGACCACCCTGCTCGGCCCGGTCGACCGGATCGCCGACGGGATGCGCGCCTACGCCGAGGCGGGCGTCACCACCCTCACGCTCGCCCCCGCCGGCTTCACGCTGGAGGAGCGGATCGCCGCCCTGCGCGCCGGCACGGAGGCACTGGAGCGCTCCGGCGCCGCCGACTAGTGACCTGAGCCGGGTTGGCTCGCGGTGTCGCGGGGCTGGGCGCGCGCTCGCAGCGTTGCCGGAGCCTCACCGCCGGAGCGGGCTCCGGCCCGCTCCGGTTGCCCGGAGCGCCGCGGAGCCTTTGACTTCGGAGAGGGACTGTCCCGCGACTCCTGGCGGGTGCGACGCCGCACACGGATCCACCAGGAACCGCGGGACAGCCTCGATCTGCGGGCACCGGTACGGAGGTGGCAGCCATGCTCTCGGCAAAGAGTCTCTTCCAGGAGATCCTCGACGACGACGAGTCGTTCCGGCTCTTCTGCTCCATCGCCGCCGGCGGTGAGTCGCAGGGGGGCTGGGAGAACGCCCGCATCGCCGCGCTCGTACCCGGGAGCCAGCGCGCTCTCGCCCCGAAGATCGTCCGGCACGGTACCGACGAGGACAAGCACGGGCGCATCTTCCACGCGCTGCTCAAGAAGCGCGGGCTGCGCGCCGCCGAGGTCCCGGCCGACACCGACTACACGATGCTGCTGGAGCGCCGGGGGATCGGCCTCGCCCATGAGCGGCTCAGGCGCGAGGAACCGCTCGCGGAGCGGGACATCATCACCTATCTGGCCCACAGCCGCGTCACCGAACAGCGGGCCTCCGAGCAGATGCGCCTGCTGCTGAGGTACTTCGCCGACGATCCCGTCATCGGCCGCGCGGTGCGGATGATCTCGCACGACGAGGACAACCACCTCGCCTACTGCCACGAGGAACTCCTCCGCCTCGCCCGCGCCGGTCACGGCCGTACGATCCATCGCGTCCTGCGCGAGTGCGCCCTCGCCGAGATCGGGGTGTACCGCGACGTCAGCCTCGCGGTCATGGCCCACATGGGCCGCCTCCTCGGCTGGCCCCGGCCGAAGGCCGCGGCGCTGGCGGCCGGGATCCACGCGATGTACGCGTACGAACGGCTGGCCGGCTGGCGCCGGATGGTCAGCCTCGCGGAGCCGGAGCGCCGCGACGCCCTCGGCTCGCCCGCCGTGGTGGGCGCCGAGTTCGCCTGATCGTTCGCCCGGCCCGGGCGGGAGGCCCCGGGGGCCGTGGGTTCCGGGTCAGAGCCAGCCGCGCCGCTTGAACTGCCGGTACAGGCCGAAGACCACCCCGGCCATCAGCACGATCACCGCCGGATAGGACCACACCCAGTGGAGTTCCGGCATGTGGTCGAAGTTCATGCCGTAGATGCCGGCGACCATCGTCGGCACGGCGGCCATCGCCGCCCAGGCCGAGATCTTGCGCATGTCGTCGTTCTGCCGGACGCCCATCTGCGCCAGATGCGCCGAGAGGATGTCGGACAGCAACCGGTCCAGCCCCTCCACCTGCTCGTTGGCGCGGGTGAGGTGATCGCCGACGTCCCGGAAGAAGGGCTGCGACTCCGCGTGCACGAACGGCACCCCGGTACCCGCGAGGCGGGTCATCGGGGCCGTCAGGGGGCCGGCGGCCCGGCGGAACTCCATCACCTGGCGCTTGAAGGTGTAGATGCGGCTCGCGGTGTGCTGGGACTCGGCGTTGCCGCTCGGCGCGAACACCTGGGTCTCCAGCTCCTCCAGGTCGATCTGCAGTTCGCCCGCGACGTCTATGTAGTGGTCCACCACCGAGTCGCTGACGGCGTACAGCACGGCGGTCGGCCCCTGCCGCAGCACCGAGGGGTCCGCCTCCAGCCGACGGCGCACGTCCGCCAGCGGGGCGCTCTCACCGTGCCGGACCGTGACCACGAACGAGTCGCCCACGAACACCATCAGCTCGTCCGCGCTGACCTTGTCGCTGTGCGGCTCGTAGGCGATCGGCTTGAGCACCAGGAACAACGAGTCGTCGTAGATCTCCAGCTTGGGCCGCTGGTGCGCGGACAGGGCGTCCTCCACGGCCAGGGGATGCAGCCCGAACTCCTTCGTCACCATGCTGAACTCCTTCTCGGTGGGCTCGTGCAGCCCGATCCAGAGGAAGGCGTCCCCCACGGCCCGCGCCCGGTCCAGCGCGTCGGAGAAGTCGTCGGGGCCGTCCGTCCGGCGCCCGTCCCGGTAGATGGCACAGTCGACAATCACGGCGCGCATTCTTCCCTGCCCTGGCCTAAAGCACACCTTCGCCCCACCCGTGGGACCCCACCGGAGGTCGTTAGGCTGGCCGGTATGCCCACCCTGATCCTCGTACGCCACGGACGCTCCACCGCCAACACCTCCGGGGTGCTCGCGGGCCGTACCCCCGGTGTCTCACTGGACGAGCGCGGCGCCGAACAGGCCGCCGCTCTCCCCGGCCGCCTCGCCGGCCTCCCCCTCGTGGCCGCCGTGAGCAGCCCACTCCAGCGCTGCCGGGAGACCCTTCAGCCGCTGATGGACGCGCGTCCCGGCCTTCCCCTGCACGTCGAGGACGGCCTCTCCGAGTGCGACTACGGCGACTGGTCGGGGCGCAAGCTCGCCGAACTCTCCGACGAGCCGCTGATGTCGGTCGTGCAGCAGCACCCCTCCGCCGCCGCCTTCCCGGGCGGCGAGTCGATGCGCGCCATGCAGAACCGCGCGGTCGACGCGGTCCGCGTCTGGAACGCGCGCATCGAGGCCGAGTACGGCGAGGACGCCGTCTACGTGCTGTGCTCGCACGGCGACATCATCAAGGCCGTCGTCGCCGACGCGCTCGGCATGCACCTCGACCTCTTCCAGCGCATCCACGTCGACCCCTGCTCGGTCACCGCCGTCCGCTACACCCGGCTGCGCCCCTTCCTGCTGCGGCTCGGCGACACCGGGGACCTGGCGGGGCTCGCCCCGCGCGAGCACGGGATGGGCGCCGACGCCACCCCCGCCGACGAAGCGGACCACGGATCGCACGCCCAGGTGGGGGGCGGCGCTGGGGCGCCGTGATCGCTCCTGGCGATAGGGTGGACGGGCCGTGGGGAGCCCGTTCGAGGGTTTTCGCGGCACCCGTCCCCGAGCGGCGGGGGTCAGCCCCCGTCCGCCGTCGATTCCCCAAGGGAGAACTGACGTGTCCCGTCAGGTGTTCCTCTACGACCCGCCGGAACGATTCGTGGCCGGCACGGTCGGGCTGCCTGGACGCCGTACGTTTTTCCTCCAGGCGTCCGCCGGCGGCCGGGTCACCAGCGTGGCCCTGGAGAAGACCCAGGTCGCCGCGCTCGCGGAGCGGATCGACGAACTGCTGGACGAGGTCGTCCGCCGCACCGGCGGCAACTCGCCGGTACCCGCCGTCGCCCCCATGACGGTCGCCGACACCGCGCCGCTCGACGCCCCCGTGGAGGAGGAGTTCCGGGTCGGCACGATGGCCCTGGCCTGGGACGGCGACGAGCAGTGCATGATCGTCGAGGCGCAGGCCCTCGTCGAGATCGACGTCGAGACCGAGGACGACCTGGCGGCGGCCGAGGAAAGGCTTCTCCAGGACGAGGAGAACGGCCCGCCGATGCTCCGGGTACGCCTCAGCGGCGCCCAGGCCCGGGCCTTCGCCAAGCGCGCCCTGGACGTCGTCCACGCGGGACGGCCGCCGTGCCCGCTGTGCAGCCTGCCGCTCGACCCGGAAGGACACGTGTGCCCGCGTCAGAACGGATACCGGCGCGGGGCATGACGACCGCCACCGACCTGGTCACCCTGCTCACCGAGGGGCGGCTCACCGTCCTCGGCCGCGTTCCCGGAGCCTCCAACGCCGTCCTGCGGTGCACGGTCGCCCTCGACGGCGTGGAACGCCAGTGCGTCTACAAACCCGTGGCCGGGGAGCAACCGCTGTGGGACTTCCCCGACGGGACCCTCGCCCAGCGCGAGGTCGCCGCCTGGGAGGTCTCGGAGACCACCGGCTGGGGACTCGTACCGCCCACGGTGCTGCGCGGGGGCCCGTACGGCGAGGGCATGTGCCAGCTGTGGATCGACGCGGAGCCGGACGCCGGCCCCATGCTCGCCCTCGTCGAGGGGGAGGAGCCGGAGGACGGCTGGAAGGCCGTGGGCCTCGCGGACGTGGGCGAGGGGCGGACCGCCCTGCTGGTGCACGCGGACGACGCCCGGCTGCGGCGGCTCGCGGTGCTCGACGCGGTGATCAACAACAGCGACCGCAAGGGCGGCCACCTGCTCCCCGCACCGGGCGGCCGGCTCTACGGCATCGACCACGGTGTCACCTTCCACGCCGACGACAAGTTGCGCACTCTGCTCTGGGGCTGGGCGGGTGAGCCACTCACTGCCGAGGCGGTGCTGGTGCTGGACCGGCTCGCCGCCGAGCTGGCGCCCACGGCGGGGCTGGCTATCCGGCTGGGCGGGCTCATCACCCCGGCCGAGCTGGACGCCGTACGGGACCGTGTCGAGGCGCTGCGGGGGACCGGTCTGCACCCGGCGCCGAGCGGGCAGTGGCCCGCCATCCCGTGGCCACCGGTCTGACGGACCCGGTGAGAGCGACTTCACCGGACCTCACCGCACCCGACCTGGCCGGACCTGTGCGGGCCCGCGACCTCGCCCAGCCGGGCGTGCCCCGTGCCGACTGGTGCCGACCACTTCCGTCAAGAAGGCGTCTTCGGACACGATTCGCCATCCGGTTCGTATCCGGAACCTCCGTCCGGTTACGCTCATGACATGCATGCCTGGCCCGCTTCTGAGGTCCCCGCCCTGCCTGGCAAGGGCCGCGACCTTCGGATCCACGACACCGCGACCGGCGGACGGATCACCCTTGACCCCGGTCCCGTCGCCCGCATCTACGTCTGCGGCATCACGCCGTACGACGCGACCCACATGGGTCATGCGGCGACCTACAACGCGTTCGACCTCGTACAGCGCGTGTGGCTCGACACCAAGCGGCAGGTTCACTACGTCCAGAACGTGACCGACGTGGACGACCCGCTGCTGGAGCGGGCCGTGCGCGACGGTGAGGACTGGACCGTGCTCGCGGAGCGCGAGACCGCCCTGTTCCGCGAGGACATGACCGCCCTGCGGATGCTTCCGCCGAAGCACTACATCGGTGCGGTCGAAGCCATACCGGGCATCGTGCCCCTCGTCGAGCGCCTGCGTGACGCCGGTGCGGCGTACGAGCTGGAGGGCGACGTCTACTTCTCGGTCGAGGCCGACCCGCACTTCGGCGAGGTCTCCGGCCTCGACGCCGAGGCCATGCGGCTGCTCTCCGCCGAGCGCGGTGGCGACCCCGAGCGCCCCGGCAAGAAGAACCCTCTCGACCCGATGCTGTGGATGGCCGCCCGCGCGGGCGAGCCCAGCTGGGACGGTGGCAGCCTCGGAGCCGGACGGCCCGGCTGGCACATCGAGTGCGTCGCCATCGCCCTGGACCACCTCGGTATGGGCTTCGACGTGCAGGGCGGCGGATCCGACCTGGCGTTCCCGCACCACGAGATGGGGGCCTCGCACGCGCAGGCCCTGACCGGCGAGCACCCCTTCGCCCGCGCGTACGTCCACGCCGGCATGGTCGGCCTGGACGGCGAGAAGATGTCGAAGTCGCGGGGCAACCTCGTCTTCGTCTCCACCCTCCGCCGTGAGGGCGTGGACCCGGCGGCGATCCGCCTCGCCCTGCTCTCGCACCACTACCGGAGCGACTGGGAGTGGACCGACCAGGTCCTCGCCGACGCCGTCGCCCGGCTCGGACGGTGGCGCGCCGCGGTCTCCCGCCCGGACGGCCCCTCCGCCGACGCCCTGGTCGAAGAGGTCCGCGAGGCCCTCGCCGACGACCTGGACGCCGCGACCGCGCTGGCCGCCGTGGACCGCTGGGCCGAGCGCCAGCAGTCCGGGGGCGGCACGGACGAGGGCGCACCCGGCCTCGTCTCCCGTACGGTCGACGCCCTCCTGGGTGTCGCCCTGTAGAACCCGCTCGCACCCGTGTACACGACGGCCCCGGTCCTCTCTTCCAGGAGAGGACCGGGGCCGGTTCCGTACGGGGGCCGCCTTGCGCGGGGCGGGGCGTCAGTCGTCCGGCTTCTCCCCGTCGGGGGAGCCGGAATCCGAGCCGGAGTCGGGGCCCGTGCCGGAGCCGGGGCCCGTGCCGGAGTCCTGACCGCCGTCGTCCGACGGCTTCCTGCCCTCGGGCCGTCCGCCGGCGGTGCCGGGGTCCGCGGGGCGCTGCGGCTTGGGCGGGCGGGTGCGGCCGCTCGCCGGGTCCCGCAGATACGGCACGTCCCCGCTCTCCGTGGCGTGCCCGCCGGCCGCCTGACCCGGCCCCGGGCCGGGATCGCGGCGACGGAGATAGCGCTCGAACTCGCGGGCGATCGCCTCTCCGGAAGCCTCGGGCAGCTCGGCAGTGTCCCGGGCCTCCTCCAGCGTCTGGACGTACTCGGCGACCTCGCTGTCCTCGGCGGCCAGCTGGTCCACCCCGATCTGCCAGGCGCGCGCGTCCTCGGGCAGCTCGCCCAACGGGATGCGGAGTCCGAGCAGGTCCTCCAGCCGGTTCAGCAGGGCCAGGGTGGCCTTCGGATTGGGCGGCTGCGAGACGTAGTGCGGTACGGCGGCCCACAGGCTCACCGCCGGAACGCCCGCGTGGGTGCACGCCTCCTGGAGGATGCCGACGATGCCGGTCGGGCCCTCGTACCGGGTCTCCTCCAGGTCCATGGTCGTCGCCAGGTCCGGATCCGAGGTGACCCCGCTGACCGGCACCGGCCGGGTGTGCGGGGTGTCGCCGAGCAGCGCGCCGAGGATGACCACCATTTCGACGCCCAGCTCGTGGGCGAAACCGAGCAGTTCGTTGCAGAACGAGCGCCAGCGCATGGACGGTTCGATGCCGCGGATCAGCACCAGGTCGCGGGGCTTGTCACCCCCGACGCGGACCACCGAAAGACGCGTCGTCGGCCAGGTGACCTTGCGGACACCGCCGTCCAGCCACACGGTGGGACGGTTGACCTGGAAGTCGTAGTAGTCCTCGGCGTCCAGTGCCGCGAAGACCTCGCCCTTCCATTCCCGGTCCAGATGTGCGACCGCGGTGGAGGCGGCGTCACCGGCGTCGTTCCAGCCCTCGAACGCGGCCACCATGACCGGGTCGATCAGCTCGGGTACACCCTCGAGCTCGATCACCCAGGCCTCCTTCCGAAGTTCCCTCGCGTATACGTACGCACCAACCTTACGGGGTGGAGCATTCCCATCCGAAGCCCCTTTGCACGGGCGGGTGAACCCTTTCCGCCGAAGTGCGGCACTGATCGAATCGGTCCATCTCCCTCCGGAATCATCCGAGCTGTGTGTCCTCGGGTTTCTCCCGACGCTGGACGAAGGGGTTCGTATGGCGCTATACATCGGATGATCAGTAGAGAGATCCGATGTTACTTCTCTGGGGGCCGCGCATGAGTCAGACCGTCACGGACGTCGAGGTCCACGACATCCGCTTCCCGACGTCCCAGGAGCTGGACGGCTCGGACGCGATGAACCCCGACCCCGACTACTCCGCCGCCTACGTGGTGCTCCGTACCGACGCCCCGGGCCTCCCGGACGGCGGACCCCTCGAAGGACACGGGTTCTGTTTCACCATCGGCCGCGGCAACGATGTCATGGCCGCCGCGATCACCGCCCTGAAGCCGTACCTGCTGGGCCGGCCCCTCCCGCGCACCGCGGCGCACCTCGGGGACCTGTACCGCGAGCTGACGCACGACTCGCAACTGCGCTGGCTGGGACCGGAGAAGGGGGTCGCACACATGGCGGCCGGGGCCGTCCTCAACGCCGCCTGGGACCTCGCGGCGAAGGCGGCCGGCCTGCCCGTCTGGCAGTTCCTCGCGACCATGACCCCCGAGGAGCTCGTCTCCCTGGTGGACTTCCGCTACCTCACCGACGCCCTCACCCCCGAGGAGGCGCTGGCGATCCTGCGCGACGCCGAGCCGGGCCGCGCCGAGCGGACCGGACGGCTGCTGGCCGAGGGGTATCCCGCCTACACCACCTCTCCCGGCTGGCTCGGGTACGACGACGACAAGCTCGTCCGCCTGGCGAAGGAGGCCGTCGCCGACGGCTTCACCCAGATCAAGCTGAAGGTCGGCGGGGACCGCGACGACGACGTCCGCCGCCTCGGACTCGCCCGCGGGGCGGTCGGCCCCGGAATCCGGATCGCCGTGGACGCCAACCAGCGCTGGGACGTGGCCGAGGCGGTGGAGTGGATGAACGCCCTCGCCCCCTACGACCCGCACTGGATCGAGGAGCCCACCAGCCCCGACGACGTACTCGGGCACGCCGCCATCCGGGCGGCCCAGCCAGTCAAGGTCGCCACCGGCGAACACGCGGCGAACCGGGTCGTGTTCAAGCAACTGCTCCAGGCCGGAGCCGTCGACTTCGTGCAGATCGACGCGGCCCGGGTCGCCGGGGTCAACGAGAACCTCGCGATCCTGCTGCTCGCGGCGAAGTTCCGGGTGCCCGTCTGCCCGCACGCCGGCGGGGTCGGGCTCTGCGAACTGGTCCAGCACCTCGCCATGTTCGACTACGTGGCCGTCTCCGGCACCTGGGAGGACCGGGTCGTCGAGTACGTCGACCACCTGCACGAGCACTTCGCCGAGCCCGCCGTCGTGACGGGCGGACGGTACGTCACCCCGCGCGGACCCGGGTTCTCGGCCCGGATGCTCCCCGCCTCGATCGCCGCGCACCGCTACCCGGAGGGCCCCGTCTGGGCGGCCCTCCCCGTCCTCCAGGAGGCCCACCGATGACCGGCACGAAGGATTTCGACGGACTGTCCGCCCTGGTGACCGGAGGCGCGTCCGGCATCGGCGCTGCCGTCGCCACGCTGCTGCTGGAACGCGGCGCCCGGGTCGCGGTGCTGGACCGGGACACCGCCGGAGCGCCCGGGGGGACGTTCGCCGTGCGGGCGGACGTGACCGACGACGCCCAGGTCCGCGCGGCCGTCGACCGCGCCGCCGCCGAACTCGGCGGGCTGCACACCCTGGTCTCCAACGCCGGGATCGGCTCCATCGGCACGGTCGAGGAGAACTCCGACGAGGAGTGGACCCGGGTGCTGGACGTCAACGTCCTCGGCATGGTCCGCACCGCCCGGCACGCCCTGCCGCATCTGCGCACCGCGGCCGCCGGGCGCCCGGGCGCCGTCTCCATCACCCAGACCTGCTCCATCGCTGCCACCGCCGGACTGCCCCAGCGCGCCCTCTACAGCGCGAGCAAGGGCGCGGTCCTCTCCCTCACCCTCGCCATGGCCGCCGACCACGTCCGCGAAGGAATCCGCGTCAACTGCGTCAATCCCGGGACCGCGGACACCCCGTGGATCGGACGGCTGCTCGGCCAGGCCGAAGACCCCGGAGCCGAACGGGCCGCGCTCAGCGCCCGTCAACCGCTCGGCCGGCTGGTCTCGGCCGCCGAGGTGGCCGCCGCGATCGTCTACCTGGCGAGCCCCGCCGCCGCCTCCGTCACCGGCACCGCCCTCGCCGTCGACGGCGGGATGCAGGGCCTCAGGCTGCGCCCCGCGGCGGAGTGACCGGCCGCCGGACACCGCCAATTCGCCCGGTGTTCACCGGTCCGCCCGGCGTTCACAGGGTGGAGCGCAGCCACTGCTCCACGCTCGCCACGTGGACCGTCGCCCAGGCCCGCGCCGCCTCCGGGTCCCGGTCGCGCAACGCGGCCAGGATCGCCCGGTGCTCCTGGAGGGTGCGGCTGAGCGCGTCCTCCTGGGTCAGTCCGCGCCAGACCCGCGCCCTGGTGGTCGGCCCCGACAAGCCGTCCAGCAGCGAGCAGAGGACGGTGTTGCCCGAGGCCTGGACGATCCCCCGGTGGAAGTCCAGGTCCGCGGCGACCAGTTCCTCCACCGAGGGCTCGCTGCCCAGCGCGTCGAGCTGCGCAGCGAGCGCGTCCAGCTCGGCGTCCTCGATCCGGGAGGCGGCCATGGCCGTGGCCGCCGGCTCCAGGATGCGCCGGACCGCGAGGAACTCCAGCACCGTGTCGTCGCGGTGGAAATCCACCACAAAGCTCAGAGCCTCCAGCAGGAGTTGGGGGTCCAGGCTGGTGACGTAGGTGCCGTCGCCCTGCCGTACGTCCAGGATGCGGATGAGCGACAGGGCCCGCACCGCCTCGCGCAGGGAGTTGCGGGACAGCCCGAGGTCCGCGGCGAGTTCGCTCTCCTTGGGCAGCCGGTCGCCGGGGCGGAGCGCACCCGAGACGATCATGTCCTTGATCTTTTCGATCGCCTCGTCGGTGACAGCCATGACGGTCCTCCTGGATACGGACGGAAATCAGACATCCGATGTCTCACTCCATTATGCGGGTCCGCCCCGCCCGCATCCGCCGTCCAGAGCTGGGATCACCGCCACAGATCCGTCGGAGCCTCCCGGCGGACCACCGGAACGATCTCCTCCGCGAACCGCTGCAAGGTCTCCAGCTGTTCGGGACGGCTCAGACCGAGGCCGTCCACGGTGATCGACTGGAGGTCGTGGTGGTACTCCTCGTAATAGCCGAGGATCTTGTCGATGATCTGCTGAGGACTGCCGATCAGCTGCGGGCCGCCCGCGATGGCGTCCTCGATCGTCCGGTACGGGGTGTTGTAGCCGGCCTGCCCCTCCAGGTGCGGCTTGAAGGACTGCCGTACCCGCGCCTCGTACAGCTCCTTGTACCGCTCCACCGCCTGCTGCGAGCTGTCCGCGATCAGGAGCCCACCGGAGCCGGCCGCCACCCGGGCGTCCGCCGGATCGTGTCCGTACGCCTCGAACCGCTCGCGGTAGTGCGCGATCAGCCGCGCGTACGCCGCCTTCGGCTGGACGGCGTTGGCTGTGAACAGGGGGTCGCCGTGCTTGGCGGCCAGTTCGGTGGAGTGCAGGCTGGTCGCCGAGCCGTGCCAGACGCGCGGAGCTCCGTCGTACGGACGCGGCACGGTGGTGGTGTTCTTCAGGGGCGGGCGGAACTCTCCCTCCCAGTCCACCCCCTCCTCGGTCCACAGCCGGCGCAGCAACTCGTACTTCTCCTGCTGGAGGTCCCACTGCCGGTCCTCGTCGAGACCGAAGAGCGCGAAGTGACCGGCCTCCGCCCCCTTCCCGACGACCAGTTCGAGCCGCCCGCGCGCTATCTGGTCGAGGGTGGCGTAATCCTCGGCGACCCGGACCGGGTCGAGGATCGCGACGACGGTGACGCCCGTGAGCAGCCGGATCGAGGACGTCCGGGCGGCCACCGCGCCCAGCACCACGGTGGGGCTCGACGAGAGGAAGGCGCCTGCGTGCCGCTCGCCGACTGCGTACGCGTCGAAGCCGAGCCGCTCGGCGTCCGAGGCGGTCTCGATGACTTCGGCGAAACGGTCGGCGGGGGAGGGGAGTTCGCCGGTCAGCGGGTGCGGGGCATGCCCGATCAGGGAGAGCACGGAGAATTTCATGCCCTCCACTGTTCCCGCGTTCCGTTGCCGCGGTGTGGCGGCAACATGGCAGGTGACCGGGCCGGCCCGCAGCCCCCTCCCTGTGAGTCAGCCGTGGCCGAGCATCGACTCCACCCCGGCCCGCACCTCGTCGGTGGCGAGTCCGCGGATCGTCAGCGTCGTCCGTCGCCGCAGCACGTCGTCGGCGGTCTCCGCCCACTCGTGGTCCCGCGCGTACGCCACCTGCGCCCATATCTCGGGAGCGTCGGGGTGGATGCGGCGGGCGAGGGCCGGGTCCTCCTCCGCGAGCCGGGTGATGTCGAAGGCGAGCGAACCGTAGTGGGTGGCCAGGTGACGGGCGGTGTCCTCCGCCAGCTCCGGGCCCGACCCGGCACCGTCCGCCAGCAGCCGGTGCGTCACCGCCTGGGGACTGGCGATCCCGGGCAGCGCCAGCCGCTTGGGCAGCCGGCCCATCGGTTCCATCGCACCGGTCAGCGGATGCCCCGGCAGTGCGGCCAGCTTGTTCATCACGGTGCGGCCGATGTGACGGAAGGTCGTCCACTTGCCGCCCGCCACCGACAGCATCCCGCCGCGCCCCTCCGTCACGACCGTCTCGCGCTTGGCCTTCGAGGTGTCGCCCGGACCGCCCGGCAGCACCCGCAGTCCGGCGAACGAGTAGGTGATCAGATCGGGTGACAGCTGCTGGTCCCGGACCGAGAAGGCCGCCTCGTCGAGGATCTGCGCGGTGTCCTTCTCCGTCACCGCCAGGTCCTCGGGCTCGCCCTCGTACACCTCGTCCGTGGTGCCGAGCAGCAGCATGTCCTCCCAGGGGAGGGCGAAGGTGATGCGGTACTTGTCGATCGGCGTCGCCAGCGCGGCCCGCCAGGGGGCGGTGCGCCGGAGCACCAGGTGCGCGCCCTTCGACAGCCGCACGGAGGGGGCGGCGGCCGGGTCCTCCATCCTCCGCAGCCGGTCCACCCACGGGCCGGTGGCGTTCAGCACGAGGCGGGCGTCCACCCCGAACTCCGTACCGTCGGCCCGGTCGGTCAGCTCCGCGCCGGTGACGCGGCCTCGGGTGAACCGGAGTCCGGTCACCGCCGCGTGGTTGAGCACGTCCGCGCCGGCCGCGGCTGCCGCGCGCACGGTCATCAGGGCCATCCGCGCGTCGTTCATCTGGTCGTCGCCGTAGACCGCGACGGCCTTCAGCCCGTCCGTACGCAGCTCGGGCACGTCCCGGCGGGCTCGCTGCGGGCTGATCACATGGCCGACGCCGTCGCCGAAGGCGGACAGTGCCGAGTAGGCGAAGACGCCCGCGCCGAGCTTGGCCGCCCCGTGCGGGCCGCCCTTGTAGACCGGCAGGTAGAAGGTGAGCGGGTTGGCGAGGTGCGGGGCGACCTGGCGGGAGACGGCCCGCCGCTCGAAGTGGTTCTCGGCCACCAGCTTCACCGCGCCGGTCTGGAGGTAGCGCAACCCCCCGTGGAGCAGCTTGGACGAGGCGGAGGAGGTGGCACCCGCGAAGTCGCCGGCGTCCACCAGGGCCACCCGCAGCCCGGACTGCGCGGCATGCCAGGCGGTGGAGATGCCCAGGATGCCGCCGCCGATCACCAGGAGGTCGTACGTCGTGCGGGAGAGCCGCTCCCTGGTCTCGGCGCGGCCCGGACGGGAGCCGGCGGCCGGGTGCGTCCCGGGGGCGGGGACGCTCTGCGGGGTGGTCATGTCTCTACTCCTCGGTGGTGTCGTCGAGCCAGCCCATGGAGCGCTGCACCGCCTTGAGCCAGCTCTTGTACTCGCGGTCACGGGTGGCCGCGTCCATGCGGGGTGTCCACTCGGCGGCCCGGCGCCAGTTGGCGCGCAGCGCGTCGGTGTCCGGCCAGAAGCCGACGGCGAGGCCGGCGGCGTAGGCGGCGCCGAGACAGGTGGTCTCGGCGACCATCGGGCGCACCACGGGTGCGTCCAGACAGTCGGAGAGCATCTGCATCAGCAGGTTGTTGGAGGTCATGCCGCCGTCGACCTTGAGCGCGGTCAGCTCGACGCCCGAGTCCTTCGTCATGGCGTCGCTGATCTCGCGGGTCTGCCAGGCGGTCGCCTCGAGTACGGCCCGGGCGAGGTGAGCCTTGGTGACGTAGCGGGTGAGCCCGGCGATGATGCCGCGGGCGTCGGGCCGCCAGTACGGGGCGAAGAGGCCGGAGAAGGCGGGCACGAAGTACGCGCCGCCGTTGTCGTCCACCGAGGAGGCGAGGGTCTCGATCTCGGCGGCCGAGTTGATGAGCCCCATCTGGTCGCGCATCCACTGCACCAGCGAACCGGTGACCGCGATGGACCCCTCCAGCGCGTACACGGCCGGCTCGTCGCCGATCCGGTAGCCCACGGTGGTCAGCAGCCCGTTGTAGGAGTTGACCGGGGTCGAGCCGGTGTTGATGAGCATGAAGGTGCCGGTGCCGTACGTGGACTTGGCCTCGCCCTCCGCGAAACAGGTCTGGCCGAAGAGCGCCGCCTGCTGGTCGCCCAGCGCGGAGGCCACCGGGACCCCGGCGAGCACCCCGTCGGCGGCGAGGCCGTAGACCTCGGCGGACGAGCGGATCTCCGGCAGGACGGCGGCCGGGATGTCCATGGACCGCAGGATGCGCTCGTCCCACGTGAGGTTGTGCAGGTTCATCAGCAGGGTGCGCGAGGCGTTGGTGACGTCGGTGACGTGCACGCCGCCGTCGGTGCCCCCGGTGAGGTTCCAGATGACCCAGGAGTCCATCGTGCCGAAGAGGATGTCCCCGCGTTCGGCGCGCTCGCGCAGCCCCTCGACGTTGTCGAGCAGCCAGCGGATCTTGGGACCCGCGAAGTAGGAGGCGAGCGGCAGGCCGGTCTCGCGCCGGAAGCGGTCCTGGCCGACGTTGCGGCCCAGCTCCTTGCAGAGCGCGTCGGTACGGGTGTCCTGCCAGACGAGGGCGTTGTGGACGGGCTCACCGGTGTGCCGGTCCCACATCAGTGTGGTCTCGCGCTGGTTGGTGATGCCGATGGCCTTCACGTCGTCGGCCGTGACACCGGCCTTGACGACGGCTCCGGCCACCACCTCCTGCACGTTCTCCCAGATCTCGGTGGCGTCGTGCTCGACCCAGCCGGGCTTCGGGAAGATCTGCTCGTGCTCCTTCTGCTCGACGGAGACGATCCGGCCGTCCTTGTCGAAGACGATGCAACGGGTCGAGGTGGTGCCCTGGTCGATGGCCGCGATGAACGGGCCGGCGGTGTGTGCGTCGTTCACGGTGTGCTCCCCGGGATCTGTGGTGGTGTGGGTGGAGGCGTCTGCCGGGCGCTTCGCATCAGGCGAAGGCGACGTTGTAGAGGAGTCCGGCGAGGGCGCCGCCGATGAGCGGTCCCACGACGGGTACCCAGGCGTAGCCCCAGTCGGAGCCGCCCTTGTTCGGCAGCGGCAGCAGTGCGTGCACGATACGCGGGCCGAGGTCGCGGACCGGGTTGATGGCGTAACCCGTCGGACCGCCGAGCGAGAGTCCGATGCCGACCACGACCAGGGCGGTGACGAGCGCGCCCAGCGTGCCGAGTCCGTTGCCGTCGTCGTTGAGGCCCTGGGTCAGGATCGCCAGCACCAGCACGACGGTGGCGATGACCTCGGTGACCACGTTCTGCACGGCGTTGCGGATCTCCGGGCTGGTGCAGAAGATTCCGAGCACCGGTCCCGCGTCGGGGGCGGAGGTCTGGTCGACCATGCCCTCGGCGGGGTTCGCGGTGCCGATGATCTCCGGGTCGGTCAGGTGGGCCCGGAACTGCCCGTAGTACACGGCCCAGACCAGCACCGCTCCGATGGCGGCACCGAGCAGCTGCGATCCGAGGTAGAGGGGCACCTCGCTCCACGGGGTACCGCCCTGGATGGCGAGGCCGATGGTGACGGCCGGGTTGAGATGGGCCCCGGACACACCGCCCGCCAGGTACGCGCCGGTGAGCACCGCGAAGCCCCAGCCGAAGGTGATGGCGACCCAGCCCGCGTCCTTGGCCTTGGAGCGTTTGAGCGTGACGGCGGCACAGACTCCACCGCCCAGCAGGATGAGTACGGCGGTACCGATGGTCTCGCCGATGAAGATGTCGGAGCTGGACACCGTGACTCCTTTGTCCTTCGTCCAGGGGAATGCATACCCCCGGGTCCCTCCGGGAGTACACGCCCCAGGTGACGCCTCCTCCGGGAGGAGGCGTCACCTGCAAGGGCTTGACCGGCCCTCGGCATTGCCACACCCTAACGCCTATCGTCGTTGAGCGTTCGACAATGCCGACCGGTGAACGGCAGTGTTTCGCCCGACGGAGGCGGGCGTCAAGAGGGTGTGGCCTACGACTCGGACCCCGTGTCGCAATCGGGCACGCGAAAGCCCGCCCGGTCAGGGGGACGCGGGCGGGCTCGGCGGTGCGGGCGTCACGCCGGTACGCCCCCGCCCTGCCCGGGGTCGGGGGCACCCCGGGTCAGAAGCGGCCGGCCCCCAGGTCGCGGGAGACGGCCCGGGCGCAGTCGCGTACCGCGGCGATCAGCTCCGGCCGCAACTCGCCCCCCGGGCGCAGCCGCTCCACCGCGCCCGTCACCGCCACCGCGCCGACCGGCATCCGGCGGCCGTCGTGGATGGGGGCCGCGACCGCCGCCACCCCCTCCCAGGTCTCCTCGGTGTCGTCGGCCCAGCCGCGCGCCCTGGTGAGCGACAGCGTCTCCTCGAACGCGTCCTGCGCGGTGACCGTGCGCGCGGTGAAGGGGCGCCGCTCGCCGTCGAGCGCCTCGCTGTGCGCCACCGGGTCGAACGCGGCGAGCACCTTGCCCAGGGCCGTGGAGTGCAGCGGCTGCATCGCGCCGACCTCCAGCACCTGGCGGCTGTCGTCCGGCCGGAAGACGTGGTGCACGATCAGGACCCCGTGCTGGTGCAGCACGCCGAGATGGACGCTCTCGCCGCTCGACCGGGCCAGGTCGTCGGTCCACACGAGGGCCCGGGCGCGCAGCTCGTGCACGTCCAGATAGCTGTTGCCCAGGCGCAGCAGTTCCGCGCCCAGCTGGTAACGGCCGGATGCCGGTTCCTGCTCGACGAAGCCCTCCAGCTGGAGGGTGCGCAGGATGCCGTGGGCCGTACCCTTGGCGAGCCCCAGGGAGGAGGCGATGTCGGAGAGGCCGAGCCGGCGCTCGCCGCCCGCCAGCAGGCGCAGCATCGCCGCCGCCCGCTCCAGCGACTGGATGTTCTTGGCCATCGCGCCGTTCTCCTCCACTCGTCCGCTCGGTTCGACAATGCTGAACACTATCGGCCGATGCCGACCTCCGCGCGGGGTGTGGGGCGGTGTTCCGCCGGAGCTTCCGCCGCGTCTTTTCCGCCACAGCATGCAGTCCGGTCGGTGGGACGCTCACACAGGGGTAGCTGCCGGCGGGCTACGCTGGCCCGGTGCGCCTTCTGCCGGAAGTGCGCAAAGCCGACAGCCGTCGCATCCCTGGGAGATCATCCATGGCCTCGTTGCCGACCCCTTCGCCGACCCCTTCCGCCGCCAGCCCGAGCAGGGCCGACGCACTCCGCGAAGCACTCGCCACCCGTGTGGTCGTGGCCGACGGAGCCATGGGCACCATGCTCCAGGCCCAGGACCCCACGCTCGAAGACTTCCAGGACCTCGAGGGCTGCAACGAGATCCTCAACGTCACCCGCCCCGACATCGTGCGCTCCGTCCACGAGGAGTACTTCGCGGTCGGAGTGGACTGTGTGGAGACCAATACGTTCGGGGCCAACTCCTCCGCCCTGGGCGAGTACGACATCCCCGAGCGCATCCACGAACTCTCCGAGTCCGGCGCGCGCATCGCCCGTGAGGTCGCCGACGAGTTCACCGCCTCCACCGGGCAGCAGCGCTGGGTGCTCGGTTCGATGGGCCCCGGCACCAAGCTGCCGACCCTGGGCCACGCCCCGTACCTCCAGCTCCGCGAAGGCTTCCAGCAGAACGCCGAAGGGCTGATCTCCGGTGGCGCGGACGCGCTCATCGTCGAGACCACGCAGGACCTCCTCCAGACCAAGGCCGCGATCCTGGGAGCCCGCCGGGCGCTGGAGGCGCTGGGCAGCGACCTCCCGCTGCTGGTCTCGCTCGCGTTCGAGACGACCGGAACCATGCTGCTCGGCTCCGAGATCGGGGCCGCGCTCACCGCGCTCGAACCACTCGGCGTCGACATGATCGGCCTGAACTGCTCCACCGGCCCCGCGGAGATGAGCGAGCACCTGCGCTACCTCACCCGGCACTCCCGCATCCCGCTGCTCTGCATGCCCAACGCCGGTCTGCCCGTCCTCACCAAGGACGGCGCGCACTTCCCGCTCGATCCCGAGGGTCTCGCCGACGCACAGGAGACCTTCGTCCAGGAGTACGGCCTCTCCCTGGTCGGCGGCTGTTGCGGGACGACCCCGGAACACCTGCGCCAGGTCGTCGAGCGGGTGCGCGGCGTCGTCCCCACCGTCCGCGACCCCCATCCCGAGCCCGGCGCCGCCTCGCTCTACCAGACCGTCCCGTTCCGCCAGGACACCTCGTACCTCGCCATCGGTGAGCGTACGAACGCCAACGGGTCCAAGAAGTTCCGCGAGGCCATGCTGGAGGCCCGCTGGGACGACTGCGTGGAGATGGCGCGCGACCAGATCCGCGAGGGCGCGCACATGCTCGACCTCTGCGTCGACTACGTCGGCCGCGACGGGGTCGCCGACATGGAGGAGCTGGCCGGACGCTTCGCCACCGCCTCCACCCTGCCGATCGTGCTGGACTCCACCGAGGTGCCCGTGCTGCGGGCCGGCCTGGAGAAGCTCGGCGGCCGGGCCGTCCTCAACTCCGTCAACTACGAGGACGGCGACGGCCCCGAGTCGCGGTTCGCCAAGGTCACCCGGCTCGCCTCCGAGCACGGCGCCGCGCTGATCGCCCTCACCATCGACGAGGAGGGCCAGGCCCGGACCGTCGAGCACAAGGTCGCCATCGCCGAGCGCCTGATCGAGGACCTCACCGGCAACTGGGGCATCCACGAGTCGGACATCCTCATCGACACCCTGACCTTCACCATCTGCACCGGTCAGGAGGAGTCCCGCAAGGACGGCATCGCCACCATCGGCGCCATCCGCGAGCTGAAGAAGCGGCACCCCGACGTCCAGACCACGCTCGGCCTCTCCAACATCTCCTTCGGACTCAACCCGGCCGCCCGCGTCGTGCTGAACTCCGTCTTCCTCGACGAGTGCGTCAAGGCCGGACTCGACTCCGCCATCGTGCACGCGTCGAAGATCCTGCCGATCGCCCGCCTGGAGGAAGAGCAGGTCAAGGTCGCGCTCGACCTCATCTACGACCGCCGTGCCGAAGGCTACGACCCGCTGCAGCGGCTGATGGAGCTGTTCGAGGGCGTCAACATGAAGTCGATGAAGGCCGGCAAGGCCGAGGAACTCCTCGCCCTGCCCCTCGACGAGCGCCTCCAGCGCCGCATCATCGACGGCGAGAAGAACGGTCTGGAGGCCGACCTCGACGAGGCACTGACCTCCCGCCCCGCCCTCGACATCGTCAACGACACCCTGCTCGAAGGCATGAAGGTGGTCGGCGAACTGTTCGGCTCCGGCCAGATGCAGCTGCCGTTCGTGCTCCAGTCCGCCGAGGTCATGAAGACAGCGGTCGCCCACCTGGAACCGCACATGGAGAAGTCCGACGCGGAGGGCAAGGGCACCATCGTGCTGGCCACCGTCCGCGGCGACGTCCACGACATCGGCAAGAACCTCGTCGACATCATCCTCTCCAACAACGGCTTCAACGTCGTCAACATCGGCATCAAGCAGCCGGTCTCCGCGATCCTGGAAGCCGCCGAGGAACACCGCGCCGACGTCATCGGCATGTCCGGTCTCCTGGTGAAATCCACCGTGATCATGAAGGAGAACCTGGAGGAGCTGAACCAGCGCAAGCTGGCCGCCCGCTACCCGGTGATCCTCGGCGGCGCAGCCCTCACCCGGGCCTACGTCGAGCAGGACCTGCACGAGATCTACGAGGGCGAAGTCCGCTACGCCCGCGACGCGTTCGAGGGCCTGCGGCTGATGGACGCCCTCATCGGGGTCAAGCGCGGTGTCCCCGGAGCCGTCCTCCCCGAACTCAAGCAGCGCCGGGTGCCCAAGCGCGACACCGCCGTCCTGGAGGTCACCGAGCCCGAGACCGGCGTCCGGTCCGACGTCGCCACCGACAACCCGGTGCCCACCCCGCCGTTCTGGGGCACCCGCGTCGTCAAGGGCATCCAGCTCAAGGAGTACGCCTCCTGGCTCGACGAGGGCGCGCTCTTCAAGGGGCAGTGGGGCCTCAAGCAGGCCCGCGCCGGCGACGGACCGACGTACGAGGAGCTCGTGGAGACCGAGGGCCGCCCGCACCTGCGCGGCTGGCTCGACAAGCTCCAGACCGAGAACCTGCTGGAAGCCGCCGTGGTGTACGGCTACTTCCCCTGCGTCTCCAAGGGCGACGACCTGATCCTGCTGAACGAGGACGGCTCGGAGCGCACCCGCTTCACCTTCCCCCGCCAGCGCCGGGGCCGCCGCCTCTGCCTCGCCGACTTCTTCCGCCCCGAGGACTCCGGCGAGAGGGACGTCGTCGGCCTCCAGGTCGTCACCGTGGGCTCCAAGATCGGCACCGAGACCGCCAAGCTCTTCGAGGCCAACGCCTACCGGGACTACCTGGAACTGCACGGCCTCTCCGTCCAGCTCGCCGAAGCCCTCGCCGAGTACTGGCACGCCCGGGTCCGCTCCGAACTCGGCTACTCCGGCGAGGACCCGGACCACGTCGAGGACATGTTCGCGCTCAAGTACCGCGGCGCGCGCTTCTCCCTCGGCTACGGCGCCTGCCCCGACCTGGAGGACCGCGCGAAGATCGCCGAGCTGCTCCGGCCGGAGCGCATCGGCGTCCACCTCTCCGAGGAGTTCCAGCTCCACCCGGAGCAGTCCACCGACGCGATCGTCATCCACCACCCCGAGGCGAAGTACTTCAACGCGCGCTGAGGCACGTCACCCGCGGGTCGCGGCACCCCGGCCCGACGTCCACCGGCCGGGAAAACGCCGGAACCCGTTCACCGCGCGAACGCCGGACGAGTCGTAGACTTGTCGGTCCAGTGCAGGCCGGTCGCCCTTCTCCGGAAGGGCGACCGGCCTTCTCGTCCCTCCCGGAAGGTGTGCCGCATGACCAGTACGGTCCCCGCGTCCCTGACCCGCACGGCCGACGGCGCCACCCTGCAGGCCGTCCTTCTCGACATGGACGGCACCCTGGTGGACTCGGAGGGCTTCTGGTGGGACACCGAGGTGGAGGTGTTCGCCGACCTCGGCCACCGGCTGGACGACTCCTGGCGCGAGGTGGTCGTCGGCGGGCCGATGACCCGCAGTGCCGGCTACCTCATCGACGTGACCGGCGCGGACATCGCGCTGGAGGAGCTCACCGTCCTGCTGAACGACCGCTTCGAGAAGCGCATCGGACGGGGTGTGCCCCTCATGCCCGGCGCCGCCCGGCTGCTCGCCGAACTCTCCGCACACGCGGTGCCGACCGCCCTCGTCTCCGCCTCGCACCGCAGGATCATCGACCGGGTACTCGACTCGGTGGGCCACCACCACTTCGCGCTGACCATCGCCGGTGACGAGGTCGCGCGCACCAAGCCGCACCCCGACCCCTACCTCGCCGCCGCCGCCGGATTCGGAGCGGACCCCGCCCGCTGCGCCGTCATCGAGGACACCGCCACCGGTGTCGCCTCGGCGGAAGCCGCCGGCTGCCGGGTCGTGGCCGTCCCCTCGGTGGCGCCCATCGCACCGGCCGCCGGACGCGTGGTCGTCGGCTCGCTGGAGGACGTCGACCTGGCATTCCTGCGCAGACTGGTCCTGGACCCGCACTGACGTCCCGGACACCGCACGGACGTCCCGGACACCGCACGGACGTCCCGGACACCGCACGGACGTCCCGGACCCGCACCGACGGGCCGGGCGGACGCCCCGTCAGCTACTGCTGCGCCCCCGGCCGGACCAGCCCGCTCTCGTAGGCGTACACCGCGGCCTGCACCCGGTCGCGCAGCTGTAGCTTGGTCAGCACATGGCCGACATGCGTCTTGACCGTCGTCTCGCTGACGAAGAGGTCCGCCGCGATCTCCGCGTTCGACAGACCGCGCGCCACCAGCTTCAGCACCTCCAGCTCGCGCTCGGTCAAACGGTGCAGCGCGTCCGGGACCGGCTCCTCGCCGGACGGGAGGTGGTCGGCGTACTTGTCGAGCAGCCGCCGGGTGATGCTCGGCGCGAGCATCGCCTCGCCCGCGGCCACCACCCGGATCGCCTGCACCAGCTCGTTCGCCGGGGCGTCCTTGAGCAGAAAGCCGCTGGCACCCGCGCGCAGCGCCTCCACGACGTACTCGTCGAGGTCGAACGTGGTCAGCACCAGCACCTTCGCCGGACCGTCCCGGTCGGGTCCGGTGATCTGACGGGTCGCCTCCACACCGTCCATCCGCGGCATCCGGATGTCCATCAGCACCACGTCCGGCTGGAGCGCCCGGACCTGGTCGATGGCCTGGAGCCCGTCACCGGCTTCACCGACCACCGCGAGATCGCCCTCGGCCTCCAGGATCATCCGGAAGCCGGTGCGCAGCAGTGGCTGGTCGTCGACCAGCAGGACGCGGATTGCCACGAAGAACTCCTCAGGAACCGTCCGGGGACAGGGACCGACCGGCGTCGGCCCCCACCTGGCCCATTCTGCCCGCCCCATCCTCGCGGGGTTCCGGCAGCACAACGGGGAGCGGATAGACCGGGGGAGTCCCGCCGAATTCCGGACAGACCGCCCGGTGGTCGCACCAACCGCAGAGCTTCGTCGGCCTCGGCCGCCACTCGCCGGTCTCCGTCGCCAGCCGGATCGCGTCCCAGAGCGCGTGCAGCTTCCGCTCCACCCGCTCGAGGTCCGCGACGACCGGGTCGTACGTCATGACGTCGCCGCTGCCGAGATAGACCAGCTGGAGCCGGCGGGGCACCACACCCTTGAGCCGCCAGACCACCAGCGCGTAGAACTTCATCTGGAAGAGCGCGCCCTCCGCGTACTCCGGACGCGGTGCCTTCCCCGTCTTGTAGTCGACGATCCGGACCTCGCCCGTCGGCGCGACGTCGACGCGGTCGATCACCCCGCGCAGCCGCAGCCCCGACTCCAGCTCCGTCTCCACGAACATCTCGCGCTCGACCGGCTCCAGCCGCGTCGGGTCCTCCAGCGAGAACCACCGCTCCACCAGCCGCTCCGCCTCGCCGAGCCAGCCGGCCAGCCGCTCGCCCCCGGTGTCCTCGGCGAAGAGCTCCGTCAGCTCCGGCTTCGACTCCAGCAGCCGGTCCCACTGCCCGGGCACCAGGGCCCGCGCCCTCGGCGCCGTCCGCTCCGCCGCGGGCGCGTCGAAGAGCCGTTCCAGCACCGCGTGCACCAGGGTCCCCCGGGTGGCCGCCTCGCTCGGCTTCTCCGGCAGTTTGTCGATGACCCGGAAGCGGTAGAGCAGAGGGCACTGCATGAAGTCGTTCGCCCGCGACGGCGACAGGGAGGACGGCGGCGCGGGGGGCCGAGGTGCGGAGGTCATGCCCCAGACCCTACGACCCGCCACCGACAGCGGGCGGCATACCATCGACGGCAAAGCCTCGGGCACTGCATGATCGACTCAGACGCCCCGGACGGAAGGACCCAGTGGACGAGAGCGACGACAGCGGCGACAGCGGGCGCCCGCAGCCCGGTGCGGGGGGAACGGACCCCGGACCGGGAAAGGACCGTCGGCGTCGCCCCGCCGGACCCGGTGGCGGCCTGCTGATGGGCCGCCCGTTCGGCGTGCCCGTGTACGTGGCCCCCAGCTGGTTCGTCGTCGCGGCGCTCATCACCTGGGTCTTCGGAGGACAGCTCGACCGCGTACTGCCCGAGCTGGGCGCGGTCCGCTACCTCGTCGCCCTCTTCTTCGCCGTCGTCTTCTACGCCTCCGTCCTGGTGCACGAACTCGCGCACACGGTCGTGGCCCTGCGGTACAAGCTGCCCGTGCGCCGCATCCAGCTGCAGTTCTTCGGCGGCGTCTCGGAGATCGAGAAGGAGACCGAGACCCCGGGCCGCGAGTTCGTCCTCGCCTTCGTGGGGCCGCTCCTCTCCCTCGTCCTGGCCGGCGTGTTCTATCTCTCCATGCAGTTCGTGGAGCCCGGTACCGTCCCCGGCGTCCTGCTCGCCGGACTGATGATCTCCAACCTCATCGTCGCCGTCTTCAATCTGCTGCCCGGCCTGCCCCTCGACGGCGGGCGCATGCTGCGCGCCGTCGTCTGGAAGATCACCGGAAAGCCGATGAGCGGCACCGTCGTCGCCGCCTGGGTCGGCCGCGGCCTCGCCGTCGCCGTGCTCATCGGCCTGCCGCTGCTGACGCGCACCGGTGACTCCGCGGCCGAGACCGGCGGCATGGAGACGGTCACCGACGCCCTGCTCGCCGCCATCCTCGCGGGCATCATCTGGACGGGCGCCGGCAACAGCCTGCGCATGGCGCGCCTGCGCGAACACCTCCCCGAGCTCCGGGCCCGCACCCTCACCCGCCGCGCGGTGCCGGTGGAGTCCGCCACCCCCCTCTCCGAGGCGCTGCGCCGGGCCAACGAGGCGGGGGCCCGCGCCCTCGTCGTCGTCGACCCCGAGGGCACGCCGAAGGGCGTCGTCCGGGAGTCCGCCATCGGCCAGGTGCCCGAGCACCGCCGTCCCTGGATCGCCGTCGGCGGCCTCGCCCAGGACCTCAACGAGGGCATGCGGGTCCCCGCCGAACTCGCCGGCGAGGAACTGCTCGACCGGCTGCGCGCCACCCCCGCGACCGAGTACCTCGTCGTGGAGGAGACCGGCGCGGTCTACGGCGTCCTCTCCACGACCGACGTCGAACGCGCCTTCCTCGCCGCCATGACGCGCCCCGGCTCCTGAGGACCGCGCGAGGAGCGACGGCCTCCCACCGGCGGAAGCCGGCCCGGGAAACACCGGTACCCTGGTCACATGTCTGAACCG
This sequence comes from Streptomyces sp. NPDC005576, assembly GCF_042871745.1. Classification (NCBI taxonomy): domain Bacteria; kingdom Bacillati; phylum Actinomycetota; class Actinomycetes; order Kitasatosporales; family Streptomycetaceae; genus Streptomyces; species Streptomyces sp. NPDC005576. Next base: position 319,374 of record NZ_JBIAJC010000007.1, on the reverse strand, counting down.
ACCGGTGCCGCCCGCCGACGTGGGCCCTTCAAGGTCGGGGACCAAGTACAGCTCACCGATCCCAAGGGACGCCACCACACCTTCACGCTCGAAGCCGGAAAGAATTTCCACACCCACAAGGGTTCTTTCCCGCACGACGAGCTGATCGGTGCTCCCGAGGGCAGTGTTGTCCGTACCACGGGAAACGTCGCCTATCTCGCGCTGCGCCCCCTGCTCCCCGACTACGTCCTCTCCATGCCCCGCGGCGCCGCCGTGGTCTACCCCAAGGACGCGGGGCAGATCCTGGCCTTCGCCGACATCTTCCCCGGCGCCCGCGTCGTGGAAGCCGGCGTCGGATCGGGCGCGCTCTCGACCTTCCTGCTGCGCGCCATCGGTGAGCAGGGCATGCTGCACTCCTACGAGCGCCGCGAGGACTTCGCCGAGATCGCCCAGCAGAACGTCGAGCGCTACTTCGGCAGCCCGCACCCGGCCTGGCAGCTCACCGTCGGCGACCTCCAGGACAACCTCTCGGACACCGAGGTGGACCGGGTCGTCCTGGACATGCTCGCCCCGTGGGAGTGCCTGGAGGCCGTCTCCAAGGCGCTGGTGCCCGGCGGCATCCTCTGCGCGTACGTCGCCACCACCACCCAGCTCTCGCGGACGGTCGAGTCCCTCCGCGAGATCGGCTGCTTCGCCGAGCCGCAGCCGTGGGAATCCATGATCCGCAACTGGCACGTCGAGGGTCTCGCGGTCCGCCCCGACCACCGGATGATCGGGCACACCGGCTTCCTGGTGACCGCCCGCCGTCTGGCCGACGGCGTCGAGCCCCCGATGCGCCGCCGCCGCCCCTCCAAGGGCGCCTACGGCGACGACTACGACGGCCCCGGCGGCCGGAAGACCTCCGCCGACCGCACGGCCGGGACCGAGGACAGCGCCGAAGTGCGCGACTGACGACCGCGTCCGGCCCGTGGTGACCGACCACCACGAACCGCTCGCGGTGCAGCGATGGGCGCCGCCGCCCCGCCCTCCCGGACCGACCCGGGCAGGCGGGGCGGCGGCGCCCATCGCGTGTCCCCGCGGGAAACCGGCGTCCGCGTCCGCCGGTTGTGCGCGGTGGCCACCGCGCACCCCGCTGTTCCCCGCCCGTGTGAGGTGTGGCACGATGCTGGCCACCCCCTGCCGCCGATGCCCGGCGGGGACGTTCCACACGCTCCCCGGAAACATCAGGAGACAGACCGCGTGCAGCCCTCCGCGCTCCCGGACCTCGCGCACAACGACTCCAGGACGATGCACTGGCTCGCCACCGCCGCGGCGGTGTTCGCGACCGTCGCCGTCGCCGGCGTGCTGCAGCCCGGCGATCCGGCCGCGACCTCGATCGCGTCCGCCGCACCGGGCGGCGCCGGGGTCCCCCGGGTCACCGCCGAGGCCCCCGACCCGGCCGGTGTGGTCTTCCCGCTCGTCTGCGGGAGCGTGGGCCAGACCGTCGGACGGCAGGCCCGCGGCGACCTGGACGGCGACGGGAAACCCGAGACCGTGGTGGCCGTGCACTGCGCGGCCGGCTCGGGCACGCCGCCGGACGGCGTCTACGTCCTGACACACGGAAGCGGGGCCGCACCCCGGGTCGTGGCGACCCTGGTGGACCCCGCTCTGCGCATGACGGTCGGTGCGCTCGCCGTGCGGAACGCCGTCGTCTCCGCGACCACGCTCGGCTACTCCTCGGACGAGGTGCCCCAGTGCTGCCCCGACCAGCGGGAGGAGACCACCTGGCATTGGTCGGGCGGAGCCTTCGTACGGTCCGTCGCGCGGCCCGACGCCGGCACCTGACAAGTCCCGCGCCGCAGCCGTCAGGCGGCGTCCGGGCCGTAGACCTCGACGCTGTCCGAAACCCGCCGCACGTGGATGCAGTCGCCGGGGCACTCCTTGGCCGAATCCACCACGTCCGTCAGCAGGGGCAGCGGGACCCGTGTGGTGGCGCCCGGGTCCTGGAGCAGCTCGTCGTCGGCGCTCTTCACGTAGGCCAGCCCGTCGATGTCCAGCTCGAACACTTCGGGGGCGTACTGGACGCAGATCCCGTCGCCGGTGCACAGGTCCTGGTCGATCCAGACCTCCAGATCCTCGGTGTCGCTCGCGCCCGGCGAGTCCTGCTGCACGGTCATATGTCCTGCCGATCCCTGCGTATCTCAACCAATTGAAGCCGGCCCTGACGGGTGTTGAACGGTTCGACGATACAACTGGCTGCTTTCGGGTGCCCAAGGGTGGGTATTCCCTTGGGCACGAGGGGGAGAGCAAGGGTGAAGATCGGACACACCCCGCGGTCTTTGTGATCTAGGGGTTTCAATCACCACCCACGCAGGTAGGGTCAGGAAGCGTCCAGCTCCCCTTGGAGGAGGTGAGGACCGTGGCAGCCCACGACGACGACATCAACCGCGGCATCCGGCCCGGGCGGGGGTCAGAAGACCCGTCGGGCCAGGTCGCCTATCTTGAGCAGGAAATCGCCGTCCTGCGACGCAAGCTCGCCGACTCTCCGCGTCATTCGAGAATTCTCGAAGAGCGGGTCGTCGAGTTGCAGACCAGTCTGTCCGGTGTAACCGCACAGAACGAACGGCTCGCCCATACGCTCCGCGAGGCCCGCGACCAGATCGTGGCCCTCAAGGAGGAGGTCGACAGGCTCGCGCAGCCGCCCGCCGGTTTCGGCGTGTTCCTGCAGGCCATTGAGGACGGTACCTGCGACATCTTCACCGGGGGCCGCAAGCTCCGGGTGAACGTCAGTCCCAGCGTTGAGCTCGAAGGTCTCCGTCGAGGCCAGGAAGTCATGCTCAACGAAGCGCTCAACGTGGTCGAGGCCATGGAGTTCGAGCGGGCCGGGGACATCGTCACCCTCAAGGAGATCCTTGAGGACGGCGAGCGCGCCCTGGTGGTCGGGCACACCGACGAGGAACGGGTGGTGCGACTCGCCGAGCCGCTGCTCGACATCACCATCCGCCCCGGCGACGCCCTCCTGCTGGAACCCAGGTCCGGCTACGTCTACGAAGTGGTGCCCAAGAGCGAGGTCGAGGAACTCGTCCTCGAAGAGGTCCCGGACATCGACTACGACAAGATCGGCGGCCTGGGCGACCAGATCGAACTGATCCGCGACGCGGTCGAGCTCCCGTACCTCCACCCCGACCTCTTCAAGGAACACGAACTCCGTCCGCCGAAGGGCATCCTGCTCTACGGTCCGCCCGGCTGCGGCAAGACGCTCATCGCCAAGGCCGTCGCCAACTCGCTCGCCAAGAAGGTCGCCGAGGTCACCGGCCAGCCCACGGGGAAGAGCTACTTCCTCAATATCAAGGGCCCCGAACTCCTCAACAAGTACGTCGGTGAGACCGAGCGGCACATCCGCCTCGTCTTCCAGCGTGCCCGGGAGAAGGCGAGCGAGGGTACCCCCGTCATCGTCTTCTTCGACGAGATGGAATCCCTCTTCCGCACCCGCGGCAGCGGCGTCAGCTCGGACGTGGAGAACACCATCGTCCCGCAGCTGCTCGCCGAGATCGACGGTGTGGAAGGGCTGGAGAACGTCATCGTCATCGGCGCCTCCAACCGCGAGGACATGATCGACCCGGCCATTCTCCGGCCCGGCCGTCTCGATGTGAAGATCAAGATCGAGCGTCCGGACGCGGAGGCCGCGAAGGACATCTTCGCGAAATACCTCACCGCGACGCTCCCGCTGCACGCGGACGACCTGGCCGAGCACGCCGACTCCAAGCCGGCCGCCGCCCACGCCATGATCCAGTCCGTGGTGGAGCGGATGTACACGGAGTCCGAGGAGAACCGCTTCCTCGAAGTCACCTACGCCAACGGTGACAAGGAAGTCCTCTATTTCAAGGACTTCAACTCCGGCGCGATGATCCAGAACATCGTCGACCGGGCGAAGAAAATGGCAATCAAGGCATTCCTCGAAGAAGGCCAGAAGGGCATTCGCGTCTCCCACCTCCTCCAGGCATGCGTGGACGAGTTCAAGGAGAACGAGGACCTGCCCAACACCACCAACCCGGACGACTGGGCCAGGATCTCCGGAAAGAAGGGCGAGCGGATCGTCTTCATCCGCACGCTCGTCACCGGAAAGCAGGGCGCGGACACCGGCCGGTCCATCGACACGGTCGCGAACACCGGGCAGTACCTGTAACGAGCGGACCGGCTGCGGCTGCCCCACCGGGCATTCGCAGCCGGCTGTTTTTCCCGGAGTGACCGCCGTATCCGCGCCTCATTCGCGCCGCATCCGAACAATGACGTAATGGATCTCCCCACCGGGGCGGAGGCGCTCTAGGCTCTGACGTACCGCCGACCGCGCAGTGCGGGGCCGGACGACCGCGCACGCCACCGGAGAAGCAGCGGTACTTGAGCGTCGTTCCCGCAGGGGACGACGCCGGGCAAGGAGGGCCGCATGACCGTACGGCGAGTAATGGGCATCGAGACGGAGTACGGAATCTCCGTCCCCGGCCACCCCAACGCCAATGCCATGCTCACCTCGTCCCAGATCGTCAACGCCTACGCGGCGGCGATGCACCGGGCGCGCCGTGCCCGCTGGGACTTCGAGGAGGAGAATCCGCTGCGGGACGCGCGAGGCTTCGACCTCGCCCGCGAGACCGCCGACTCCAGCCAGCTCACCGACGAGGACATCGGCCTGGCCAACGTCATCCTGACCAACGGCGCCCGCCTCTACGTCGACCACGCGCACCCCGAGTACAGCTCCCCGGAGATCACCAATCCCCGGGACGCCGTCCTCTGGGACAAGGCCGGCGAGCGGATCATGGCCGAGGCCGCCGAACTGGCCGCCGCCATTCCCGGCGCCCAGCCGATCCACCTCTACAAGAACAACACCGACAACAAGGGCGCTTCCTACGGCACGCACGAGAACTACCTGATGAGGAGGGACACCCCCTTCTCGGACATCGTGCGCCACCTGACCCCGTTCTTCGTCAGCCGCCAGGTCGTCACCGGGGCGGGACGGGTCGGCATCGGGCAGGACGGCCGCGACCACGGCTTCCAGCTCAGCCAGCGCGCCGACTACTTCGAGGTGGAGGTGGGGCTGGAGACGACGCTCAAGCGCCCCATCATCAACACCCGCGACGAACCGCACTCCGACGCGGAGAAGTACCGCAGGCTCCACGTCATCATCGGCGACGCCAACCTCTCCGAGATCTCGACCTATCTGAAGCTCGGCACCACCTCCCTGGTCCTCTCCATGATCGAGGACGGGTTCATCAACGTGGACCTCGGCGTCGACCAGCCCGTGCGGACCCTGCACCAGGTCTCGCACGACCCGTCCCTCCAGCGCCTGATCACGCTCCGCAGCGGCCGGACACTCACCGCGGTGCAGCTTCAGATGGAGTACTTCGAGCTGGCGCGCAAGTACGTCGAGGAGCGGTACGGCGCCGACGCCGACGAGCAGACCCGGGACGTCCTGCTGCGCTGGGAGGACACGCTCAACCGTCTGGAGAACGACCCGATGAGCCTGTCGGGGGAGCTGGACTGGGTGGCCAAGCGGGCCCTCATGGACGGCTACCGCCGCCGGGACGCCCTGGAGTGGGACGCCCCCCGCCTGCACCTGGTGGACCTCCAGTACGCGGACGTACGGCCCGACAAGGGGCTCTACAACCGGCTCGTGGCCGGCGGGCGGATGAAGCGCCTGCTGGACGAGGACGACGTCTCCCGTGCCCGTACGAAGCCTCCGGAGGACACCCGGGCCTATTTCCGGGGCCGCTGCCTGGACCAGTACGCGGACGACGTGGCCGCCGCCTCCTGGGACTCGGTCATCTTCGACCTGCCGGGCCATGACTCTCTGCAACGGGTGCCCACCATGGAGCCGCTGCGCGGGACGCGGGAGCACGTCGAGAGCCTCCTGGACCGGTGCCGCACGGCGGAGGAGCTGGTCCGGGTGCTTTCCGGCGGCTGAACGGGCCGCCGGAGGGGAATGATCGGGACAGGGCCCGGACGTTGGAAAAGTACCGGGCCGATGTCGGACCCCGTGGGTAGGGTCTGATCAAGAGCTTCGAATGCTTCGAACCGAGCGGGGTGAGCTAGATGGCGACCAAGGACACCGGCGGCGGACAGCAGAAGGCGACGCGCTCCACCGAGGAGACCGAGGAGCAGGCGCAGGAGGCGCAGGCTTCGGAGGACCTCAAGGAGCGCCAGGAGAAGCTGAGCGACGACGTCGACTCGGTCCTGGACGAGATCGACGACGTCCTGGAGGAGAACGCCGAGGACTTCGTCCGGAGCTTCGTGCAGAAGGGCGGGGAGTAGTCCGCGCGCACACCGGCTCCGGCCACCGGCGGTGAACGGGCGCCCGGCGCCCTGAACCACCGGACCGGCTTGCCGCACGCTCGCCGCCGCTGACCGGGAGGTCACCGGCGGCGGCGAGGCCGTCGCGGGGGGAGCGGCCGGGCGACGGATACCTCCGCCGGCCGCTTCACCCGGACAGGTGGATCACCGCCACCGGGCGGGTAGGGTCCGTGACGTACCGTGCTTCAACCGCACACCGGCCATCGGCGCATCGGGCGTCCACCCCGACCCCGGCGGGCCGTCGCATGCATACCTGGAGGGAAACGCGTGGAAGCCAACACTCGTCACACCGGGCGTCTACCAGCTGCGTTCCTGACGCCGGGTTCGTCCTCGTTCATGGACTTCCTGTCCGACCACGCACCCGCGATGCTTCCGGGCAACCGGAACCTCCCGCCGCTCAAGGGCGCCGTCGAGGCGCCGCACGGGACGACCATCGTCGCGGCCTCGTTCCCCGGTGGTGTGGTGCTCGCCGGTGACCGGCGGGCCACCATGGGCAACATGATCGCGCAGCGCGACATCGAGAAGGTCTTCCCGGCCGACGAGTACTCCGCCGTCGGCATCGCGGGCACCGCGGGTCTCGCGGTGGAGATGGTCAAGCTCTTCCAGCTGGAGCTGGAGCACTTCGAGAAGGTCGAGGGCGCCCAGCTCTCCCTGGAGGGCAAGGCCAACCGCCTCTCCACGATGATCCGCGGCAACCTGGCGATGGCCATGCAAGGACTCGCGGTCGTCCCCCTCTTCGCCGGCTACGACGTCGACAAGGGCCGGGGCCGGATCTTCTCGTACGACGTCACCGGAGGCCGCTCCGAGGAGCACGCCGGATATGCCTCCACGGGCTCCGGTTCACTCTTCGCGCGCGGCTCCATGAAGAAGCTCTACCGCGAGGACCTGACGGAGCCCCAGGCGCTCACCCTGGTCGTACAGGCCCTGTACGACGCCGCGGACGACGACTCCGCGACCGGCGGCCCCGACGTGGCGCGCCGCATCTACCCGATCGTCACCGTCATCACCGACGAGGGCTTCCGCCGCCTGTCGGACGACGAGTCCTCCGCGATCGCCCGGGAGATCCTGGAGCGCCGTCTCGAACAGCCCGACGGCCCGCGCGCGGCTCTGCTCTGATCCGGCCCGGGGTTCCGGGGCCTCCGAGATGCACTCGTCACTGACAGAAAGGGACGGATAGCCGGTGTCGACGCCGTTCTATGTCTCACCCCAGCAGGCCATGGCCGACCGGGCGGAGTACGCCCGCAAAGGCATCGCCCGCGGTCGCAGCCTGGTTGTGCTGCAGTACGCCGACGGCATTGTGTTCGTCGGTGAGAACCCGTCCCGCGCGCTGCACAAGTTCAGCGAGATCTACGACCGGATCGGCTTCGCCGCCGCCGGCAAGTACAACGAGTACGAGAACCTCCGCATCGGCGGCGTGCGCTACGCCGATCTGCGCGGATACACCTACGACCGCGACGACGTGACGGCCCGTGGACTGGCCAACGTCTACGCCCAGACGCTCGGCACCATCTTCTCCAGCGCGGCCGAGAAGCCGTACGAGGTGGAGCTGGTCGTCGCGGAGGTCGGCGCCGAGCCCGAGGGCGACCAGATCTACCGCCTGCCGCACGACGGCTCGATCGTCGACGAACACGGATCGGTCGCGGTCGGCGGGAACGCCGAGCAGATCAGCACCTTCCTGGACCAGCGGCACCGCGACGGCATGACGCTCGCCGAGGCGCTCAAGCTCGCCGTCCAGGCGCTCTCCCGCGACCCCAACGGCAGCGAGCGGGAGATCCCCGCGGAGCGGCTGGAGGTCGCGGTGCTGGACAGGACCCGGCCCCAGCAGCGCAAGTTCAGGCGGATCGTCGGACGGCAGCTCGCGCGGCTGCTGGAGGCCGACGGCGCCGCGGCGACCACGCCCACGGACGCGCCGTCCGACACGGAGGAGTCCGAGGGGACGAGCGGGTCCGCCGAGGAGTAGCCCGCAACGGTCCGCTGCCGGCCGAGACCGGGACCGGGACCGAACCGGGACCGTGCCCCGGGCCCCCCGTCCACCGACGGGGGGCCCGGGGCACGGCCGTGTCAGCCGTCCGACGGAGGCGGGGCGGTGGAGCCGCGTACGACCAGGTCCACCGGAAGGCTGCCGGTTCGGACGGGGCGGTCTTCCAGCACCGCGATCAGGGCCGACATGCCCCGCTCGCCGACCAGCTCGGCGGGGAGCGCCACCGTGGTCAGTTCGGGCTCCACCGCGGTGGCGAGCGCCAGGTCGTCGAAGCCCGACACGGACAGATCGTCGGGTACCCGCAGGCCCAGCCGCCGCGCCGCCTTGCAGGCGCCCGCAGCCAGGACGTCCCCGTCGCAGACCAGCGCGGTCGGCCGGGGCCCCGGCGCGGTCAGCGCCGCCTCGGCCGCCCGCAGCCCTCCGGAGACCTCCAGCGCCGAGGCGACCGTACGCAGCGAGGTGCCGGGCACCGCCGCGAGGGCCTCGCGCAGGGCGCGGGCGCGCACCGCGAAGGTCCACGAGTCGACGGCGGCGGCCACGTGAGTGAAACGGCGGTGGCCGAGGACGAGCAGGTGTGCCGCCACCTGACGCATCCCGTCCGCGATGTCGAGGTTCACCTGGGCCGCGGCGCCCGCCCCCGACGGGTCGCTGTCCAGCATCACCAGCGGCAGTTCCGTACCCCCCAGGGCCCCGAGGGCCTCCGTCGCCATGGACGAGGCGATCACCCCGTCGAGCGCCGCCCGGGCGCTGGCGAAGGGGTCCTTCGCCGGTCCGGTGCCGTCGGGCGAGGGGTAGAGCACCACCCCGAAATCGTGGTCGGCGGCGACCGAGGCGGCACCCGTGTACACCCGGGCGAAGAACTCGTGGGTGAGGGCGGGCACCACCAGCAGCGCGGTCCGGGTCCGGCCCAGCCGCAGGCTGCGGGCGGCGAGGTTGGGCCGGTAGCCGAGTTCGCGCGCGCTCGTCCGGACCCGCTCGGCGGTGGCGTCCGACACCCGGCCGGTCCACTTGCCGCCCAGCACCAGGGAGACCGTCGCCTGCGACACCCCGGCGACCCGCGCCACGTCCCGGCTGGTGGGACGGGCCGGGGCCGGCTGGGACGGGCTGCTCACTGGGGCCTCCGTGCGGGTGGTGCGGTGCTGGGCGATCCGGGCCGGCCCGCGCGGGGCGGGTGGTGCGGGGCGCTGGGGCGACCGGTGCCGTGCGGTGGACCGGCGGACTGCGCACATGGTACGTATGGACCTCGACGTTATACGTAAAACCTCGGATGGGCGCCGGCCCTCACCGGGGGAGAGGGGCGGGAATGGCCGCGGGATATCTGGACATCCTCCGGGAGCGGCACGCCCTCCGGCTGCTCACCGGCACCCTGGTGGGACGGCTGCCGAACGGCACCGCCCCCATCGCGATCGTGCTCTTCATCCGTGCCGAGGGCGGCAGCTACTCACTGGCCGGCGGCCTCGCCGCCGCATACGGCCTCGCCACGGCCGTCGGCCAGCCGCTCCTCGGGCGGGCGGTGGACCTCTACGGCCAGCCGCGCGTGCAGCTCCCGGCGGCGGTCGTGTCCGCCCTCGGCATGGTGCTGCTGGCCCTCGCGGGGCTGGACCCGCTGCCACTCGCCTACGCTGCGGTCATCGTCGCCGGGGTGGCCACCCCGCCCCTGGAGGGCGGGTTGCGCGCCCTCTGGCCGTCCGTCCTCGGCCAGAGGGAGGCGCGGGTGCACCGCGCCTACGCCCTTGACGCGGTCGCCCAGGAGGTCATGTTCACCGCCGGACCGCTGCTGGTGACCCTGCTGGTGTCCCTCTGGTCGCCCGCCGTCGCCCTGGTGGTCGTCAACGCCGCCGGGGTCCTCGGAGCGCTCTCGGTGATCCTCTCCGAACCCTCCCGTACCTGGCGCTCCGCACCCCGCGAGGCCCACTGGCTCGGCGCGCTGCGCTCGCCCGGCCTCCTCGCCCTCCTCGGCGCGCTCTTCTTCGTCGGGGTCGCGCTCGGCTCGATCACCGTGGCGGGCGTCGCCTACGCCGACGACCACGGCCGCGAGGCCGTGTACGGCTGGCTGATGGCGGCGCTGGGGCTCGGCGCGCTGCTCGGCGGCGCGGTGTACGGGGCCCGGCAGTGGGCCGGTGCGCCGGAGCGGCGGCTCCGCTCCATCGTCGCGCTGCTCGCCCTCTGCTACCTGCCGCTCGTGCTGACGCCCGGCGTGGTCGCGATGACGGCGCTCACCGCCCTCGCCGGGGTGTTCCTCGCGCCGGCCATCGCCTGCTCCTTCATCGTGGTCGACCGGCACGCGCCCCGGGGCACCGTGACCGAGGCGTTCTCCTGGCTCGTGACCACCATCGGTGTGGGCGCGGCGGCCGGTACGGCCGTGGCGGGGCCCGCCGTCGAGCTGGGCGGGACGGCGTGGAGTTTCGCCGTCGCCGGAGCCGGCGGAGTGGCCGCGCTGGTGGTTCTGCTGGCCACCGGAAAGGTCCTCGCACTTCCCGGCCGTGAGCGCGTCGTGGCGGCCGGATCGGAAAATGATCGAAACGGAGCTGTCGAACCCGGTTTCAGCTCACGCCGTAAGGCGTAATGTTCAGTCATGGACCGCCGCATTTTCGGGCTGGAGAACGAGTACGGCGTCACGTGCACGTTCAGGGGACAGCGCCGACTGTCACCTGACGAAGTGGCGCGCTACCTCTTCCGCCGTGTCGTGTCATGGGGCCGCAGCAGCAATGTCTTTCTGCGGAACGGCGCCCGCCTCTACCTCGACGTGGGTTCGCATCCGGAATACGCAACTCCCGAATGTGACAACCTCACTGAACTCGTCACCCACGACAAGGCAGGCGAACGCATTCTGGAAGGTCTGCTCGTCGACGCCGAACGCCGCCTGCACGAGGAAGGAATCGCGGGCGACGTCTATCTCTTCAAGAACAACACCGACTCAGCGGGCAACTCCTACGGCTGCCACGAGAACTACCTCGTCGCCCGGCACGGGGAATTCTCGCGGCTCGCGGACATCCTCATTCCGTTCCTCGTCACCAGGCAGCTGATCTGCGGCGCGGGCAAGGTCCTGCAGACCCCGCGCGGAGCGGTCTTCTGCGTGAGCCAGCGGGCCGAGCACATCTGGGAGGGCGTCAGCTCCGCCACCACCCGCTCCCGGCCCATCATCAACACCCGCGACGAGCCGCACGCGGACGCCGAGCGCTACCGCCGCCTGCACGTCATCGTCGGTGACTCGAACATGTCCGAGACGACCATGCTGCTCAAGGTCGGTGCCACCGACCTCGTGCTCCGCATGATCGAGGCGGGCACGGTGATGCGCGACCTGACGCTGGAGAACCCGATCCGGGCGATCCGCGAGGTCAGCCACGACACGACCGGCCGGCGCAAGGTGCGCCTGGCCAGCGGCCGCGAGGCGTCGGCCATCGAGATCCAGCGCGAGTACTACGACAAGGCCGTCGACTTCGTCGAGCGCCGGGGCATCCGTACCGGCAACGTCGACCGGGTCCTCGAACTCTGGGGCCGCACCCTGGACGCGATCGAGGCGGAGGACCTCGACAGGATCGACACCGAGATCGACTGGGTCATGAAGTACAAGCTCATCGAGCGGTACCGGGCGAAGCACAACATGACGATGTCGCACCCGAGGGTCGCCCAGATAGACCTCGCCTACCACGACATCCACCGGCGCCGGGGCCTGTACTACCTCCTGGAGCGCAAGGGCCAGGCCGCCCGCATCTGCAACGACCTGAAGATCTTCGAGGGCAAGTCCGTTCCCCCGCAGACCACCCGCGCACGGCTGCGCGGGGACTTCATCAAGCGGGCGCAGGAGCAGCGGCGGGACTTCACCGTCGACTGGGTCCACCTCAAGCTCAACGACCAGGCGCAGCGCACGGTGTTGTGCAAGGACCCGTTCCGGTCGGTGGACGACCGGGTGGAGAAGCTGATCGCGGGCATGTGAGAACCCGCGCGCCGGCGTTCCCCGCCGTCCGCGTGCCGCGTGAGTGCCGAGCGTTTCCCGCGTCCCCGGGCGCGGGCGGACAGGCCCCGGGACACCCGTTCCGGGGCCTGTCCCGTGTGCCTGTGTCCGGCGGTGCCCCCGAAGGGCTGTCCCGCAATTCCTGGCGGGTGGGCGACGTCAGCCACGGCGCCTCGCCGCGTTGTCGGAACGCCCCGTACATCCGGTATGCGGACGTCCCTCCGCCGTGCGATGCACCGCATCCGACGCCGCGCACTGATCCACCACGAATTGCCGGACAGCCCTTACTCGAACACCACGCCGTACGGAGCGGTCGGCGGTCGCACGCACGGGGGAGACGACCGGCCGGCCCGCGTCGCCGGGCGCCGGGAACCGGCTCCGCGCCGTGGGAAGGCCGTAAGGTGTCCGGGACCCATGACTGTGCCGTCTGAGATCTGAGGAACCAGTGCGCCGACTTGCCGGCCTTCTCGTCGTCCCCCTCCTGCTGCTCTCCGCAGCGGCCTGCGGCAGCGACGACAAGGCCTCCGACTCCGCTTCGTCCGAGACCGGCGTGCCCGCGATCACCGCAGGCGCCAAGTTCGGTGAGAAACCCACTATCGCCAAGGGCGTGGGCGACCCGCCCAAGGAGCTGAAGACCACGGTCATCAGCAAGGGCGACGGCGCCGCGCTCAAGAACGGCGACGCGGTACAGGTCAACTACCTCGGCCAGGCATGGGACTCCACGAAGCCCTTCGACAACAGCTTCGACCGCAAGAGCCCGTTCGATCTGACCCTGGGCGCCGGCATGGTCATCCAGGGCTGGGACAAGGGCCTCGTCGGCCAGAAGGTCGGCAGCCGCGTCGAGCTGGTCATCCCGCCGGACCTCGCCTACGGCGAGCAGGGTCAGGGCGACATCAAGCCCAATGCGACCCTCGTCTTCGTCATCGACGTCGTCAAGGCCTCCCAGATCCCGACGTCCGCCGAGGGCACCAAGGTCGCCCAGAACGACGCCGCGCTACCGAAGGTCGGCACCAACACGGACGGCAAGGCGCCCAGCGTCACGGTCCCGAAGAGCGACCCGCCCACCAAGCTCTCCTCCACCTACGTGCTGGAGTCCGACGGCGCGGTCGTCAAGGACACCGACAGCGTCGTGGTGAACTACGTGGGCCTGCTGTGGAAGGACGGAAAGACGTTCGACAGCACCTACGAACAGGGGAAGACCCAGACCTTCCCGCTGGAGCAGGTGACCCTCAAGGGCCTGAAGAACGGGCTGGTGGGCAAGAAGGTCGGCAGCCGGGTCCTGCTGGTCATCCCGCCGGACCAGGGCTTCGGTGACACCGCGCAGCAGTCGATTCCCGCCAAGTCGACCCTGGTGTTCGCCGTGGACCTGCTGGCGAAGATGTAAGACTGTCCCGGTTGTGCAGTTCATCTTTTCTGAGGAGCAGTTTCAGTGAGCATCGAGAAGCCCGAGGTCGACTTCCCGGGTGGCGAGCCGCCGACCGAGCTGGAGATCAAGGAGATCTGGGAGGGCGACGGCGCCGTTGCCGCGGACGGCGACAACGTCTCCGTCCACTACGTGGGCGTGGCCTTCTCCACCGGTGAAGAGTTCGACTCCTCGTGGAGCCGCGGTACGCCGCTCCAGTTCAAGCTCGGCTCCGGCATGGTCATCAAGGGCTGGGACCAGGGCGTCAAGGGCATGAAGGTCGGCGGTCGCCGCCAGCTGATCATCCCGGCGCACCTCGCCTACGGCGACCGTGGCGCGGGCAGCGCCATTGCGCCGGGTGAGACGCTGATCTTCGTCTGCGACCTCGTCGCCGTCTGAGCGTCCGGTCGGTTGGCCGGATCGCGACCCTGTCGCCGGCCGTCATGATCATGCCTCCTCGATGGAGGAGCGAAAGGGTCCGTGCCGTACGGCACGGACCCTTTCGGCGTCCGGCCGGGGCACGCGTGTTTTTGCCGGGACCCGCGGGGGCGGTACGGTCGAGCGTCGTAGCGCATGGAGAGAAAGGGCGTCGATGGCGATTGCCAAGGCCGAGCGGCTGATGAACCTCGCGCTGTGCCTGCTGGGCACGCGGCGTCCGCTCAGCAAGCGCGAGCTGCGCGGCTCCATCGAGGCGTACCTCGAAGCCGGTACCGACGAGTCCTTCAACCGCATGTTCGAGCGCGACAAGGACGATCTGCGCGAACTCGGCCTCGTCATCGAGACCGTCGAGGGACTCGACGGCGACATCGGCTACCTTGCCCGCCGCGACAGCAACCGCCTCCCCCCGATCACCCTCAGCGCGGAGGAGGCGGCGGCCCTGGAGATCGCCGCGAAGGTGTGGCAGCAGGCCCGCCTCGCCGGAGCGGCCAGTGGTGCGCTGCAGAAGCTGCGCGCCGCAGGAATGCCCGAGGCCGAGGACACCTACGAGATGCCGAGCGCCCTCGAACCGCGCATCCCCGTGCACGAGGCCGCCTTTGAGCCGCTGATGCTCGCCTGCCGCGACCGACGCCCGGTCACCTTCGACTACCGCAAGGGCAATTCCGCTCATGCCGAGCAGCGCCAGGTCGAGCCCTGGGGGCTGGAGTGCTGGCGCGGCCACTGGTACCTGGCCGGCTGGGACCGCGAGCGGGGTGCCGAGCGCGTCTTCCGCCTCTCGCGCATCACCGGCAGGGTCCGCTCCCGGGCCGGCGTCTTCACCGCCACCGTCCCGGACGTCGTCACCGTCCGGGAGACCGTGGAGAGCTGGGCCGGCGAGACCGCTACCCGTACCGCCCGGATCAGACTGCGCGCCGGGGCCGGCTTCCCGCTGCGCTCGCGGGCGGTCTCGGTACGGGACCTCGGCGACGGCTGGGACGAGTTGGAGATCCCGTACGGACACGGGCTGGACGCCTGGCTCGTCGAGTTCGGACCGGACGTCGTCGTACTGGAACCGGCCGGTCTGCGGGCCGATGTGGTCGACCGGCTGCGCGCCGTGGCCAAGGACTGAAGGACTCTAGGACCGAGGGCGACGACACCATGGCCACGAACGCGATCGACCAGACCCGGCGGATGCTCTCCCTGGTGACCTATCTGCGGGAGCGCCCGGGCGCCCATGTGCAGGACGTCGCCCGCGCCTTCGGGATCACCGAGGACGAGCTCATCTCCGACCTGGACGTGCTGCCCATGTGCGGAACCAGCTTCCGCGGCGGCGATCTTCTCGACATCGACACCGACGGCGACCGGATCTGGTGGCACAACCCGGACGACGTCGCCGAGCCGCTGCGGCTGGCCGCCGACGAGGCCACCGCGCTGCTCGTCGCCGCGCGGGCCGTCGCCACCCTGCCCGGGCTGCGCGAGAGCGACCGGCTCGCGCTCGTCCGGGCCACCGCCAAGCTGGAGACCGCCGCCGGGGAGACCGGTGCGGCCAGCTCCCGGCTCTCGGTGACCTTCGAGTCGGAGGGCGGCGTCTTCGCCGAGGTCGACCGGGCCATCTCCGAGCGCCGGCGGCTCTGGCTGCGCTACTACTCGCCGGCCCGGGACGAACTCACCGAGCGCGAGGTGGACCCGATCCGGCTCTTCGCGGTGGGCCACACGTACCTGGAGGGCTGGTGCCGGCTTTCCGAGGCGCGGCGTACCTTCCGCCTGGACCGGGTCGCGGAGATCCGGCTGCTCGACGAACCGGCGGCACCCCCGGAACTGGAGCTCCGAGACCTTTCGGAAGGGCTCGTGCAGCCGGCCGCCGAGGACCCGGAAGTGGTGATCGAGGTCGGCGCCGGCGGCCGCTGGGTCGCGGAGTACTACCCGCACGACCGTGCCGAGGAGCGCCCCGACGGCGGTCTGGTGATCACCCTGCGCACCCCGGACCCGGCCTCGCTGCGGAGGCTGGCCCTCCGCCTGGGCGGCGAGGGCCGCATCGTGTCGCCCCCCGAGCTGGCCGAGAGCGCCCGCCGGGCCGCCGCCGAAGCACTCGCCGCCTACGACGGCGTGGTCTGACGATGACGGGAACACAGGACGGCACGACGTCCCGGAGGTCCCGCGTGACGGGGGTCGCGGAAGCGGCCCGGCTCGCGGCGGCGGCCCAGGCCGTACGGTTCCGGGCAGGCTGCCCCGACTGCCGGACGCGCTTCGAGCTCGGTGCCGAGGCGCTGCGCCTCGCGATCGGGGCGGGCCCCCGCACCACCTTCTACTCCTTCACCTGTCCCGAGTGCGGCTCGGCCGTGCGCAAGCCCGCCGGGGAGCGCATCGTCGAGCTCCTCACCGGCGGCGGGGTACGCACCCTGCGCCTGCACACCGCCCCGTAACCGAGAAAGAGGCTCCGCCCGCATGTTCTGGCCCATGCTCGCCATCGCCCTGGGTTTTCTGGGGATCGCCGTGCTCGGCGTTCTCGCCGTCCGGGTCTTCCTCGAAGTCCGGAGGCTGGGCCGCCAGGTGACGGCCACCTCGGAGCGGATCAACCGGGCCGCCCAGGACCTGGAACGGGCCGCGACGCGCCTCGCCTCCACGGCGGACGTCCTCCGGTAGTGGGAGCCGCGCCCTCCGGATTTCCCGGACCGCGCGGTACGCTGCTCAGGTCGGCCCAGGCAGGAGGCGTGGTCCGGAACCGCGTGTATACGCAGGCATTGCCTCGCGTTTACCACCGCGGGTTACGATCGCTGCCAGCTGACGGTTCGGACGCGTGTCCGACTGATCGGGTAGTGAGCCCGTTCCTCCAGTCACCCCAGTGAGAAGGAAGTCGCACACATGATCGGCAATCTGAAGCCCCTTGAGTTGGTTCTGATCATCGCTGTCATCCTGCTGCTCTTCGGTGCCAAGAAGCTCCCGGACATGGCCCGTTCGATCGGAAAGTCCGCCCGCATCCTCAAGAGCGAGGCGAAGGCGATGAAGCGCGACGACGCCGAGCCCGCCACCCCGGCTGCCCAGACGGTGGCCGACCCCGCCCCGCAGCCCGCCGCCGCCCGTACCATCCAGGCCGCCCCGGGTGACGTCACCAGCGCGCGCCCCGTCACCGAGCCGAACCCCACCACCCAGAACTGACAGCTGATCCGTTCCACCGCCGGCTGCCGCACGAGACGAGGGAAGTGGGTTGCTCAAGTCTGCCCGCAAGCAGGAGAAGAACGACGAGGGGCGGATGCCCCTCCTCGATCACCTGCGTGAGTTGCGTAACCGGCTGCTGAAGGCCGTCCTGGCCATTGTCGTGGTGACGATCGTCGCCGCCTTCTTCCAGAAGGACATCTACGACTTCCTCCTGCGACCGATCCTCTCGTCGGTCGGCTGCAAGGACGGTGTGGTCACCGCGGTCAACGGCAAACCCTGTGCGCTGCTGAAGACCGACACCCTGATGGCGCCGTTCACCAACGCCCTCAAGGTCGCCCTCATGTCCGGTGTGCTCCTGGCCACGCCGGTCTGGCTCTACCAGCTGTGGGCCTTCGTGGCCCCTGGCCTGCACAAGGGGGAGAAGCGGTACGCCTACGGCTTCGCCGTCCTCGGCGCCCCGCTCTTCCTGGCCGGCGGTTACCTCGCCTACCTGATCCTGCCGCAGACCGCGCAGATCATGCTCGGTTTCAGTCCGGACAGCGTGCAGAACCAGATCGGCCTCGACAGCTACCTCGACCTGCTGACCCGCATGATCGTGGTCTTCGGCCTGGCCTTCGAGCTCCCTCTGCTGCTCGTCGCGCTGAACCTGACCGGGGTCGTCTCCGGGAAGCGGATGCTCGGCTGGTGGCGCGGGATGATCGTCGGCCTCACCGCCTTCGCCGCCATCGCCACCCCCGGCGGCGAGCCGGTCTCGATGCTGCTGCTGGCCGGTCCGCTGGCCGTCCTGTACTTCATCGCGGCCGGCTTCTCGATCCTGAACGACAAGCGCCGCAACCGCGGCAATCCCGATGCCGACCTCGACGACGACGAGGCCTCGGACCTCGACCTCACTCCCGAGCGCATCGACGAGGTGGAGAGCGTGTCCGCGAGCCGGGCCACCCTCCCGGGTCAGGCCTCGGGCGAGCAGGACGGTGCCGGATCGCAATCTCTCAACGGTTACGACGACATCACCTGACCTTGTAGGGTCCGGGAGGGTGACCAGCGAGATCACCCTCTTCGTCAATCCCACCGCGGGAAGCGGCCGGGGCGCGCACGCCGCGCAGCCGGCCGCTTCCGCGTTGCGGGCGGCCGGATTCTCCGTACGGACCGTGCTCGGCGCGGACGCGGACGACGGCCTGCGCCGGGCGCGGGAAGCCGTGGCCGGCGGTACGGACGCGCTGATCGCGGTGGGCGGTGACGGCATGGTCTCCCTTGCGCTCCAGGCGGTGGCCGGGTCCACGACCCCGCTGGGGGTGGTCGCCGTGGGCACCGGCAACGACTTCGCCCGGACCCTCGGGCTGCCGGTGCGCGACCCGGCAGCGGCCGGCCGGCTGGCCGCCGACGCCTTGAAGCGGGGCGGCGTACGCACCCTTGACCTCGGACGGGCCGGGGACCGGTGGTTCGGCACGGTGCTGGCCTCCGGCTTCGACTCCCGGGTCACCGACCGGGGCAACCGGATGCGGCTGATCCCCGGCCGCTTCAAGTACGACCTGGCGATCCTCGCCGAGCTGGCCTCCTTCCGGCCGGTCCCGTACCGGATACGGCTGGACGGCGGGGCCGTCATGGAGGTCGAGGCGACCCTGGTCGCGGTCGGCAACGGGACCTCCTACGGGGGTGGCATGCGGATCTGCGCGGACGCCGCCATGGACGACGGCCTCCTCGACGTGACCGTCGTCGGCGACTGCACCCGGGCCACCCTGCTGAAGGTCTTCCCGCAGGTCTACCGGGGCACCCACCTCGGCCACCCCGTGGTCACCGTCCACCGCGCCGCGTCCGTCGAACTGGCCGCGGCCTCCACCACCGCCTACGCCGACGGCGAGCCCGTGGGAGCGCTCCCGGTGACGGCCGTGTGCGTACCGGGGGCAGTCCGGGTACTCACCGGCTGAGCGCCCGCACCCCCGGGGCCGGGCCCCGGGGGCGCGGGCGGAAAAAGGGCGCATGGAGTGTCGGAGGTGGCGGGTAGGCTCGACAGCAAGATGACAGAGGACCTCTCACCAGCCGAGCGCTACCACGCCTCCCGCCTCCGCCAGGCCGAGATGGCCACGGCGCTGTGGCCCTTCCGCGAGATGTACGAGTTCGAACTCGACCCCTTCCAGATCGACGCCTGCAAGGCACTGGAAGCGGGCAAGGGCGTGCTGGTCGCCGCCCCGACCGGTTCGGGCAAGACGATCGTCGGCGAATTCGCGGTGCACCTCGCCCTGGAGCAGGGGCGCAAGTGCTTCTACACCACGCCGATCAAGGCGCTCTCCAACCAGAAGTTCGCCGACCTGGTCAAGCGCTACGGCGCCGACAAGGTCGGCCTGCTGACCGGTGACAACAGCGTCAACTCCGAGGCGCCGGTGGTCGTGATGACCACCGAGGTGCTGCGGAACATGCTGTACGCCGGCTCCCAGGCCCTGGACGGCCTCGGATACGTCGTGATGGACGAGGTGCACTACCTCTCCGATCGCTTCCGCGGAGCCGTCTGGGAGGAAGTGATCATCCACCTGCCCGACTCCGTGACCCTGGTCTCCCTCTCGGCGACCGTCTCCAACGCGGAGGAGTTCGGCGACTGGCTGGACACCGTGCGCGGGGACACCGAGGTCATCGTCTCCGAGGAACGACCTGTTCCGCTCTGGCAGCACGTGCTGGCCGGACGCCGGATGTACGACCTCTTCGAGGAGGAGACCGACCACGGCGGCCGGGGCTCCGCCCGCCGCGAGACCAATCCCGACCTGATCCGGCTCGCCCGCATGGAGAGCCAGGCCGGGTACAACCCCCGCGACCGCCGACGCGGGAAGATGGTGCGCGAGGCGGACCGCGAGCGCGAGCGCCGTCAGCGCAGCCGCATCTGGACGCCGTCCCGTCCCGAGGTCATCGACCGCCTCGACCACGAGGGACTGCTGCCCGCCATCACCTTCATCTTCAGCCGGGCCGGCTGCGAGGCGGCCGTGCAGCAGTGCCTCGCCGCCGGGCTGCGCCTCAACGACGAGGACAAGCGGAGCCTCGTGCGGGAGATCGTGGAGGAGCGGACCGCCTCCATCCCCGCCGAGGACCTGCACGTCCTCGGGTACTACGAATGGCTCGAAGGGCTGGAGCGGGGCATCGCCGCGCACCACGCCGGCATGTTGCCGACCTTCAAGGAGGTCGTGGAGGAGCTCTTCGTCCGCGGCCTCGTCAGGGCCGTCTTCGCCACCGAGACCCTCGCGCTCGGCATCAACATGCCGGCGCGCTCGGTGGTGCTGGAGAAGCTCGTCAAGTGGAACGGCGAGCAGCACGCGGACATCACGCCCGGCGAGTACACCCAGCTCACCGGTCGCGCGGGGCGCCGCGGCATCGACGTGGAGGGCCACGCCGTGGTGCTGTGGCAGCGCGGCCTCGACCCGGGCGCGCTGGCCGGGCTCGCGGGCACGCGTACGTACCCGCTCCGCTCCAGCTTCCGTCCTTCGTACAACATGGCGGTCAACCTGGTCCAGCAGTTCGGGCGGCACCGCTCGCGCGAGCTGCTGGAGACCTCCTTCGCGCAGTTCCAGGCGGACCGCTCGGTCGTCGGCATCTCCCGCCAGGTGCAGAAGAACGAAGAGGGCCTGGAGGGCTACCGCGAGGGCATGACCTGCCACCTCGGTGACTTCGAGGAGTACGCCCGCCTGCGGCGGGACCTCAAGGACCGCGAGACCGACCTGGCCAAGCAGGGTGCTTCGCAGCGCCGTGCCGCCGCGGCCGCCTCCCTGGAGAAGCTCAAGCCGGGCGACATCATCCACGTGCCGACCGGCAAGTTCGCCGGCCTCGCGCTGGTGCTGGACCCCGGACTGCCCGCCGGCCGGGCCAACGGCCACCGCGGCTTCGACCAGCACGACGGTCCGCGCCCGCTGGTGCTCACCGCCGAGCGCCAGGTGAAGCGGCTCGCGTCGATGGACTTCCCGGTCCCGGTGGAGGCCGTGGAGCGGATGCGGGTACCCAAGACGTTCAACCCGCGCTCGCCCCAGTCCCGCCGTGACCTCGCCTCCGCCCTGCGGACCAAGGCCGGGCACATCGAGCCGGACCGCCACCGCAAGGGACGCGCGGCGGCGGCCGACGACCGGGAGATCGCACGCCTGCGCACCGAGCTGCGGGCCCACCCGTGCCACGGCTGCGACGAGCGCGAGGACCACGCGCGCTGGGCGGAGCGGTACCACCGCCTCAAGCGCGACACCCGGCAGCTGGAGAACCGCATCGAGGGACGGACGAACACCATCGCCCGGACCTTCGACCGGATCGTCGCCCTGCTGACCGAGATGGACTACCTCCGCTCCAACGAGGTCACCGAGCACGGCCGCCGGCTGGCCCGGCTCTACGGCGAACTCGACCTGCTGGCCGCCGAGTGCCTGCGGGACGGCGTCTGGGAAGGCCTCAACCCGGCCGAACTCGCCGCCTGCGTCTCGGCGCTGGTGTACGAGGCGCGGCAGGCGGACGACGCGGTGGCCCCCAAGCTGCCGTCCGGTCCCGCGAAGACCGCCATGGCCGAGATGGTCCGCATCTGGGGACGGCTCGACGCCCTGGAGGAGGACTTCAAGATCAACCAGACCGAGGGGGTCGGCCAGCGCGAGCCGGACCTCGGCTTCGCCTGGGCGGTCTACATGTGGGCCTCCGGCCGCACCCTCGACGAGGTGCTGCGCGAGGCGGAGATGCCGGCCGGCGACTTCGTCCGCTGGTGCAAGCAGGTCATCGACGTCCTCGGCCAGGTCGCCGCCGCCGCCCCGCGCGAGGGCAGCACGGTGGCGAAGAACGCCCGTAAGGCCGTCGACGAGGTGCTGCGCGGAGTGGTGGCGTACAGCTCGGTGGGCTGAGGCCGCACGACTGGTGCGGGCCCGGGGGAACCCTTCCCCCGGGCCCGCTTTCTCTCCGCCGCACCGGATCCGGCCCCGGCCCTCCGCGAGCTCTATCCGATCATCAGTCCTGGCAGCCTGCAGTTCAGCCGGTGCACCCATTTCCCGTTCTCGAACGACGTCCCCCGCGTCTTCCCTCTGGGCGGAGGTGGATGGCGGGTGATCTGCCTGTGGGGTCAAGGAGGCGTCCCGCCTCGGGACACCTCCACCCCGGCGGAGGCTGTCGAGTTCGTTGTGGCGGGGCTGCCGGACGGCTGCGGGCCTGCGCTGGAGGGGCCCGCCGAGCTGCTGCCCAGCTGAGCGAGGCGGCTCCTGGACCCTCCTTCAGGCCCCGAAGGGGGCTCGCCTGTCGCCGCTCCAGCACGGGAACCTGAACCTGCTCGGCCGCTACAGCTTCACCGACAGGAGTAGCCAAGGCCGTGCTCTTCGGCTCAGGCCGTGCGCGGGAGGCCGTGGCGCAGGCCGTCGAGAAGGAGGTGGGTGATCTGGCGGGCTTCGTCGAGCCATCCATCTCTCACACGCATGGCACAGACGCCGCCCAGGGCCCGCAGCAGGGTGGGGCCGGTGACGTCGCCGCGGACGGTGCCGGCCGCGGATCCGGCGTCGAGGAGGCGGGTGAGGGCGTCGCCCATGCGGGTGCGGGCGTCTTCGAAGACCGGTGAGTCGGTCGCCATGATGCTTTCCAGCGCGATGGACATCCCCTTGCCCACGGCCGCATGGTCGACCAGCAGGAGCAGGAAGCGGCGCAGGGCCTCCTCTGGGGCGTGCTGGTCCAGCAGCTGCTCGGGGGCTGCGCACAGGTCGTCGACCTCCTTACGGTAGACCTCCTCGATCAGTGCTTCGCGAGTCTCGAAGTGCCGGTAGAGCGTTCCGACGGCGACTCCGGCGCTGCGGGCGATCTCTTCCACATGTGCGTCGGTGTCACCTGCGAGGAATGCTTCACGGGCTGCGGAGAGCAGGGCTTCGCGGTTGCGGCGCGCGTCGGCGCGTAGCGGGCGTGGTGACGACAAGATACCTCCATAAGGTGAGTCCGGTTCCGCTTATGTGTATCGTTTCCGGAGTCAGGTTCATCTTACGGAAGGACTATCCGATGCCCACCATCAGTGAGGAGCTGGAGGACCTGCGGGTCCTGGTCACCGGCGGCAGCCGGGGCATAGGGGCGGCGACCGTGCGCCGGTTCGTCGCCGCGGGCGCGACCGTGCTCACGGCTTCACGCAGCCGGCCCGCCGAGGACAGCGGCGCCACCTTCATACCGGCGGACCTCTCAACCCCGGAGGGAGTGGCCGACCTCGGCCGTCGCGTCATCGACCATGCGGGGGGTGTCGACGTACTCGTGAACAACGCCGGAGCGGCGAGCCCTCCAGCACCGACCCTGAGTCGGTCGGACGAGTCCTGGCACGCGGACCTGGGTATGAACCTCCTGAGCGCCGTGCGCCTGGACCGGGCCCTGGTGCCGGGCATGGTCGAGCGGCGTGCCGGTGTCGTCGTGCACGTCTCCTCGATCGCCAGCCAGCTGCCCCAGCGCACGGAAGCCTCCTACGCCGCAGCCAAGGCCGCGCTGAACACCTACAGCCGCGAACTGGCCACCGAGGTCGGCGAACACGGAGTACGCGTGGTCTGCGTTCTTCCCGGCTTCGTCGTCACCGACGGCTCCACCGCCCACCTGCGCCACATGGCCGAGCAGCAGGGCGTGACCACGGACGAGATCACCCGCCAGATCGTGGACCACCTGAAAATCCCCATGGACCGCCCCGGAGACCCCGAGGACGTCGCCGAGATGATCGCCTTTCTCGCCTCCAGTCGCGCGAAGTGGCTCACCGGCGCACAGTTCCGCGTCGACGGCGGCATCCTGCCCACCGTCTGAACACCAACCCCCACGACGAACAGGAACACCGCCATGCCCCTCACCCTGACCTCCGTGATCATCGACGCCGCCGACATCGAGACGGAAGGCACCTTCTGGCACCGCCTGCTCGGCGGTTCGACCACCACCACCCCCACCCACCGCTTCATCCAGGCACCCGGCCTGCCCGTGATCGTCATCCAGTCCGCCCCCGGCCACACCGCCCCGGACTGGCCGGACGGCGCTCCCCAGCAGATGCACCTCGACTTCGCTGTCGAAGACCTCGCGACCGCCGACCGCGCCGCCACCGACGCCGGTGCCACCCGCCTGCGCCCCACGGAGGAGCCCAGCTCCGACATCAGCACCGGCAGCCGCGTGTACGCCAGCCCCGCCGGACACCCTTTCTGCCTCCGCGCAGCCTGAGCCTGCCATCGCTCACCGTAGGTGCCTGTGTTCACACGATCGTTTGCCGACAGAGGCTCCAGCCGTCCAATGAACCCGTGCAGTCCGGGGGTTCGAAGCGGCGCGAATCCCATCAGATCCGATGGTGATTGCTGACAGGGTTTGACGACAGACAGGGTCCGATCCTCCCTACGGAAGGGGCCCCTCGGTGGCGAACCTGGTCCACAAGCGGGTCTCGACCGACCGGCGGCCGACGGCCCGGCAGAACCTCGTCCTGGTACGAGGCCGGAATCGAGGACCCGGTCGTCTTCGAGGAGGACCCGGGCACCTCCAGCCGCCTCCACCTCCTCCAGCGGCCGAAGTTCGGCGAGCTGCTGGCGTACGCGCGCCCGGGCGACACCGTGCCCATCTCCGAGATGTTCCGCCTCGTACGCAGTCCCGGCCCAGCGCAAGGCCCGCCGCGAGTACGAGAACCGCGTCAGCATCCTCACGCCGACGGAGTCATGATCGTTCTCAGCGCCAACGGCTGTACCTATGTTCCCCGAGGCCGGGATCTCACGGGCGCCGCTTCTCCAGCAGGGCTCGCCGAGCCGCCTTCGTGCGCAGGGCCCGGTACCGGAGTACGTCGTACGGGCTGGGCGCGTAGCGCCAAGGGAGACCGTTCAAGAAGCCGTCGACATGGCGCCACTGCGCGCGGGCCTCGCGGTAACGCCCCTGCCGGAAGAGGAAGTAACCGAGGATGTGCCGGACGTACGGCAGTTGCGGGTGGTCCTGCGGAGCGGCGGCCACGTCCGCCAGCGCGGCGTCGACCATGACGCGCACCGACGACGCCCGGTAGGCCGAGGCGGGCAAGTCCTCGTCGTTGTTCTCGAACCAGGCGATCAGCGGGAGAGCCGCCATCAGGCTCCCGGCGGGGGCGTTCTCCGCGGCCTTCTCGGCGAAGTTCCGTACCACTCGCTTGGATCCGTGCCACTTCGCGCACCAGTACTGCAAGGCACTGGCGTGGGCGCCGAAGTGATGGGGGGCGCGCTCGGTGATTTCCTGCCACAGCAGGTGCATGTCACGGTTCGGGTAGTTGAGCCCCATCGCCATCCATATCTCGGCGACGAAGGGCGTCGGATCCGCCGGGTTGAGCCGGGCCGCCCGCACGACGTCCTCGCGTGAGTCCCACAGGGCCTGGTGGAAGCGGGCGAACTTCGCGCGGGACGTCACGTTCGCCCGCATAGCGCCCCTGAGCTTCCAGGCGTAGGAGATCCGGGCGCGCACGCGGACCACAGCCGCGTCCGGGTCGCCGGGGCGAGCAGCCTCCCAGGCGCGCAACCACTCGTCTCCCGCGTACGCCGCCACCCGGCCGAGTACGTCGCTGTACAGGGCACGCCGTTCCCAGTCCTCACCCGTCCCGCCCATCAGTCGGGCGGCCGGCTCCCACTGCTTGCGCCGGGCGGCGGCAGCGGCCTTTCGCAACGCCCGATCCGGGCCGGCGAGTTGGCGGGTTTGCCACCGGAGAGGAAGAAGGAAGAACCACAGCAGGCAGACGACCGCCATCACCACCAGGAACGCCACCGCGTATGACTCCATGACTCGTCGGTGCCGACGAGGGACGGAACGCCCCCCGCCTCGGTGGGGACGGGCGGTGCACCTCGATGGTGATCACGCCGGCCGCCACGCCGGATGATCATCGCACGCCTGTTCGCCGCGATGAAGTCGGTGAGGCCGGTGAGGCCGGTGAGGCGGTGAAGTCGCGAAGTACCCGATCGTGGGCGGTGGGCGGTGGAAGGCGGCCGGTGATCGGTGCGGGTACGGACGGGGCGCCTCGGGTTCCCGTACCCCCGGCCGTCCACGCCATCGGGGCGCGACGCGCGGAGGGGTACGGGAACCCACCGCCGAAAGGCGGCGCGGGGTCAGCGGACGGTGGTCGTCCGCTGCTCCTTCAGGGCCGCGCAGTTGGAGTTCTCCACCGACACGGACACGTTGGCGATGCCGCCACCCCAGCTCACGCAGTGGCCCTTGCCGTAGACACGGACCGGACCCGCGTACGACGTGTAGTTCCCGTAGTCGTCGGCCCACTCGTCGGTGTCGGCCACGTAGACGTACGCGGACACGTTCGTGGCGGTGCCCGGGCTGCTGCGGATGGTCGCGACGCAGTTCTTGCCGTTCGCCGCGTTGTACGTCAGGTAGACGGTGCCCAGCGAACCGACGGGCGCCGAGTTCACTGTCTTGTAGGCGCTGCCGCAGACCCCCTGCGGTGTGACGTTCGGCGCTGCCTGGGCGGTGGCGCCGAACGCCGCTGCGGTGCCCACCACGAGCGCGGTCAACGCTCCGGTGGCCGCGACATTACGCGTGAATCCCATAATTTCCCCCTTGTGACTCCAAGAGCGTTTTGCTCCCACCTGATGTGACCGCCGAACGGCACGGATGGTTGCACCGGAGGCACAAGGAGTTGTCGGGAGACTCGACCGGCCCGGCCGGAAGGCTCCGGACGGTCCCGAGGAGGGGGCCGGCCCCCGGGGCGGGGCGGGCGCGTCCGGGCGTGCAGGTGTCCTGTCGGGCGGGCAGGCCCGGACGCTCCCCGTCAGACGGCCGAGGTGCGCGCCGCGTCCCGCTTGGCGACTTCCTCCCGCACGATCGGGATGACATGACGGCCGAAGTCGATCGCGTCGTCGAGCAGGTCGTACCCCCGGGCGGACAAAATCTCGACCCCCAGGTCGTAGTAGTCGAGGAGGGCCTGCGCGACCGTCTCCGGAGTGCCCACCAGGGCCGTGGAGTTACCTGCGCCGCCGGTCTCCGCCGAGGTCGGCGTCCACAGCGCGCGGTCATGGCGCTCACCCCGGTCCGCGACGGCGAGGAGCCGCTGCGAACCGGCGTTCTGCGGGTTGGCCAGGGAGTGGCGGCGGCTCGTCGGAACACCCGCCTTGCGCGCCTTGATGCGGTCGAGCGTCCGGTGCGCCTTCTCCCACGCGAGCTCCTCCGTGGGGGCGATGATCGGGCGGAACGCCACCTGGATCTTCGGTACGTCCGTGCGCCCCGCCGCCTCGGCCGCCGCCTTGACCGAGGCGATCTGCTCGGCGGTCTCCGCGAGGGGCTCCCCCCACAGGCAGAAGATGTCGGCCTCGGCGCCCCCCGCCGCGTACGCCGCCGGGGAGGAACCGCCGAACGAGACCTGCGGGTGCGGCTGCTGGACGGGGAAGGTGTCGCTCACGAAGTCGTTGAAGCGGTAGTGCGTGCCCTCGTGGTCGAAGGGCTCGTGGGAGGTCCACGCCTTCTTGATGATCTGGATGGCTTCCCGGGTGCGGGCGTACCGCTCGTCCTTGGTGAGGAAGTCGCCCTCGCGCTGCTGCTCGTGGTCGTTGCCGCCGGTGATGAAGTGGACGGCGAGGCGGCCGTCGCTGATCCGGTCGAGCGTGGCGAAGGTCTTCGCGGCGAACGTCGGGTACGAGACGTTGGGCCGGTGTGCCACGAGGATCTGGAGCCGGTCCGTACGGGCGGCGATGAACGCCGCGGCCGGGGACGGGTCGGGGGAGCCGGAGCCGTAGGCGAAGAGCACCCGGTCCCAGCCGTGGTCCTCGTGGGCGCGGGCCAGCTTGAGCGTGTACTCCCGGTCGAAGGACGCTCCCGAGCGGGGCGTCACTTCGGAACCTTCGTTGGTCGCGGCGATGCCGAGGAACTCTACGGGCATGGCGATGCCTCATCTTCTGCTGCGGTGGCGCAGACCGGCCGGGCGGCGCGGTGCTGTCGTGCTGACGGAAGGAGCAGTCAGGGACGACAGGAGGCCGACCACACACGACCGAAGTCGATGTGGTCGCGGGTGACCAGCAGCAGTCGAGGGCGCATCCGCTCAGTGGACCAGCCGGAACGGTACGGCGTCAACGGGTGTCCGAGCGGTGGGCGGACGAGGGCCGGTGCCTCTCGTCCGGATCGTGCTGGGCTGGCGTGCCCCGGCCCGACCCCGACGAAAGCGACCCCAGCGGCGTTCGGACGCGGGGAGCACCGCTCTGTTCGTCCAGGCGGAGGGCGAGGGTCCTCAGTTCGGCGGTGCGCAGCACGCGGCCCCCGTACCCGGGCAGCGGTACGTGGAGCGGCTCCGTCCAGCGGGCGGGGATCGCGCTCATGCCGTGGACGGCCCCGGCGAGCGCCCCGGTCACGGCGGCCACCGTGTCGGTGTCGCCACCTACGTCGATCGCCGCCGCGAGTGCGGTCTCGAAGGACGACGTCGTCCGCAGGGCCCAGACGGCGGTGCCCAGGCAGGGCCAGACCGCGCCGTTGAACTCGGTCGCCAGATTCGGGTGCCAGTCGGGGGCGAGCACCACCGCCCAGCGGGCGCGCTGGTCCTCGCGCACCTCGGCGAGGGCAGCCGGCAGCGCGGCGGCCGGGTCGCCGCCGTCCAGCGCGACCCGGATCAGCTCGTGGAGGACGGCTGTGCCCTCCCAGGCGGCCGGGTCCCCGTGTGTCAGGGCCGCGATCCGCCGGGCGGCGTCCATCGTGGCGGTGCGGGCCCCGGCCTCGTCGCAGGGGCGCGGTCCTGCCGTACGGGCGAAACGGACGGCCGATCCGGCCGCCCGCATCAGTGAGCCGTTGCCCGCCGCGCGGCCCTCCACCTGGAAGTGAAGTGCGGCGGCCAGGTCCCACGGGTCGCCGCCGAGCAACACGATCTCGGTCTGGATGCCGATGTCCTTGGGGCCGGCGGCCGCCCACCGGCGGAACCGGCCGAAGATGTCGGCGAGGTCGAGCCCGTCCCGTTCCAGCAACGACTCGGCGACGAGCACGGCCATCTGTGTGTCGTCAGTCGCCTCGCCCGGGTCCCAGCCGCCACCCCCGCACATCGTGCCGGTGCCGTCGGGGAAGCGGGCCAACCAGACTCCGGCCGGCCCGAACTCGAAGGGTGCGCCCAGCGCGTCCCCGACCGCCGAGCCGACGACGGCGCCCACGACCCGGTCCTGCCGCTCTCCCCGCCCCATGGGCGCACCCTACGGGGTTCGGGCGGACAGGTGCCGACGCCGGTCGGCGTCAGTCCCGGGAACCGGAGGCTCGTCGTGCCCCGGCACCCTTCGTCCCGGCTCTGCCTCCTGCCGAGCCGCCGCGCTTCATCGAGGCGGCCGCGCAGATCAGCCCGAGGACCACGGCGAGTCCGCCGATGATGACGTTGTTCAGGATCACCCCGAAGTCGGGACCACTGCCCACGATCCACGGTGCGACGATCATCCAGGCACCCATCGCGCAGATCGCCCAGCTCAGGCCGTACATCCTGGACGGGGACGCGGTGATGCCGAGGCCGAGAACGGCGAGGGCGATGCCGATGATCAGGTTGTGCTGCACCAGCGACGGCTGGCTCGACGTGAAGTGGAGCACCCAGGGCGACACCGCGCAGTACAGGCCGAGGAGGAACACCGGCGCGTCCACGAGAGCCACGTCGCGGCCCCCGAGCGTGCGGTTGTAGCGCTCGCGCATCTCGGGGAGGTCGGGATGGTCCGCCATGTCGGCGTGCGCGTCCGCACGGGTGTCGGCACGGGTGTGTGAGAGGTCGGACATGAGTCGTCTCCTTTGCGGTCCCGTGGGCCCGCCCGCCACTGACCTGACCCGGACGGGACGCCCGGGGCGAGCGGTACCTCCTTCCCCATGGTGCGCTTAACTCCCATTTACGCGCCGGGGCCCGGGGCGGACGACTGCGCAAATCGCGGTGCGTACTCAGCGCTCTCCAACGGACCGCGTGGGAGGGGGGTTTGCCGGTCGTGGGTACCGACCGGCAAACCCCTCGCGGTGCTCCGGCCCCGCCGGGCCGGTCGCCGCCTACTGGGGCGGCATCAGGACCGAGTCGACGATGTAGACCGTGGCGTTGGCCGTCCGGACGTTGCCGCAGACGATCTTCGCGCTGTCGTTGACGGTGTAGGTCATGTCCGAGCCGGACGTCGTCAGCTTGCCCTTCTCCAGCGTGGTGAAGGAGCCGTTCGACAGCTGCTTCGGGGCGATCTTCTGGCCGACCACGTGGTAGGTGAGGACCTTGGTCAGCTCCTCCTTGTTGGCGAGCAGCTTCTCCAGGTCGGCCTTCGGGACCTTGGCGAACGCCTCGTTGGTCGGTGCGAAGACGGTGATGTTCTCGGCGCTGTTCAGGGTGTCCACCAGCCCCGCCGCCTTGACGGCGGTGACCAGGGTGGCGAGGTCCGGGTTGTTCGAGGCGGCGGTGGCGACGGGGTCCTGCGCCATGCCGTCGAAGGAACCCGCGCCGTTCTCGGGTACGGACGAACAGGCCGGGCCGAAGGGCGCGTCCGGGGCCATCGAGCCGTCCGCCGACGCGCCGGTCGCCGGCGAGCTGGCCGAACCCGCCTTGTCGGGGGCGGAGCCGGCTGCCGAGTCCTTGGAGTCCGAGGAGGAGCAGGACGACAGAGCCAGCGGCAGCACGGCGGCGGCCGAGACGGCGACGGCGAGGCGACGGAGGTGCAGGGCGTTCATGGTGTTCTCCTGTTGGGGATGGTGTTGTCCGGGCGATCGGACGGCCCGGGCGGTTCGGTTGCGGAACGGGAAGGTGGGGCGGCCGCGGTGGAGTGGCGGTGGCGGGGCTCAGTCCACGTCGACCACCACCGAGTGCCAGCCGGTCGCGCCGTCGGGGACGGTTCCGACACGGTGGTCGGTCTGGGTGGCGCCGGTACCGTCGGTCGCACGGACTTCGAGGGTGTGGTGGCCGGAAGTGGCGGGCCACTCCCACACCCACTGGCGCCAGGTGTCCCGGCCGTCCTCCGCGCCCAGTCGCGCGGCGTGCCAGTCGCCGCCGTCCACCCGTACCTCGACCCGGGAGATGCCCCGGTGCTGGGCCCAGGCGACCCCGCCGACCGGCACGGTGCCGGCCTTCGGCGAGGCGAAGGGGCGCGGGGTGTCGATCCGCGACTCCGTCTTGACGGTCGCCTGCGGGGCCCAGTCCCGCTTGACCCAGTAGGCGTCGTACGCGTCGAAGGTGGTCAGTTCGATGTCTTCGATCCACTTGCAGGCCGAGACGTATCCGTACAGACCGGGCACGAGCATCCGCACCGGGAAGCCGTGCTCGAACGGCAGTGGTTCGCCGTTCATGCCGAGGGCGAGCATCGCGTCGCGGCCGTCCAGGACGGTCTCCACGGGCGTGCCGAGGGTCATTCCGTCGACCGAACGCGAGACGAGCTGGTCGGCGGGACCCCCCCTCGACGGGGCCTCGACCCCGGCCTCCCGCAGCAGGTCCGCCAGGCGCACCCCGATCCACCGGGCGTTGCCGACGTACGGACCGCCGACTTCGTTGGACACACAGGCCAGGGTGATGTCCCGCTCGACGACCGGCCGCCGCAGCAGGTCCTGGTAGCCGAGGGTCAGCGGGTGTGCGACGCCCTTGCCGTGGATGCGCAGCCGCCAGCGGCCGGCGTCCACGCGGGGCACCACCAACGCGGTGTCCACCCGGTAGAAGCTCTTGTTCGGGGTGACGAACGAGCTGATGCCACGGACCCCCAGATCCGCGCCCCGGGGTACGGCGGGTGCGGCCGAGTCGGGCACCGGCAAGGCGATGTCCGCGCGTGAGGCGGAGGCTCCGGCCTGGACGGAGGCGGTGAGGCGGCGCCCCACGTACCCCGCCCCCGCCGAGGCCACCGCAGCCGCCGTGGCGGCGACCACGAAACCGCGCCGGTCGAAGGCGGACGCCGGAGCTGCCTCCGCCTCCGGGACGGGAGCCGGCCCGGCCTCCGGCTCCGGGGTGCGCCCCGGTCCGGTCTCCGTCTCTCCAGCCGCGGGAGACGGAGACACGGCAGACGGAGACACGGGAGTCGGGGGCCGGACCGGGACCGGTGCCAGCCGTCCGGCCAGGAGGTACAGAACTCCCGCCGCGAGAACCGCACCGACCACCGAGGGCAGGGCGTCGGAAGGGCTGCCCTCGGGCCGTCCCACCGCCGCCACCGCTCCGACCAGGCCGAAGACCAGTACCGCCGCGGCGCCGGCCCGCCGGTGCCGCGATGCCAGGACCCCCACCGCCATCGCGAAGAGCGCCAGCAGGGCGAGGATGCCGAGTCGCAGGACCAGCTTGTCGTCCGTGCCGAAGTGCCGTACGGCGAAGTCCTTCACGGCCGGGGGAGTGCGGTCGACGACCACCCCTCCCACCGCCGTGACCGGCCCCGCCTCGGGGCGTACGAGGGCGGCGACCAACTCCGCGACGCACAGGGCGCAGAACGCGGCGATCAGCCCGCTGAGAGCGGCCAGTGCGGCGCGCACCCAGCGGGACCGTCGGGCCCCCGGGTCCCCCTGCGGTCGCGTGTCGTTCCGGTCTGCTGTCACATGAGGGATTCGGTGCGGAACGCCCGACGGATTGGTCGTTCACCCGAACGTGCAACGCCTGGGCAGGGATTGACGTGGGGTCCGGCCCGTTCCCGCCTTGTCCCCGACCCGTCCCGGGCCCCCCGACCCTGATCAGGCCGCCGGGAACTCCATCAGCGCCAGCGGTGGAGACGTGGGCCGGGCCGATCCGCCCGCCGGCTCGACCGTGATGCCCATGCCCGTCGCGCGGTCCACCGGCCCGTCCAGGAGTACGGCCCCGTCCGCCGCGTCCGGGTCCATCAGCCCGGCCGGACGCATCGTCCCGCCGTCGGCGAACCAGAGTTGGTAGACCTTGCCGCGGGGCGGGCGTGCCATGCCGGAGGCGAGGAACACCGCCCGGTTCGCGCTCGCCGAGACCACGACCGTGCCGCGTGCCCCGGCCGCAGGCCGCCCCGAAGCGGTCCTCGCGTCCGGAGCCGACAGGACCCGTGCCACCCACTCGTTCTGCCGCTGGGCGCGGTGCGCCTCCTGCTGGGCGCCCCGCGCGACCTGACTCTGCCACAGGGCGACCCCGCCGAGGGTCGCGGCCGCGGCGAGGCAGGCGGCCAAGGCGTAGCGCGACCACCGTCCGGCGCGGCCGGGCGTCGTTCTCACGAGGCCGGAACTCCTCTGTCCCGGCGCCTCCTGGCGGACCGTCGCGATCCTGCGCAACACCTCGTCGCGCATGCCGCGCGGGGGAGCCGCGGAGACCGCGAGGGCGAGCCTGGACGCGGTGGCGGAGAGCTCCGCCACCTCCTGCCCGCACGCCGCGCACTCGGCCAGGTGGCGCTCGAAGGCCCGGCGTTCGTCCTCGGGGAGTGCGTGCAGCGCGTACGCCCCGGTCAACGTGTGCAGTTCGGCCGTGCTCACGCGCTCACCCCCAGGCAGTCGCGCATCCGGATCAGCCCGTCGCGCAGTCGGGTCTTCACCGTTCCCAGCGGTACGGAGAGGAGTTCGGCGACCTCACGGTAGGTCAGACCCCGGTAGTAGGCCAGGGTCACCGACTCGCGCTGGAGCTCGGAGAGGGTCCGCAGACAGCGGCGCACCTGCTCGCGCTCCAGGCGGATCTCGACCTGCTCGGTGACCTCGTCGTAGGCGGGGGTGCGCTCCAGCAGGGCGGCCCGGTGCTCCCGCGCCGCGGACGCCTCCGCCGACCTGACCCGGTCGACCGCCCGGTGGTGGGCGAGCGTCAGCACCCAGTTCATGGCGCTGCCCCGCGACGGCTGGTAGCGCGGCGCGGTCCGCCACACCTCGACCAGTACCTCCTGCGTGACCTCCTCGGACTGGGCCGGATCCCGCAGCACGGTCCGGACCAGTCCGAGCACCGGCCCGCAGATCGCGTCGTGGACCTGGGCGAAGGCGCGCTGATCACCCCGGGCGACCTGGACCAGCAGGTCCTGGAGGTCAGGTCCGGTCGACGGCACGGGGCCGATGTACACGGCTTCTTTCAAGGCGGCTTCCTCCCGGGTGGCTCATGGAGTACCACCTGATTCGGAGCCGTCGGCCGTACGGATGGGTGCGGACGGGTACGAATCCTCCGTCACGCCGGAGCCGGGTGCGGTGGCTCGGCGGGTGGAGCCGGCGCGGGGAATCCTTCCACGGTCCGGCCCGCGCGGCGCGGAGGCCGGCACGGAAGAACCCCGGCCGCCCGTCCGGGGGGACGGTGACCGGGGCTCCTGAGGGCTGTCCGGCGGGGGCGGCCGACGTCAGGCGGTGGCGGAGCCGCTCTCCTGCTCGCGCTCGACCTGCTCGTTCCACTCGCGCTTGACGGCGCGCCAGGCGTCGTCGTTCTGGCCGAGACGCCAGTAACCCGAGATCGAGAGCCGGTCCAGCGGGATCCGGCGCTCCACCCGCAGATACCGGCGGATCTCCTTGACGAAGCCCGCCTCGCCGTGGACGAACGCCTGGACCTCGCCCTCGGGGAAGTCCAGCCCGAGCACCGCGGCGGTGACCCGTTCGCCGAACGGGCGCTCGCCCCGGTGCAGCCACGTCACCGACACCCCGGCGGGGGCGGTCACCTTTTGTTCCTCGGAGGCGTCGGACACCTCGATGAACACATGGCCCCGGGCGTTCGCGGGCATCTGCTCCAGTGCCACCGCAATGGCCGGAATCGCGCTCTCGTCGCCCACCAGCAGGTGCCAGTCGGCCGACTCCTGCGGGGCGTAGCCGCCGCCCGGGCCGAGGAGCGTCATCAGGTCGCCGGGAGCGGCCTTCGCGGCCCACGGACCGGCCAGGCCCTCGTCGCCGTGCACGACGAAGTCGATCGCGAGCTCGCGGGTGGACGGGTCCCAGGAGCGCACGGTGTACGTACGCGTGGTCGGCCACAGCTCGCGCGGGTAAGACTCGCGGATCGCCGCCATGTCGAAGGGGTGCGTGTAGTCGGCGCCCTCGGGTGCGAAGCAGAGCTTCACGTAATGGTCGGCCCAGCCCTCGGTCTCGAAGGCGGCGAGGCCCTCGCCGCCCAGGACCACCCGCACCATGTGGGGAGTGATCTGCTCGGTGCGCACGACCTGCGCACCCTTGCCCTTGGGCGGTTGCCGCGTCGGACGTGCCACGTGGATCTCCCTGTGCTGGACGGTTCGGGGCCCGGGAAACGGGGACTCGCCCCCCTGGGGACCGAATAACTTAGGTCAACCTAAGCTAGCACCGGCCGGACGGCAGGGGCAGAGGCGGTCCCGTAAGCAATGCGTGCGCGCGCCGTAGCCGGGGCGGACGCGCACCCCGGGCCAGGGAACCACGGTTTCCTGTGGGTGTCCGCCCGGGCGGACGGATCCGGCGGGACCGGGGGGCCCTCAGGAGTGCAGCGCCGAGAGGAGTCGTTGCAGCGCTCCGCGCAGCCCCCACCGCTCGGCCAGCTCCGAGAGGGCCACCGCGTCGCGCGCCTCGCGGGGCAGCACCGGGTCGAATGCGGGCAGCGGTACGTCCCCGGCGACCCGCACGACCTTCGGTGCGACCGCGACGTACTCCCGGGCCTCGTCCAGCCGCCTGCGCTGCGAGGGGGTCAGCTTCGCCGCCGGGTCGTCCACCGCGGCCATGATGCCTGCGAGGTCGCCGTAGGCGTCCAGCAGCTTCGCGGCCGTCTTCTCGCCGATGCCCGGGACGCCCGGGAGGCCGTCGCTGGGGTCACCGCGCAACAGGGCCAGATCGACGTAACCCCGGCCGTCGACGCCGTACTTCTCGCGCAGCACCGCCTCGTCGGTCACCTGGAGCGTGCCGACGCCCTTGAGCGGGTACAGCACCCGCACCCCGCGCGCGTCGTCCACCAGCTGGTAGAGGTCCCGGTCGCCGGTGACGATGTCCACCGGCCCGGTCGCCAGGCCGGTGAGGGTCCCGATGACGTCGTCCGCCTCGTACGGCGCGACGCCCACGCGGGCGATGCCCACCGCGTCCAGCACCGCTTCGATCACCGGGACCTGCGGGGAGAGCGTGTCCGGGGTCTCCTCCACGTCGGCCTGGCCCGCCGGGGTCTCCACGGCCACCCGGTGCGCCTTGTACGTCGGGATCAGGTCGACCCGCCAGGCCGGCCGCCAGTCCGCGTCCATGCAGGCCACCAGATCGTCGGGGTGGTGGTCCTGGACCAGCCGCCCGATGAAGTCCAGCAGCCCGCGCACGGCGTTGACCGGGGTGCCGTCGGGTGCGCGCACCGAGTCCGGCACGCCGAAGTAGGCGCGGTAGTACAGGGAAGCGGTGTCGAGGAGCATCAGGCGTCGCGTCACCCCCCGATCATGCCCCACGGCACCGACAGTGGCCCGGTCGTGCCCCACGGCA
This sequence comes from Streptomyces sp. NPDC005576, assembly GCF_042871745.1. NCBI lineage: Bacteria > Bacillati > Actinomycetota > Actinomycetes > Kitasatosporales > Streptomycetaceae > Streptomyces > Streptomyces sp. NPDC005576. The sequence continues at coordinate 282,972 of NZ_JBIAJC010000007.1, read as the reverse complement.
CCGACAGAGGTCCGGTCATGCCCCACGCCACCGACGGGGGCCCGACCGCGTCTGCGGGAGGCCGCCCCTCAGGAGTGACCCGGAACACATTCGTGTTTGCTCCGGATAAGGCCGGGCAGACGCGGCACCGGAGCGGATCACGTCCAAATTTCAACTTGTGTACGTGCCATGCGGACCGATTCCGTGCCGCTCCACGGTTCGTCGACGGGGGTGGCGAACCGTTCCGGTTCAACCCGCGAGGTGTATGTGTCAAGGCTCCAGGCCGAACACCTGTACAAGGTGTTCGGCAGACGACCCGATCAGGCCGTGGAGAAACTCGAAGCCGGCGCGAGCCGTGACGAGCTGCGTGCCGACGGAACGACCGCTGCGGTGATCGACGCGTCGTTCACCGTGGAACCGGGGCAGATCTTCGTCGTGATGGGTCTCTCGGGCTCAGGCAAGTCCACGCTTCTGCGGATGCTCAACGGACTGCTGGAACCCACAGCCGGAAGCGTGCTCTTCGACGGCCAGGACCTGACCTCCCTGAGCCCGCGCGAACTGCGCCACGTCCGCTCGTCCAAAATCAGCATGGTCTTCCAGCACTTCGCGCTCTTCCCGCACCGCAGTGTGCTGGAGAACGCCGCGTACGGCCTGGAGGTGCAGGGAGTGCCCAGGGCCGAGCGTGAGAAGCGCGCCGCCGAGGCGCTGGAGCTGACCGGGCTCGGCGGCTGGGAGAAGTCCTGGCCCGACGAGCTGTCGGGCGGCATGCAGCAGCGCGTCGGGCTGGCCCGCGCGCTGGCCACCGACGCCGACCTGCTGCTGATGGACGAGTCCTTCAGCGCACTGGACCCGCTGATCCGCCGCGACATGCAGGACCAGCTGCTGGAACTCCAGAAGCGCCTGAAGAAGACCATCGTCTTCATCACCCACGACCTCAACGAGGCCATGCGCCTCGGCGACAGCATCGCGGTGATGCGCAACGGCGAGATCGTGCAACTGGGCTCCGCCGAGGACATCCTCGTCACCCCGGCCAACGACTACGTCGCCTCCTTCACCCAGGACGTCGACCGCGCCCGGGTGCTGACCGCCGGCGCCATCATGGCCGAACCGCACACCGTCATGGGCTCCACGACCGAGGACGGCACCGAACTGCGCACCCCGCGGGACGTACTGTTCGCGGCTCCCGCCACCGTCGCCGAGTCCACGCCGATCATCGAACTCTTCACCCCGTGCGCGTCGAGCGCCACCCCGGTCGCCGTGACCGACGAACGGGGCAGACTCGTCGGGGTGGTCCCGCGCGAGCGGCTCCTCGCCGTGCTGGGCGAACCGATGAAGCCCGCCGCGCCGATGCCCCCCGCCGAGGACGCCGCGCCCGCCGCGACGACCGTCCCCGAGGACCTCACCGCGAAGAAGGTGGCCGGTGTTTAGGCTCCCTCTCGGCGAATGGGTCAACTCCGCGGTCGACTGGCTGCAGGTCCATCTCGCCTGGCTCTTCGACGCCATCAGTTCACTCGTCAGCGGCATGTTCGACGGCATCGCGGCCGTCCTCTCCGCCCCCGCCCCCCTGCTCTTCGCGGGCATCGTCGCCGTCATCGCCTGGTGGCTGCGCGGACTGCCCGCGGGTCTTCTCGCGTTCGTGGGATTCGCCCTCATCGACTCCGTCGAGCTGTGGGACGAGGCGATGGACACCCTCACCCTGGTGCTCGTCGCCACCATCGTCACGCTGGTCCTGGCAGTCCCGCTCGGCATCTGGGCCTCCCGGTCCAAGACCGTCAGCGCGGTGACCCGGCCGGTGCTGGACTTCATGCAGACCATGCCCGCCATGGTCTATCTGATCCCCGGTGTGATCTTCTTCGGCGTCGGTGTCGTCCCCGGCATCATCGCCACCATCATCTTCGCGCTGCCCCCGGGCGTCCGGATGACCGAACTCGGCATCCGCCAGGTCGACGGCGAACTCGTCGAAGCCGCCGAGGCGTTCGGCACCACCTCCCGCAACACCCTGCTGCGCGTGCAGCTCCCGCTGGCGCTGCCCACGATCATGGCGGGTATCAACCAGGTCATCATGCTGGGCCTGTCCATGGTGGTCATCGCCGGCATGGTCGGCGGCGGCGGCCTCGGCGGCTCCGTCTACCGTGCCATCGGCAACGTCGACGTCGGCCTCGGCTTCGAGGCGGGCATCTCCATCGTCATCCTCGCCATGTACCTGGACCGGATGACGGGCGCGCTGGGGCGCGAGGTCTCCCCGCTGGGCCGCCGGGCGCTCGCCAAGGCCCAGGCTCTGGCCGGCGGTCCGAAGTTCTGGAACTACCGCCCGCAGGGTGCCGTCGCGCTCACCGGCGTGGTGATCCTCGCGCTCGTCGCCGGGGGCATGGGCGTCTTCGGCGGCGGCACGTCCTCCGCCACCGCCACGGGCTCCTCGTCCGTCGGTGCGGGCAAGAAGATCAGCATGGGGTACATCCCCTGGGACGAGGGCATCGCCTCCACCTACCTGTGGAAGGAACTGCTGGAGCGGCAGGGGTACGAGGTCGACGTCAAGCAGTACGAGGCCGGCGCGCTCTACACCGGCATGGCGAACGGCCAGATCGACTTCGAGACCGACTCCTGGCTCCCCGTCACCCATGCCAGCTACTGGAAGAAGTACCAGGACCGCCTGGACGACCTGGGCTCCTGGTACGGCCCCACCTCGCTGGAGCTGGCCGTCCCCGGTTACGTGAAGGACGTCCGTACCCTCGACGACCTCAAGGGCAAGGGCTCCTCGTTCAAGAACCGGATCGTCGGCATCGAGCCGAGCGCCGGCGAGTCGGCCCTGCTGAAGGAGAAGATCCTTCCGGGCTACGGCCTGGACGGCGAGTACAAGGTCGTCGACGGTTCCACGCCCTCGATGCTGGCCGAGCTGAAGCGCGCGTACGCCAAGAAGGAACCGATCGTGGTTCCGCTCTGGTCGCCGCACTGGGCCTACGACAACTACGACCTGACGAAGCTGAAGGACACCAAGAACCTCTGGGGCAAGGGCGACGGCATCCACACCCTCTCCCGCAAGGGCTTCGCCGCCGACAATCCCGAGGCCGCCTCCTGGCTGAAGAACTTCACGATGAGCGAGAAGCAGCTCACCAGCCTGGAAGCCGGGATCCAGAAAGCCGGCGCGGGCAAGGAGCAGGACGCCGTCCGCACCTGGCTGAAGGCCAACCCCGACGCCGCCGCGAAGTGGACCCCCGCTGCGAAGCAGTCCGCGGCCACCGACGGCAAGGACGAGCGCGACCGCGCCCTCGACGTCGCCTGGTTCCCCTGGGAGGAGGACATCGCCGCCACCTACCTGTGGAAGGCGGTCCTGGAGCAGCGCGGCTACACCGTCAACCTCAAGCAGTTCGAGGTCGGCCCGATGTACGCGGCGATGTCGCGCGGCCAGATCGACGTCCAGTTCGACGGCTGGCTACCGTACACGCAGGCGAACTACTGGAAGAAGTACCAGGACGACCTGACCGACGTCGGCTCCTGGTACGGCCCCACCTCCATCGAGGTCGCGGTGCCCTCCTACGTCAAGGACGTCCGTACGCTCGCCGACCTCAAGGGCAAGTCCTCCCGGTTCAAGGGACGCATCGTCGGCATCGAGCCCGGCACCGCCACCATGGAGAACCTGAAGAACAACGTGCTGCCGGCCTACGGGTTGGACAAGGAGTACAAGGTCGTCGACTCCTCCACCCCCGGCATGCTCGCCGAGCTGAAGCGGGCGTACGCGAAGAAGGAGCCGATCGCCGTCGTGCTCTGGACCCCGCACTGGGCGTACGACCAGTACGACCTCACCAAGCTGGCGGACCCGAAGAAGGGTTTCGGCACCGGTGACCGGCTGCACACGGTCGCGAGCAAGGAGTTTCCGAAGAACTACCCGCAGCTCACGAAGTGGTTCAAGGACTTCGAGCTGAGCGAGGACCAGCTCGCGGGACTGGAGAACGGCATCGCCAAGGCCGGTACCGGTCACGAGGAGGAAGCCGTGAAATCCTGGATGGACGCCCACCCGTCCATCGTGGACACGATGGCGCCGCAGTAGCCGCGCACTCCGCGTCGACGCAGGTCAGGGGTGGTCCATGCCGAGAGGCGGGGGCCACCCCCCGCGCGTTGCCGCACGTTCTCCTCGGTGGGGGAATCGCGCAACCACGTGCGTAAGGTGCTGGCAGCCGGGAGGATGGCCGGGCGGGAGGGAGTGGACATGGGCGAGAAGGACGAGAAGGAAGCACTGCGGGTGGGCGCCGCCGTACGCCGGCGCCGAAGAACCCTGGGGCTCACGCTGGCCGCCGTGGCCGCGCGGAGCGGCCTCTCGGTGCCCTTCCTCAGTCAGATCGAGAACGAGCGGGCCCGGCCCAGCGCGCAGTCGCTCACCCGGGTCGCCCTGGCGCTGGAGACCACTACCGCCAAGCTGCGCGAGGCCGCCGACTCGGCGCGCGCCGTGGACGTGGTGCGCGGCGGCGACGAGGACGGCGCCCGCCGGGTGGTGCGCGGACGCCACCAGCTCAGCGCCCTGGAGTTCATCGGCGAGCAGGACCTCGGCCGCGAGTTCCAGCACCGCAACGACGAACTCATGTACGTCGTCGAGGGTGCCGTCGAGGTCGAGGCGGAGGGACAGGCCTACCGCCTGGAACGCGGCGACACGCTCTTCCTCTCCGGCGGTGTACGCCACCGCTGGCGCGCCACCCTCCCCGGCACCCGGCTGCTGGTCGTCGCGGTGGCCGAACACATCGACGCCACCTACGACTCCCGCCGCTGACCGGCTCGGCGACCGGGGCCGCTTTCGGTCCGTACGGACGGCCGGCGGTCAGGCCGTACGCACGGCGGCGGGCCTCGGGCCGTTCCGGCCTGGGGGCGCCGCGAGCAGCGTGCCGCCGACCAGCCCCCGTACGGTACGCGTCCCGGCCACCACCCACGCGGCGGCCAGGCAGACGAAGAGCGCCTCGGCCAGCCAGCCGAAGGCGTGCAGACCGGTGTGGCGGGCCAGACCGGCCGCCCCGGTGACACAGGTGCCCAGCGGGAAGGTGAAGCCCCACCACGTCATCGCGAAGCCCATCCCGGCGCGCACGGCGCGCACGGTCAGGGCGGTGGAGAGGGCCAGCCAGAGCAGGGCGAAGCCCATGACCGGCACTCCGTAGAGCACCGCCAGCGCCCCGAGCCCGTTCGCGTACGGGGCACCCACCGTGCCCGGCGCCACATCGGCGAGCTGGTTCACGGCGGTGACGGACTGACCGAGCGGCCCCAGCACCAGGAAGAGCGTCGGCGTCAGCGCGAGGGGCAGCGGCCCGTGGTGCAGCAGCCGCGCGAGGACGAGGGGAAGGACGGCGAGCGTGGCCAGCACCGTCAGCCCGGCCATCGCGTAGCAGCCGAGGAGTAGCGCCTCCCGTCCCTGGCCCGCCGGGAGTTCCCGGATCAGGAGCGGCCCGAGCGCGGCGGAGACCAGGGGCGGGACCAGCGGCAGCAGCCACGCGGGGGCGGCGCTGCCGACATCGATGCGGTGGCGCACCACCATGAGGTACGGCACGGCCACCGCGACGCCCAGCCCCAGCACCGAGCCCGCCGAGTACAGCACCACGTCCACCAGCAGTGCGGCCCGCTCGCCCAGCACCGGCGTCCCGGCCACCATCGTGGCCCCGCCGACCGCGAGCAGCGCCATCGGCAGACAGCCGAGGAACGGGGCGACCGCGGGGTCCAGCAGATGGGCCCGGGCCTGGTCCCGGTGGTGGCGCCAGTGCCCGGCCCGGGCGGTGAGTACGGCCACGAGCAGCACGGCGGAGAGCGCCCAGACGACGGTGCACGCGCCCCTCAGCCCGGGGACGTCCACCGGCAGCGCCGTACCGGCGCTCGCGACGATCGCGGTGCCCATCACCGTCGCGTACCAGTTGGGTCCGAAATGGCGCAGCGACGGCAGGCGCGGGGCGTCGGGGAGGGTGATCGGCGGCCGGATCGCGGTCCGCTCATGGATGGCCATTACATGATTCTCTGCCGGGTACACCGCCCCCACCAGGCACTACAGGTCTATGGGGTCATAAGCTGACGTTATGCCCCATGCCGCCGACGACTCCGCCCGTGTGCCGCTGTCCCACCGCGTCCCCGACCTCGGGGCGCTGGAACTGCTGCTCTCCGTCGCCCGGCTCGGCAGTCTCGGCCGCGCCGCCAAGGAGCTCGGCATCACCCAGCCCGCCGCTTCCAGCCGGGTCCGCACGATGGAACGGCAGCTCGGTGTCGCCCTGCTGGACCGCTCGCCGCGCGGCTCCACCCTGACCGACGCGGGCGCCCTCGTCACCGACTGGGCCCGCCGGATCGTCGAGGCGGCCGAGGCCTTCGACGCGGGGGCGCAGGCGCTGCGGGACCGGCGGGACTCCCGGCTGCGGGTCGCGGCCAGCATGACGATCGCCGAGTACCTCCTGCCGGGCTGGCTGATCGCACTGCGCGCCGAACGCCCGGACACCGCCGTCTCCCTGCTCGCCGGGAACTCCGGACAAGTGGCCCGCAGGCTCCTCCTCGGCGAGGCCGACCTCGGGTTCGTGGAGGGCCTCACGACTCCGGAAGGGCTCGACGGCACGGTCGTCGCCCACGACCGCCTGGTGGTCGTCGTCGCCCCCGTCCACCCCTGGGCGCGCCGCCGCACCCTGCTGACCCCGCGGGAACTCGCCGCGACCCCGCTGATCCTCCGGGAGCGGGGCTCCGGCACCCGCCAGGTCCTGGACGCCGCCCTCGCCGGCCACGGGGGACTGGCCCAGCCGCTGCTGGAACTCTCCTCCACCACCGCGGTGAAGAGCGCGGCCGAGAGCGGCGCCGGACCGTGCGTCCTGAGCGAACTCGCCCTGGGCGAGGAGCTCTCCGCCCGCCGCCTGGTCCCCGTCCCGCTCGCCGGCGTACGGCTCCGGCGGCAGCTGCGGGCGGTCTGGCCCACCGGCCACCGCCCGGCCGGCCCCGCCCGCGACCTGCTCGCGCTGACGGCGCGAGCGGTCTAGGGCCTGTATGGGGGAGGCAGCTCGGACGGGCCGCCGGGCTCCTCGCCGCTCAGCTCCACCCCCGAGAGCCCGAGCCGCAGCGCCCCCTCGACGAGCGAGGCGATCGTGCGCGCGGCCGTCGCGTAGCCGAGTCCGGCCGGGGGATGGATGTTGGAGACGCAGTTGCGCTCGGCGTCCCGCCGCCCGACCCGGGGCGCGTACGTCAGGTAGGCGCCGAGGCTGTCGGCCGCGCTGAGCCCGGGGCGTTCGCCGATCAGGACGAGCACCAGCCGCGCGCCCACCCGCTCCCCGATCTCGTCTCCGAGCGCCACCCGCGCCTGGGAGGCGAGGACGACCGGGACGGCCTCCCGGCCTGGCCCCCCGCCCCCGTCCTCGCCGAGCAGCGGCACCAGGGCGTTCAGCAGCGGCAGCGCGTGGAGCTGGACCGCCGTGGCGGAGAGCCCGTCCGCGACCACCACCAGCGGGTCCCCGCCCGGCAGCCCGTCCAGTCGGGGACCGTCGTCCGGGTGCAGCGTCCGGCCCAGGTCCGGACGGCGCAGATAGGCCGCACGGTCCGGGGCGGCACTGCGCACCTCGGCGACCGGATGGCCCGTCAGCCCGGCCCGCACGGCACCGAAGTCCACCGCCCGGTGCACCGCGTCCCGCGCCTGGGCGTGCGCCGCCTGGAATTCCAGCAGATGCCGCAGCGGCAGCCCGTGGCCCACCCGGCCGAGCCCCACCCGGGCCGGAGTGTGCCGCCGCAGCGGCTCCCACAGGTCCGGACTCTCCTCCGCGTCCGTCACGTCACACCTCCCCGGTCATCGCGGCGAGTCCCCCGAGCAGCGGGCTGTGCGCAACCGGCGGCACCGCCCGGCCCTCGGAGTCGTACATCCCCATCCGTTCCATCCACGCCTCGAACTCCGGCGCGGGACGCAGCCCCAGCACGGACCGTACGTACAACGCGTCGTGGAACGAGGTCGACTGGTAGTTGAGCATCACGTCGTCCGAACCGGGGACACCCATCACGAAGGTGCACCCCGCCACGCCGAGCAGCGTCAGCAGGGTGTCCATGTCGTCCTGGTCGGCCTCGGCGTGGTTGGTGTAACAGACGTCGACGCCCATCGGCAGGCCGAGCAGTTTGCCGCAGAAGTGGTCCTCCAGGCCCGCCCGGACGATCTGCTTACCGTCGTAGAGGTACTCCGGACCGATGAAGCCGACCACCGTGTTGACGAGCAGCGGCCGGAACCGGCGCGCCACACCGTAGGCACGGGCCTCCACCGTCTGCTGGTCGACGCCGTGGTGCGCGTCGGCGGAGAGCGCGCTGCCCTGACCGGTCTCGAAGTACATGACGTTGTCGCCGAGTTCGCCCCGTCCCAGCGAGAGCCCCGCGTCGTGCGCCTCCGCGAGCAGGGCCAGGTCGATGCCGAAGGCCCGGTTGGCGGCCTCGGTCCCGGCGACGGACTGGAAGACCAGATCGACCGGCGCGCCCCGCTCGATCGCCCGGAGCGTCCGGGTGACGTGGGTGAGCACGCAGGTCTGCGTCGGGATGGCGTACCGCTGCCGGATCTCGTCCGTCAGCCGCAGCAGATCCGTCACGGAGGCCAGTGAGTCGGAGGCCGGGTTGATACCGATGACCGCGTCCCCGCAGCCGTAGAGCAGCCCGTCGAGCACCGAGGCGGCGACGCCCCGGGGGTCGTCCGTCGGGTGGTTGGGCTGGAGGCGCACCGAGAGCCGCCCCGGCAGCCCGATCGTGTTCCGGAACCGGGTGACGACCGTGCACGCGCGGGCGACCTGCACCAGGTCCTGGTTGCGCATCAGCTTGCTCACCGCTGCCGCCATCTCCGGCGTGAGGCCCGGCGCCAGCGCGGCGAGCGCCCCGGGGGTGGCCCGGTAGGAGAGCAGCCAGTCGCGGAACCCGCCGACCGTCATCGACGAGACCGGGGCGAACGCCCCGGCGTCGTGCGTGTCGACGATCAGGCGGGTCACCTCGTCGTCCTCGTACGGCACCACCGGCTCTTCCAGGAAGGCGCGCAACGGTACGTCGGCCAGGGCGATCCGGGCCGCCACGCGCTCGGCGTCGCTCCGCGCGGCCACCCCCGCCAGCTCGTCCCCGGACCGCGCCGGCCCCGCCCGGCCGAGCAACTCCCGCAACCCGTCGAACCGGAAGCCTGCCACCCCTACGGAGGCCGTGTACTGGGGCATGACCGCGCTCCTTCACCGCCGAGGACGAGATCCCGAGCCTGCCACAGCCGGGTGAAGGCCGGTCGGCGCCGCTCAGAGGAAGGTCTGGCCCTCACCCCGGTAGGTCGGCACCGTGGCGGTGATCCGGTCACCCTCGATCAGCTGCAACGCGTCGAACCGCTCGCACAGTTCGCCCGCCTTCGCATGCCGGAACCACACCTTGTCACCGATCAGCAGATCGTCGGCGGCCGACCCCAGCAGCGGCGTCTGGACCTCGCCCGGCCCCTCCTGAGGGTCGTAACGCAGCCCGTGCGGCAGGTACGGCACGGGGAGCCGGTCCGGGCCCGCCGCGCCCGACGCCGGATAGCCGCCGCCGAGCACCGTCACCACGCCCACCCCGGGCCTGCGGACGACCGGCTGCGCGAAGAGCGCCGCCGGACGGCCGGTGAACGACGTGTAGTTGTCGAAGAGCCGGGGGACGTACAGCCCCGATCCGGCCGCGATCTCCGTCACCGCGGACTCGGCGGCGGTGTGCTGCACACTGCCGGTGCCACCGCCGTTCACGAACTCCAGGTCCCCCACCACCGCACGCACCGCGCGGACCACTTCGGCGCGGCGCACCACCAGTTCCCTGCGGGCCGTCGCCTGCATCAGCCGGACGGCCCTGGACCGCAGCGGACGCCCCGAGACCGCGTCCCCGACCCCCGCGATGTGCCCCTCGTACGCCATCAGACCCACCAGCCGGAAGCCCGGACGCCGCGCCACCGACCGTGCGAGATCGGCGAGTTGGGCCGGTGAGCGCAGTGGCGAGCGGAGCGCGCCGACCCTGACCCGGCCGCCCAGCAGGCGCAGCGAGGTGTCCAGCTCCAGGGCGACCCGGATCTCCTCGGTGCCACCCGCGCGGGAGGCGTCGATCAGCTCCAGCTGCGCCGGGTCGTCCACCATCACCGTCACCGAGGCGGCGAGCTTCGGGTCCGCGGCCAGTTCGGCGAAGGCAGAACGGTCGGCGGACGGGTAGGCGAGCAGCACGTCGTCGAAGCCCGCCCGGGCCAGCCAGAGCGACTCGGCCAGCGTGAAGGACATGATCCCGGCGAACCCCGGCCGGGCGAGCACCCGTTCCAGCAGCGCCCGGCAGCGGACGGACTTGCTCGCCACCCGGACCGGCTTCCCGGCGGCCCGGGCGACGAGGTCGTCCGCGTTGGCGTCGAATGCCTCCAGGTCGACCACCGCGAGCGGTGCGTCGAGATGGGCGGTGGCCCGGTCGTAACGGGCCCGGTCAGTGGCGCGAGCAGTCATGTCGGCAGCTTGCCAGAGAGGCGTACCCATGGGTAAGGGCCTGCGGGAGAATCCCTGTTCCGGCTCGCTGTCCTCCCCGGACCCGTCGCGCGGGTCGCCTTCCGGGAGCCGCCCAGGGCCCCGCCCCGGTCCCGCCCCGGGAACCGCCCCGGGAACGGGGCGGTGCGGACACGACGCCCGGGCCGACCCGATCCCCGCGGCCCGTCCGCAGCCCGTAGAGTGACCGGCACGCGGCGACCGACGGGCTTGCCCGGGTGCGTTTTCCGCGAGCGGTACGCGAGGTGAACCAGGGGGACCGATGAGTACCGAGGCGCAGCACGCTCCCGTGCCGCCCCGCCCGCCGGCCCCGCCCGGCGCCTCCGCCCCGCCCGGCACACCCGCGGCTCCTGGGACCCCCACCGCTCCCGAGTCGGCCGTACCCGCCGTACCGCCCGCACCGGTTGTCCCACCCGCGCCCCCCGCTGTGCCTCCCGCCGCCCCTGCCGCGCAGGCCGCACCCGCCCCCTCGGTACCCGCGCAGGGCCCCGGGCCCGTCGCCCCCACCGGGCAGATCCCGTCCGAGACCACCAGGCGCCTGCGCCCGCCGGGCCCTCCCGTGCCGCCCGCCGTGCCGCCGCCCGCACCCGCGCCGGCCCCGGTCGAGACCACCGCCCGGCTGCGGCCGGTCCCCGCCGGTCCGCCGCGTGCCGCCCCGCACGCCCCGGCGCCCCCTGCCGCTCCCGCACGGCCTTCCGCGTTCCCGCCTTCCGCCGCCCGGCCGCCGGCCTCCCCGCCCGCCGCTCCGCCGCCTGCCAGTCCGCCGCCCGCCGCCCGGCGCAGGCCCGTCGGGGCGGTGGACCTCACGCCGCCGCCGGCAGCCCCGCCGGGCCGGCCGCCGGCTCCGTACGGGGTACGGCACCCCGGCGCGTACCCCGTACCGCCGCGCTACGGCTTCCCCGAGACGCCGATGGAGACGACGACCCGGCTGCGGCCGATCAGGCCGGAGCCCCGGCAGCGGGCCAGGACCGTCGCCGCGGCCGCCTGCGTCGTGCTCGGGCTGGGCCTGATCGGCGGCGCGGCGGCCGGGGCGTGGCTCACCGGCGACGCCTCCGCCTCGTCCGGCGGGGACACCTCCTGGTCCACCGCCCGCAGCGCCTGGCACAGCATCCCCGTCGACACGCTCTTCCCCCGCACCCTCCAGGGAAAGGGGACCGGACCGGGCGGCGCCGACCGGGTCTGGACCCGGCTCGGGGTGGCCGCCGACGGCGACTGCGCCGAGGCGCTCGACCCGCTGCTGGTTCGCGCGCTCGGCCCGGTCGGCTGCGTACGCGTGGTCCGCGCCACCTACACCGACGCGACGCGATCGGGCGTCACCACCGTCGGCATGGTCTTCACCGAGGGGGACGCCACCGCGATGGGGGCGCTCGGTACCCGGTTCACCGACCAGAAGCTCGGCGACCGCAAGGACCTGATGCCCCGTACGTACCCCGTGCCGGGCACCGTCGCCGAAGGGTTCGGGTCCGCACAGCGTGCCAGCTGGACGACGCACGTACTCACCGAGGTGCCCGTACTCGTGTACGCGGTCTCCGGCTTCGCGGACGGGCGGCCCGTCCACGACCCGCAGCCCGCCGCCCGGGCCATGGCCCGGGGCGCCACCACGGCCGCCGCCGAGGCCGGCCTGGGCAACGACGCCGAGGGCGTGGCCGACGGTGTGGAACGCGCCCTGCGCGTGACACTCGCCGACCTGACGGAGGAGAAGCCGCGATGAGTACCCGTCTCCCCGCCGCCCGTCTCCCCGCCGCCCGTCTCCCCGCCGCCCGCCTGCCCGCCGCCGGCCTCCCCGGTGGCGGCACCCTGGGAGCAGGCAGCCCCGACGCCCGTACCCCTGAGGTCCGTACCCCCGAGGTCCGTGCCCCGGAAGCCCGGTCCGGGTCCGACCGCGCCGGCCGTCCGTCCCCCGGCCGGCTCCGTACCGTCCACGCAGGGCGAACCTTCGCCGCCGCCTGCGCCGCCGGTCTGCTCGCGCTGCTGCCCGCCACCCCCGCACGGGCCGACGCCATCCGCGACCAGCAGTGGGCCCTCGCCGCCCTCCACACCGACCAGGCATGGCGAACCACCAAGGGCGAGGGCATCACCGTCGCGGTGCTCGACACCGGCGTCGACTCCACCCACCCCGACCTGGCCGGGGGTGTACTCCCCGGCAAGGACCTCATCGGGTTCGGGGCGGCCCCCGGCGACAAGGCGTGGGCCCTGCACGGCACCGCCATGGCCGGCATCATCGCCGGGCACGGCAACGGCCCCGGCCAGAGCGACGGCGTCCTCGGCGTCGCCCCTGGGGCGAAGATCCTGCCGGTCCGGGTGATCCTCGAATCCGCCGACACCTCCCGCGCGAAGGCGCGCACGTCAAGGGGCACCGCCCTCGCCGACGGCATCCGCTGGGCCGCCGATCACGGCGCCGACGTCATCAACCTCTCGCTGGGAGACGACAGCAAATCCGCCCACGCGGACGCCTCCGAGGACAACGCCATCCAGTACGCCCTCGCCAAGGGCGTCTCCGTCGTCGCCTCGGCGGGCAACAGCGGGGAGAAGGGGGACAGCACCTCCTACCCGGCGGCGTACCCCGGTGTCATCGCCGTCGCAGCCGTCGACAGGTACGGCACCCACGCCTCCTTCTCCACCCGGCACTGGTACGCCACCGTGAGCGCGCCCGGCGTCGACATCGTCGTCGCCAACCCGGACCGGCACTACTACATCGAGTGGGGCACCTCGGCCGCCGCGGCGTTCGTGTCCGGAGCCGTCGCCCTGGTCCGGGCCGCCCACCCCGACCTCGCCCCGGCGCAGATCAAGACGCTCCTCGCGAAGACGGCCGGCGACGCGCCGACCGGCGGCCGGGACGACACCCACGGCTACGGCATCGTCGATCCGGCGGCGGCGATCGCGGCGGGCGACGGCGCGGCCCTCGCGGACAGCAAGGCCGCCGCCGGATACGGCAAGAAGTACTTCGGCACAGGACCCGACCCCGCGACCGGCGACGGCGCCCCGGCCGCCTGGACCGCCCCGGCCGCCGGTGTGGCGGGCGCCCTGTTCCTGGTCGGCGCCGTCGTGCTGTGGCGCGGCAGGAACCGCCCGGCGTCCAGATTCGGCTGACCGCGCCGGCCCCGCCCCGGCCCCCGCCGCCATATGGCCACGCCGCCGCACTGCACGCCGCGCCCCGCACGGAGTGGCTCCTCCGGTCAGCCCGCCGCCGCGACGGCCTCCACCGCTGCCTTCGCCGCCGCCTCGACCAGGGTGACGCCCGCCTGCTGGGTGGCGTGCCCGTCGCTGAGCACCGCCACCAGATACGACCTGCCGCCCGACTCGACCCGCCCCACACTGTTGATGTCCCAGAGCCCGGTGGTCGTCCGGGGCATCCAGCCGTTCTTCAGGAGCGAGCCGCTCCCCGCGGCGGACACACCCCACCGCTGGTCGGCCTCCACCTGACCCATCAGTTCCTGGACGTAATCGCGCGAGTCCTCCGACAACGGCGTGTCCGCGTCCTCGCCCTCCGCGAAGACCGCCGCGAGCAACCGCACCTGATCGGCGGCCGTGGTCTGCGTCAGCCCCCAGGCGTGGGAAGCGGTGGTACCGATCAGTCCCAGTCGTCCGTTCGCCGCGTCGAGCGCGCTCTCGCCGCCGACCACCTGGAGCAGCCGCGTCGCCGAGGCGTTGTCACTGTTCTCGATCATGGCCGCCGCCGAGGCCCGCTCGCTCGCGGTCGGATCCCGGCCCTCGTCCTGCGCGGTCAGCAGCAGGGCGGCCAGGATGTCCACCTTCACGATGCTGGCGGTGTCGAAGGTCTGCCCGGGGGCGCTCTCGTACGCGCCGCCCGCCCCGCTCTCCGCGTCGAACACCGCGACGGAGAGCCGGGCGTCCCCGGCCACCCGCCGGACGGCCGCCGCCACCAGCGCGTCGTACTCCACTCGGGGCTCCTCGCTCGCCGTCGCGGAGGGTGTACCGCCCCCGGCGGACGGAGCCCGCGACGAGGCCGAGGCTACCGAGGCCACGGGGGTGGCCGCGCCGTCCGCCGAGTGGCTCGTCAGATACGCGCCGCCCGCCGCCGTACCGGCGAGCGCGACGAGGGCGGTCACCGAGGCGGACATCACTGACCTGCGTATTCTCCTGGGCGTTCTCGGACGGGGCATGGCCGCACGCTAGGAAGCGCGTCTGAGGAGAGCCTGTGGCGAACCTGTCGTCCCGGTGAGAAAACGGACCCACTACGCTCGTCCCGTGGAGCTCAAGAACATCCCGGACCCCGGTTTCTCCGACGACGACGGCACCGCCGCCCCCGAACTGACGGCGGCGCTCGCCGCCTGGTCCGAGGACAGATCGGCCGTCGGACCGGTGCTCGCCGCCCTCCGCGACGCCCGGCTCCTGGTGCCCGTCGTCGCCGTCCTCGGTGAGGTCGAGGAGGACGAGAACGGGCTGCGCCGCGAGAAGACCAGCGACATGGCCGTCCCCACCCTCACGGCGGGGAACCGGCGCGCACTGCCCGCCTTCACCTCCACCGCCTCCCTGGCGCTCTGGGACCCGCAGGCCCGCCCCGTCGCCGTACCCCTGCACCAGGCGTTGCAGGCAGCCGTCCACGAGAAGGCGGACACGGTCGTCCTGGACCTCGCCGGTCCCGTCGCCTTCGAACTGTCCGGCTCGGCGCTGCGCGCCCTCGCCGAGGGAAGGGCCAGCGCCGACCCGCTGGACGACCCCGCCGTCGTCACGGCCGTACGGGACGTCGTCGCGGCCGAGCCCGCCGTGCTCCGCGCCCACCTGGGCCCGGGGAGCGCCGACGGCACCCTCGCGCTCGTCCTCGCCCGGGACGCCGTCCCCGACGAGACGGCACGGCGCGTGGCCTCGGCCCTGTCCGCCAGCGAGGTGCTGCGCGCCCGGCTCGTACGCGGTCTCGACCTCGCCCTGCTGCCGGGCGGCGCGCCCGCCCCCGGCGAGGCGCTCTTCACCCGCTGACCGCCCCTCCGCCGGGACATGGCCGGCCCCGCCGGCCACCTCCGCCACTGGACGGCTCGACGGGTGCGTCCGCCACCCGGACAGCACGGAGCCCGCCTCCCGGGAAGGGTGGCGGGCTCGGTGCTGTCCGGCGCTCTCCGTGCAGGTCCTAGCCGTAGACGGGACCGGTGTACTTCTCGCCCGGCCCGGTGCCCGGCTCGTCCGGTACGAGGGAGGCCTCGCGGAAGGCGAGCTGGAGCGACTTCAGCCCGTCGCGCAGCGGCGAGGCGTGGAAGGTGCTGATCTCGGTCGTGCTGGCGTCCAGCAGGCCGGCGAGGGCGTGCACGAGCTTGCGGGCCTCGTCGAGGTCCTTGTGCTCCTCGCCCTCCTCGGTCAGGCCGAGCTTCACGGCGGCGGCGCTCATCAGGTTGACCGCGACGGTCACGATCACCTCGACGGCGGGGACCTCCGCGATGTCACGGGCCATTTCGTCGAAGCCGGGGTTCTCGGTGCTGGGGGCGTCACTCATGTCCCACACGATACGGCGGGTCCCGGGCGTCCCCGCGCGCGGGAGGCGGGGGAACGGTGTGGCATCCGGTTTACGTTTTCATCCGGCGGCTGCTAACCTTGTGTAACGACCGGCCGGACACCTATGTGCTCGGCCCACAAGTGGAGGCTCCGATCTCCCACCCAGTCGCCCTCAGGGCGGCGGGTCACCGGTCAGGCGGCCACCATCGTTCCGTACGGACGATGGAGTCGTCCGATGCGCCCCGCGGTTTCACGCGGCGGTGTTCCGGTATTTCCAGGAGCCCCGCCTGTGTTCCGTCCGGGGCATTTTTCATGTCCCGGCACGGTTGGTCTGTCGAAACAGACGTTACGTGGCTGTCTGCCAGGCAGTCGCGTGGTGCTACCTAGGAGGATCCATCAGCGCCGAGCCCCGCATCAACGACAGGATTCGCGTTCCCGAGGTGCGACTTGTCGGACCCAGCGGCGAGCAGGTCGGGATTGTTCCGCTTGCCAAGGCCCTGGAGCTCGCACAGGAGTATGACCTCGACCTGGTCGAGGTGGCGGCGACTGCCCGCCCGCCCGTGTGCAAGCTCATGGACTACGGGAAGTTCAAGTACGAGTCGGCCATGAAGGCCCGTGAGGCGCGCAAGAACCAGGCGCACACGGTCATCAAGGAGATGAAGCTCCGGCCGAAGATCGACCCGCACGACTATGACACCAAGAAGGGTCACGTCGTCCGGTTCCTGAAGCAGGGCGACAAGGTCAAGATCACGATCATGTTCCGTGGTCGTGAGCAGTCCCGCCCGGAGCTCGGCTTCCGCCTGCTCCAGCGCCTCGCTTCGGACGTCGAGGAACTCGGCTTCATCGAGTCCAGCCCCAAGCAGGACGGCCGGAACATGATCATGGTTCTGGGCCCGCACAAGAAGAAGACCGAAGCCATGGCGGAGGCCCGCGAGGCGCAGGCCGCCCGCAAGGCCGAGCGTCAGGGAACCGCCCAGGACGTCGACGACGAGTTCACGGGTGAGTCCGAGGCGCAGGCCGAAGCACCCGCCGAGGCTCCTGCCGAGGCTTCGACCGAGACACCCCCCGAGGCGTGACCTCGGGGCCGCCATCCAGGCGGCCCCCGGTCCTCCCGGAATCCACAGAGATCTGACGCCCCTGATCGCCCGGTGCCCGCACCGTGAGGGGCGCCACTGACGAGGAGATAACGGCGCCATGCCGAAGAACAAGACGCACAGCGGTACCAGCAAGCGCTTCAAGATCACCGGCTCCGGCAAGGTGCTCCGTGAGAAGGCGGGCAAGCGCCACCTCCTCGAGCACAAGTCGTCCAAGAAGACCCGCTCGCTGACCGGCACGGTCGTCGTGGCTCCGGCCGACGCCAAGAGGGTCAAGAAGCTTCTCGGCAAGTGAGGTCAGGCCCCCGGTGAGCCCGGGAGGCCGTCCTCGATCGAACCGGGACCAATTCGTTTCCGGGCTGGGCGCGTCGAAATCGTGAACACCAGCCCCGCTGCAAGGAGTTAAAAGTGGCACGCGTCAAGCGGGCAGTAAACGCCCACAAGAAGCGCCGGGCGATCCTCGAGGCCGCCAGCGGTTACCGCGGTCAGCGTTCGCGCCTGTACCGCAAGGCCAAGGAGCAGGTCACCCACTCCCTGGTCTACAACTTCAACGACCGCAAGAAGCGCAAGGGCGACTTCCGCCAGCTCTGGATCCAGCGCATCAACGCCGCTGCCCGCCAGAACGGCATGACGTACAACCGCCTCATCCAGGGTCTGAAGGCCGCCAACATCGAGGTGGACCGCAAGATCCTGGCCGAGCTCGCGGTCAACGACGCCAACGCGTTCGCCGCCCTCATCGAGGTCGCGAAGAAGGCCCTCCCGGCCGACGTGAACGCCCCCAAGGCTGCCTGACCCAGGCGTACTTGAAGGTGCTTGACCGGACCCGCAGGCGCATGCCGTCTGCGGGTCCGGTGCGTCACACGCCCTCCCGCGGCGCGTGATCCCTGATCCGCCGGACACCCCCGAGTCCCGCCGCACGCAGAGAGGCCCGCCGCCGACCATGGGCATCCCCGAACTGATCTCCCCGCGTTCGCCCCGCGTCGCCGCCGCCCGGCGGCTGGCCAAGCGGAACTTCCGCGTCAAGGAGCGCCGGTTCATCGCCGAGGGGCCGCAGGCCGTACGCGAGGCCGCCGGACACCGGGGCGCCGACGGTGAACCCACCCTGATCGAGCTGTTCGCCACGGTGGAAGCCGCGGAGCGGTACACGGAGATCATCGCCGCGGCCCACGCGGCCGGGGCCCGGGTGCACCTCGCCGACGCGGACGTCCTCGCCGACGTCTCCCAGACCGTCACCCCCCAGGGGCTCATCGGCGTCTGCCGCTTCCTGGACTCGCCGTTCGAGGAGATCCTCGCCGCGAAGCCCCGCCTGGTGGCCGTGCTGGCGAACGTACGCGACCCCGGCAACGCCGGTACGGTGCTGCGCTGCGCCGATGCGGCGGGTGCGGACGCCGTGGTCCTCACCGACGCCTCCGTCGACCTGTACAACCCCAAGTCGGTGCGCGCCTCGGTCGGCTCGCACTTCCACCTGCCGGTCGCGATCGGCGTGCCGGTGGAGCTGGCGGTGCAGGGACTGCGGGACGCCGGTGCGCGGGTGCTGGCCGCGGACGGCGCCGGCACCGCCGACCTCGACGACGAACTCGACGCCGGCACCATGGGCGGCCCCACCGCCTGGGTCTTCGGCAACGAGGCATGGGGCCTCCCCGAGGAGACCCGCGCGCTCGCCGACGCGGTGGTCCGGGTACCCATCCACGGCAAGGCCGAGAGCCTCAACCTCGCCACGGCCGCCGCGGTCTGCCTCTACGCCTCCGCGCGCGCGCAGCGCCCCCGTACGGCCTCCTGACCCGGACCTCCCGGGCTCAGGGACGCGCGTGCGCAGCGTGGGCCGGCCCGCGCGGCCCGGCAAAACGCCTTGGTAGCTCCGCTACGAGGGCGTTCCGGCGCCTTGCGCTCGCACGGACCCGGCCCCGCTCCTTCGTCCGCGCGACAACCCCGCACAGGCCCAGGACCTGTGCGGGGTTGGCTCGCGGCGTTGTCGGATGGCCCGGGTACATCCAGTACACGGGCAATCCTCCGCCTTTCGACGCACCGCGCCCGGACACCCCCCGCTGATCCGACGCGAATTGCGGACACGGCCTAGTAGGGTGACGGACTCGGGGCCCACTGCACCGGTTCGAGAGGTGGGGTACGGGAAAATGGCAGTCGGCATGAGCAGTCCGCGTCGGACGAGCACCACCGTCGTCCGCCCCGGGGCGGACGAGCACGGAGGAGGCGGTTCCGCCCCCTCGGACGTCCTCCTCGGCGTCGAGCCGGACGAACTGCCGGACGGGCTGGTCGTCGCCGACCGCACCGGGCGCATCGTCTGCTTCAACGCCGCCGCCGTCCGGATCACCGCCGTGACGAAGGAAGCCGCCCTCGGCAGCCGTCTGGAGCAGGCGCTGCCGCTCGAAGACCTCAAGGGCCGCCGCTGGTGGACCCTGACCGACCCGTACGGCGGCCTCTCCACCCGCGTCGGCCAGCCCGAGCGGAACCTGCTGCTCCCCGGGGGGCGCGAGGTCCTCGTCTCCGCGCGGTACGTCCGCGAGTACCCCACCGGGCCCGTCCGCCGCGTCGTCGTCTCGCTGCGCTCGACCGAGGCCCGTCGCCGTACCGAGCGCAGCCACTCCGACCTCATCGCCACCGTCGCCCACGAGCTGCGCTCGCCGCTCACCTCCGTGAAGGGGTTCACCGCCACGCTGCTCGCCAAGTGGGAACGTTTCTCCGACGACCAGAAGCGGCTCATGCTGGAGACGGTCGACGCCGACGCCGGCCGCATCACCCGGCTCATCGCCGAACTGCTCGACATCTCCCGGATCGACTCCGGCCGGCTGGAGCTGCGCCGTCAGCCCGTCGACATCTCCGCCGCCGTCGCCCGCCACGTACAGGCCCTCGTCGCCAGCGGCCAGTCGCCCGACCGCTTCCTCGTCCGGACCGGCCACCCGCTGCCCGACTGCTGGGCCGACCCGGACAAGGTCGACCAGGTACTCGGCAACCTGCTGGAAAACGCGGTGCGCCACGGCGAGGGAACTGTCACGATCGACATCGCACCCGCCCCGGCGGACAACGACGAGACAGGAACGGCGGTCACCGTGAGCGACGAAGGGCCCGGCATCCCCGAGGAGTCGATGGCCCGCGTCTTCACCCGCTTCTGGCGCGGCAGCAAGCGCGGCGGCACCGGCCTGGGCCTCTACATCGTCAAGGGCATCGTCGCCGCCCACGGCGGCACCATCACGGTCGACCGGGCCCCCGGCGGGGGCGCGGAGTTTCGATTTATCCTGCCCGTGAGCACCCCCGCGTACCTGCGCTGACCCAGGCTCGCGCGCAGGGGCCGGGCGCCTTCGCACCGCGTGGTGGAGGGCCTCCGGACAGCCCACGGGCTTCGTACCGCCCCCACGGCCTTTAGACTCGACCTTTGGCACCTTTGCGTCCTCCTGCCGTCGAGCAGGGCCACGGGGGTCTCGGGGTGTCCCCCGATACGGGCAGTATCAGCCAATCGGAAGCACGGGAAGAGATGTCGGCACCGAACAAGTCGTACGACCCAGTCGAGGTCGAGGCACTGAAACCGGAAGAGATCGAGCGCATGCGGGACGAGGCGTTCGCCGCCTTCGCCGCCGCGGGCGACCTCGACGCGCTCGCCCAGGCGAAGACCGCGCACACCGGGGGTACCTCGCCGCTGTCGCTCGCCAACCGCGAGATCGGAGCCCTGCCTCCACAGGCCAAGGCCGAGGCGGGCAAGCGCGTGGGCCAGGCCCGCGGCGCCGTCTCGAAGGCCCTGGCCGCGCGCCAGGCCGAGCTGGAGGCCGAGCGCGACGCCCGGGTGCTCGTCGAGGAGGCCGTGGACGTCACGCTGCCCCACGACCGCGTCCCGGCCGGCGCCCGTCACCCGCTGACGACCCTCATGGAGCGTGTCGCGGACGTCTTCGTGGCCATGGGTTACGAGATCGCGGAGGGCCCCGAGGTCGAGGCGGAGTGGTTCAACTTCGACGCCCTCAACTTCGTGCCCGACCACCCGGCCCGCCAGATGCAGGACACCTTCTTCGTCCTCGGCACGACGGCCGACGGCCGTCCCACCGAGGGTGACGAGTCCGGCGTGGTGCTGCGCACGCACACCTCGCCCGTCCAGGCGCGATCGCTGCTCAGCCGCAAGCCCCCCGTCTACGTGGTCTGCCCTGGCCGGGTCTACCGCACCGACGAGCTCGACGCGACGCACACCCCGGTCTTCCACCAGATCGAGCTGCTCGCGATCGACGAGGGCCTGACCATGGCCGACCTCAAGGGCACCCTGGACCACATGGTGCAGGCGCTCTTCGGCGCGGACATGAAGACCCGGCTGCGGCCGAACTACTTCCCGTTCACCGAGCCGTCCGCCGAGATGGACATGGTCTGCTTCGTCTGCCGCGGCGAGTCCGTCGGCAACCCCGACCGCCCCTGCCGCACCTGTGGCAGCGAGGGCTGGATCGAGCTGGGCGGCTGCGGCATGGTCAACCCGAAGGTGCTCGTCGCCTGCGGCGTCGACCCCGAGAAGTACAGCGGATTCGCCTTCGGGTTCGGCATCGAACGGATGCTGATGTTCCGCCACAACGTCGAAGACATGCGAGACCTGGTCGAGGGTGACATCCGGTTCACCCGACCGTTCGGGATGGAGATCTGATGCGCGTCCCGCTTTCCTGGCTGCGGGAATACGTCGACCTGCCGGCTTCCGAGACCGGCCGGGACGTACAGGCCAAGCTCGTCGCCGCTGGTCTGGAGGTCGAGGCGGTCGAGAAGACCGGCGCCGGCCTCACCGGCCCGCTCGTCGTCGGACAGGTGCTGACCATCGAGGAACTGGAGGGCTTCAAGAAGCCCATCCGCTTCTGCACCGTCGACGTCGGCGCCGCCAACGGCACCGGCGCACCGCAGGAGATCGTCTGCGGCGCCCGCAACTTCGCCGTCGGAGACAAGGTCGTCGTGGTCCTCCCCGGCGCCGTCCTGCCCGGCGACTTCGCGATCGCCGCCCGCAAGACCTACGGCAAGACCTCGCACGGCATGATCTGCTCCACCGACGAGCTCGGCATGGGCGACGACGGCACCCACGGCATCATCGTGCTGTCGCCGGAGACCGAGGTGGGCACCGACGCGATCGAGCTGCTCCAGCTCGTCGACGAGGTCCTCGACATCGCCGTCACGCCGGACCGGGGCTACGCGCTGTCGATGCGCGGCATCGCCCGCGAGACCGCCACCGCGTACGGCCTGCCGCTGCGCGACCCGGCGCTGATCGACGTACCCGCGCCGAACGCGTACGGCTACCCGGTCCGGATCAGCGACCCCTTCGGCTGCCCGCGGTTCACCGCGCGCACCGTCACCGGTCTCGACCCCGAGGCCCGCTCACCGATCTGGATGACGCGCCGGCTGCAGAAGGCCGGCATGCGTCCGGTCTCGCTCGCCGTCGACATCACCAACTACGTGATGCTGGAGCTCGGTCAGCCGCTGCACGCCTACGACCGCACCCGCGTCGAAGGCACCATCGGCGTCCGCCGCGCCCAGCAGGGCGAGAAGCTCACCACCCTCGACGGTGTCGTACGCGTCCTGGACGCCGAGGACCTCGTCATCACCGACGACCGGGGGCCCATCGGCCTGGCCGGCGTCATGGGCGGCGCCCACACGGAGATCGCCGACACGGGTACCGAGGCCGCCACCACCGAGGTCGTCATCGAGGCCGCGTACTTCGACGCGCTCTCGATCGCCCGCACGTCGCGCCGGCACAAGCTCTCCTCCGAGGCGTCCAAGCGCTTCGAGCGCGGCGTGGACCCGCAGGCCGGGGCCGCTGCCGCGCAGCGCACGGTCGACCTGCTGGTGCTGCTCGCCGGCGGCACCGCCGAGGCGGGCGTCACCGAGATCAGCGCCCCCTCCGCACCCCGCACCATCGCGATGCCCGCCGACCACCCCAGCCGGGTGGCCGGTGTGGAGTACGGCCGTGAGATCGTCGTCCGCCGCCTCCAGGAGGTCGGCTGCGACGTCTACGGGCAGGACGATCTCCTGGTCACGGCGCCCTCCTGGCGCCCCGACCTGAGCGAGCCGAACGACCTCGCGGAAGAGGTCATCCGGCTGGAGGGTTACGAGAACCTCCCGTCCACCCTGCCGACCCCGCCGTCGGGCCGCGGTCTCACCGAAAGCCAGCGGCTGGGCCGCCGCCTCGGCCGGGCCCTGGCGGGCGCCGGTTACGTCGAGGCACTCAACTACCCGTTCATCGGGAGTGGCGTCCTGGACCGGCTCGGCCTGGACACCGACGACGCCCGGCGCCGCACGGTCCTCCTCGCCAACCCCCTCTCCGACGAGGAGCCGGCACTGCGCACCACGCTGCTGCCGGGCCTTCTCGGCGCGCTGCGGCGCAACGACGGCCGGGGTTCGCACGACCTCGCGCTCTTCGAGACCGGGCTGGTCTTCCGGCCGACCGGTCACGAGAAGCAGGCGGTCCGGCTGCCGGTGGACCGGCGTCCCTCGGAAGAGGAGATCGCCGCGCTCAACACCTCCCTGCCGCGTCAGCCGCGCCACGCGGCAGTCGTCCTCGCGGGCGCCCGCGAGCAGGCCGGCTGGTGGGGCAAGGGCCGTCCGGCCACCTGGGCGGACTCCGTCGAGGCGGCTCGTACTCTCGCCCGCGAGGCGGGCGTCGAGGTGACCGTCCGCGCCGACCGGCACGCCCCGTGGCACCCCGGCCGCTGCGCCGCGCTCTACGTCACGGTGGACGGCGAGGAGACCCTCCTCGGACACGCGGGCGAACTCCACCCGCGCGTCGTCAAGGAGATGCACCTCCCCGAGCGCACCAGCGCCATGGAGATCGAGATCGACGTGCTGGAGCGGGCCGCCGACGGCGCGCTCCGCGCCCCCCGGATCTCCACCTTCCCGGTGGCGACCCAGGACATCGCGCTGATCGTCCCCGCCGAGGTCCCCGCCGCCGAGGTCGAGGCGACACTCCGCGAGGGTGCGGGTGAACTCCTCGAATCGCTCCGGCTCTTCGACGTGTTCACCGGCGACCAGATCGGTGAGGGCCGCAAGTCGCTCGCGTACGCGCTGCGCTTCCGCGCGCCGGACCGCACGCTGACGGTCGACGAGGCGTCGGCCGCCCGCGACGCCGCCGTGGCGCTCGCGGCCGAGCGCAACGGCGCGGTGCTGCGCGGGGCGTGATGACCCGTCAGGTCCCGTGCGGCTGGACCGCCGAGGTCCTGTAGCACGGTGAGGAGGGGCGTCTCCGGTGACCGGGCACGCCCCTCCGCCGTCTCGCCGTCCGCGGGGGACCGCACTCGGGCCCGGAGTCGGGACCGGAAGCGTTTCGGCCCCGGCCTCCGTCCCGTGGCCACCCTCCTGTTCGTTCGGGCAGTGGGACCGTGCGGTCCGGCACCGCCCGCCCTGCCGTGGTGTGTCGGGCAGGCCGGCAGGGCGGGCGGTGCGGACGAGGGCCGTCGGAGCTGTACGAGGGGGAGCCGCGACGACCCGGCCGCTTTCCGGCGAGACGCCCAGTCAACCCACCCCTGCCCCGGCGCGGGAGGGCGCACAGGGGGACGGTTCGGGCATTCCGTTCACACCCCGTGTGAATCGGTGCTTGGCTGGAACCTTGCGGCGCACGCGTCCGGCACGGGGCCGGCCCACCTGTTCGGCCCACCCGTTCAGGTGCGGCCGCGGAAGGTCCGGCGCGGAAAGTCCGGCGCGGAAGGCCCGGCGCGGAAGGGGGAGGGGCGTGGAACCCAACATCCTGCTGGAGTCCCTCGTGGAAGAGGCGGGGGTCTCGCGGGCGGGGCTCGCCGGACATGTGAACCGGGCCGGCCAGGCCCGAGGGCTGCGGCTGCGGTACGAACACACGGCCGTCTCCCGCTGGTTGAAGGGCCAGCGCCCGCGCGGCGAGGTACCGGACCTGATCTGCGAGGTCCTCGGCCGGCGCCTGGGGCGGCCCGTCACCCTCGACGACATCGGCATGGGCGCGCCGGGCGCACCCGCCGCGCCGTCCCCCGGCACCCCGCTCGCGGGGTTCGTCGAGCGGGCCACCGCGCTGTGGCGCGCGGACGGGCAGCACAGCCCGCGGCTCGCCGGTGTACTCGCCGTCACCGGGACGGCCGCCGTGATGCCCGTATGGGAGTGGGAGAACCCGCCCGAGGACCTCGACGTCTCCCGCCCCGGCCCGTCCCGCATCGGCCCCGCCGACCTGGAGATCCTGTGCGCCGCCCGCGGCCACTACGAGCACCTCTACCGGAAGGCCGGCGGCATCGCGACGAGGGGCCGGGTGGTGAGCTTCCTCAATGCGGGCGTCGCCCCACTGCTGCACGCCGGCCACGACGACGCGACGGGCCGCCGGCTGCACCGCGCGACGGCCGGACTCGTCTCGCTCGCGGGCATCTGCGCCTACGACTCCGACGCCCACGGACTGGCCCAGCGCTACTTCCACCAGGCGCTGCGCCTCGCCAAGGCCAGCGGCGACCGGGCGCTCGGCGGTTACGTGATCGCGCTGCTGGTCAACCAGTCGCTGCACCTGGGGGAGTTCCGCCGCGCGGTCGCCTTCGCCGAGGCGGCGATACGGGCCGCCGGACACCGCGTCAGCCCCGCCCTCGCCGCCGATCTCCACGCCATGCAGGCCAAGGCGTACGCACGGCTCGGGGACGGAGCGAACGCCCGGGAGCGCATCGGCCGCGCCGAAGCCCTGGCGGCCCGCATCCTGCCCGGGGCGGAGCCCGAGGAGACGGCGTACGTCCAGCCGGGCCTGGTGGACGTACAGGTCGCCGAGGCCCTGCTCGGCCTGGGTGACCTCGGGGCCGCGAGGGAGCACGCGGCACGGGCCGTGTGCGCCCCGGCGCACGACCGGGGGCGGGTGCACCGGCTGGCGATGCTGACCCAGGTGGAGCTGCGCCTGGGGGAGGCCGACCGGGCGGCGCGTACGGCCACGGAGATGGCGGAACGGGCGCGCGGCGTCGAGTCGCGCCGACTGCGCGAACGGATGGGCGCGGTCCGTGACGACCTCGTGGCCAGCGGGAGCTCCGAAGCCGCACGGGCGGCCGAGGTGATCGGGGGAGCGCTGCGCGTGCCCCTGTGAGCCCCGGCGCACGGGGAGGCGTACGTTCCCTCACTCCGCTCTCCCTGCTGCGATGTTGCCACCGATCGATCGAAAGGTGGCAGAACTGTGCAGTGGGCGAACTTGAGCGAACAATCCGTCTACGAGAACCGATGGTTCCGGGTGAACCTCGCAGACGTCCGGCTCCCCGACGGCAGGCACCTCGACCACTACGTCATCCGGCTGCGCCCCGTCGCCGCCGCCACTGTCGTCAACGACGCCGACGAGGTCCTGCTGCTCTGGCGGCACCGCTTCATCACCGACAGCTGGGGCTGGGAACTTGCCGCCGGAGTCGTGGAGGACGGCGAGGACATCGCCGCGGCCGCAGCCCGCGAGATGGAGGAGGAGACCGGCTGGCGCCCCGGCGCGCTGCGCCCGCTGATGACGGTGGAGTCCTCCAACGGCCTCACCGACGCCCGCCACCACCTCTACTGGGCCGAGGAAGGCCACTGGACCGGACCGCCCACCGACGGATTCGAATCCTCGCGCCGTGAGTGGGTGCCCCTGAAGTCCGTACCCGACCTCATCGCGCGGGGCGAGGTGCCGGCGGCCAACATGGCGGCCGGACTGCTGATGCTGCACCACCTCCGGCTGGCGTGACGGGAACACCGCCGATGCCGGTCGGGCACCCGCGGAGTCCGGCTACCCCGGCCGAGGGGGAGTCCGGTTCAGTTGGAGTCCGGGTCAGCGGAGTCCCGCGAGGACCACGGCGGCGGCCGTACCGCCCAGGACGGCTCCGACGACGACCCGCCCCGTCGGGGGGGGGCGCGGCCGGGCCCCCCCCCCCCCCCCCGGCGGGGGGCCCCGGGCGGGGGGGGGGGCCCCCCCCCCGCCACAACCCGTTGAAATACCCCCGACAAGCCCACACCCCCACACCCACCCCCC
>NZ_JBIAJC010000007.1:0-256041 GCF_042871745.1 Streptomyces sp. NPDC005576 | reverse complement strand
GGTGGGGGTTTTTGGGGGCCCCCCCCCCCGCGCCCCCCCCCCCCCCCCCCGGCGCGCCCCCCCCCCCCCCGCCCGCCCCCCCCCCCCCCCCCCCGGGGGGGGGGCCCCCGCCCCCCCCCCCCCCCCCCCCCCACGGCCGTGACGCCGAGGAAGAGGAGGGAGGCCCACCACCGTCAACTCCCTGTAGAAGTCCCGCAGACACGCAGACACGCAGACACGCAGCCCCGCAGACCCGCAGACACGCAGACACGCAGACATGCAGACACGCAGGCACCAGGCCGGCGCCCGCCGATGAAGAGGGCGCAGGGGGCCGCCGACGTGTTGCCGACCACCGCGTCCCGCTCCGCACGCCGCCGGGGCGAAAGGGCGGTCGGGGAGCCAGGTGAGGAGTGAAGGTGAAGCATGAGGCGGCCTGCGACATCCCCCGCTGTCAGAGCTTTCTCCAATTCGATCACCACCGGTCTGCCGTTCTCGTCCAGCCCCAGCGTGTCGATCCGATCTCGGTGCCACGGACCGGTGGGGTACTCCGACGCCAGAAAGAGGGGGGAAGCGCTGCCGAACGACAGGCGTCACCAGGATTCTTCGGTCGAGCGATCAGTCGTCGGGCGCGGACCGGCTGATCGTCAGGGTCTCCTCCACCAGGGCGACTCGGACCGGCTCCGGCTGAAGCGCTCCGGCCTTCGTCACTCCCCAGGGCCTCGGTAGCGGAAGTGCCATGATCGGGTTCGGGCGACCCCGGGGGAGTCGCACCCAGGGGCCGCCCGACCTGATTCCTGGCACTCCCGATGTATGGCACTCCCGGAACCTCAAGCGAGGACGAGCAGGTCCATCCAGCTGGTGGCGGGCTCGTCGGGGTGGTCGGCTGCCGCGCGGCGCAGTTGGGCCAGACCTTGGGCGTAGGCATCGTCGGACAGTGCCCGGAGCTTTGAATCGGTGCTGCGGTCCAGGCGCTCGGCGAACGCGGCGAGAGTCGGTGCCGCCTCGTGAGGCAGGGAGCGCAGTACACGGGTGCGGTCGAAACCCGCTGCCGTGAATGCGGCGGTGACCTCGTCGATGCTGGGGTAGGCGTCGATGCCGGACGCGGTCCCGGGGAAGTAGCGGACGCGCAGGTCGCGGTCGAAGCGGCCGGGGAAGGCGTTGCGGATCAGTACAGGGGCGCCCGGCCTGAGGACGCGGCGCAATTCGCGGGCTGCCGCCGCCAGGTCGGGCAGATGGTGGATGACCGAGCCGAGCCAGGCGGCGTCCGCGCTCGAGTCGGGCACAGGCAGAGCGGCCGCGTGTCCGTCGAGTACCTCGATCCCGGCGCCCGCCGGGATGATGGCGCGCATCGCGGCGGCGGGCTCGACAGCAAGGACTCGTACCCCGAACCAGGTGTGGAAGGCGGTTGCGAAGAAGCCGGTGTCGGCGCCGACATCGAGCACGGTCATGCCTTCCCGCAACTGGACCGTTTCGGCAAGGGCCTCGCGCCAGGCCGTGAGCCCGTCGAGCGGGATGTCGCGGGCGGCCCGGTAGGCGGCGGCGGTCCGGGTGTCGTACGTGATGTCTGGCATGGGCTGCTCCCTCGGTGTTCATGGGCCGGGCTCGGGCGAGCGCGTGCAGGACGGCGACCACGGTGCCCTGGCCCGAGACACCGTACGGATCCTTGACCACGACCGGGCCCGCGGCTGCGGCCGTGAGCAGTTCGGGCAGTGACGTGACCACGGTGCCCCCGCCCGGCAGCCGCAGGCGGGTCGACCGTGGCTTTGGAGTTGACCAGCCGCACGGTCTCCAGGTCGGGAAGTGCTCCTGCCAGGCCCAGCTGTATCGCCGCCAGGTGGGTACCGGGCAGGACCGCGTACGGGGCTGGTTGCGCGCCGGTGAGCCCTGGCAGCCCGTGCTCGGCGAGCCGCTGCTCGACAGGGATTTCCGGGTCGCCGGGCACTCTCGTGTGACGTGCGCCGAAACCGGCGGCGTGCATGAGTCCCGTGAACGCCGGCACCGGCTGCTGGTTGGTGAGCAGTATGTCGTCCGGGCCGCAGAGGACCGCCTGGAGCTCGTCCATGGCGCGCAGCAACCGCTCGGCATGCCCTTCCGGCCGAGCCGGCCCGCGTCCATCATGCGCCGGAGCAGCGGGGGAGCAGCGTACAGGGGCTCCTCGTACTCCGCGTACGACTGATCGGCGCGGGAGACTGCCCCTGGGCGGAACGGCCGCGGGGGGGGGGGGGGGGGGGCCGCCCCGCCCGCGGGGGGGCGCGGCCGGGGGGGGGGGGGGGGGGGGGGGGGGGGGGGGGGGGGGGGGGGGGGGGGGGGGGTGTGGGGGGGGGGGGGGGGGGGGCGGCGGGGGGGGGGCCGGGGGGGGGGGGGGGGGGGGGCGGGCGGGCCCCCCCCCCCCCCCCCCCCCCCCCCCGGGACTCAGGCTCCGGCGCGCAGCCCCGCCAAGAGCTGATAGACCGTCTCCGTGCCCTGCCGCAGGGCCTCGATGCCGATGTGCTCGTCCGTACCGTGCATACGCTTGAGCATGTCCCGGTTCACGGTGAAGGGGTACATGCCGTAGACCGGCACGTTCTGCTCACGGAACGGCACCGCGCTGGTCACGGCCTCGAACTGGCAGGCTGTCGCCCGCACCCCGGGATGAGTCCGCCGCACGGCTGTCTGCCAGGCGCGGAAGACGTCCGTGTCGTGGCTGGAGTCCGGAACCGCCAGATAGCCGCGCAGCCGCGCGACAGCCTGCGCCTCGCTCTCCCCGGGGTTGCCGACCACCGTCAGCGTGGCCCGGTTGCCGATCAGGGAGCGCAGTTCGGCGACGATCCGCCCGGGATCGTCGCCACCGGGCAGGAAAGCCGCCCGGAACTCCGCGGTCGCCGTGCCGGGCACGATACTCGGGTAGTAGCCGGCCTTGGCCGAGGTGAATGCCAAGGTGGTGCGGAGCATCGCGTTGTGCAGCTCGGGCGTGTCGCTGAGCCGTACGACTGCATCGCCCGCCCGGTTCCGCCGCGCCTCGGAGCGCGCGTCGAGCATCTCCCGCAGGGCGGCGGCCAGCGCCGGGTCCGTGGTTGCCCGGGCGAGCTCGGCGAAGTACGTCCGTGACAGCGTGTTCGGGCGGATCGCGGCTCGCCAGCCGCCGAGCTGTTCCAGTACCTCGCCCAGCCGGATCACGGCCTGCCCGCTGAACGGCTTGGAGGTGTGCGTGGCGTACGAGGCCGCTTCCAGCCGCAACAGCAGGGAGCGCTTGTCGTTGCAGGTGAGCGCGGCGATCATGGGTGTCGTGCCGTCACGCTGGTTGAGCACCCAGCCGCCCTCGGTGAGGACCGCTCCGGCCTGCACCTTGCCCGGGTGCTCGGTGAGCAGCCAACGGACGCCGTACGGACCCTGTTCCTCGTCGCAGTCGGACCAGAAGACGATGTCCCGGTCGAATCGCGTGCCCTGACGCACATGGCGCAGCAGGGCGGCGACGAAGGCGGCGTTGACCCCCTTCATGTCGAGGGAACCCCGGCCGTACAGCATGCCCCCCACGGTCTCCCCGGTGAACGGCTCCCGCGTCCACGCGTCCCCGATCGCGGGGACCACGTCCGAGTGGCCGAGCAGGATCAGGGGCTTCTCGCGCACGGCGCCGGCAGCGGCGGGGACGCGGGCGAAGAAGTGGACGTTGCCCTCCTTGGGGGTCGGCACGATCTCGGTGGCGACCCCGGCGGCTTGGAAGACCCCTTCCAGCATCCGTGCGTGCGGCAGCGTGATCGCGCCGTCCCCGGGGTTGCTCGTGTTCTGCCGGATCATCGCGACGGCGAGCTCCACCGGATCGGTGGGATCGCCGTCGAAGGCGCGGCCTGCGGTGCCGCCGCCCGCGTCCGCCGTCCGCTGTGCGGCAGCGGCCTTCGGCGCGGCGACTGTCGACGTCCCGAGGGCGAGCACGGTGCCCGAGACGACCGCCGCGCCGCTGCCGAGCACGGTCCGTCTCGACGGACCGGCAGCTTCGGCGAGGCCGTCCAGACAGGCGGCCAGGACCGCTGCCGGATTCTCTTGGTGGGCGTAGTGGCCGCCCTCCACGGACAGCACCGTGCAGTCCGCTGTGGTCCACTCGCGCCACCGCCGGACGGCCGCCTCCGACACGTGCGGATCCTCGACGGCCCACACCGCCCGCAGCGGGACATGCGCGGCGCCGCTCGCGCGGCCGGCATAGTGGGCGGCCAGCATCAGATCGGCCTGAACGGGCGGCAGCAGCACCTCCTCGAACTCCGGATCGGCCAGCAGCTCGGGGTCCGTCAGTCCGGTCTCGGTCGCGAAGGCGCGGGCGTCATCGAGCGTCACTTCGCCGCCCGAACCGGCGAAGTCACCCGGGGACTGGCCGGCCACCACGCACAGCCGCGTCACCGGCACCCCGGTCTCCAGCAGCCGGCGGCAGACCTCGAACGCCACCAGCGCACCGAGACTCACACCGATCAGCACCGTACGCCTGCCTGTCGCGAGCGCCCGCACCTCGGCGGCCACCGCGTCCGCGTACACGGCCATGTCGACGACGGGTTCCTCGTCCACCCGGGTGCCTCTGCCGGGCGGTGTGACCAGCACCAGCGCCATGCCGTGGGGCAGCCGCCCGTGCCAGCTCGCGAAGGTCGAGCCGTGCGCGCCGGTGGGTGCGAAGCAGACCACGAGCGTGTCGGCCGGGCCGTCGTTCTTCTCCTCGCAGCGGATTCTCAGCCAGGGGATGCTCATCCGCGCTCCTCCTCCTGGGCCTCGTGGCAGAGTGCGGCGATCGCGCCGACGGTGGGTGCGCCGAGGATGCGGCGCAGGGGGATGCGCCGACCGGCAATCTTCGCGAGCCGGTTGGCGAGCCGGACGGCGAGCAGCGAGTGGCCTCCGGCGTCGAAGAAGTTCTGGTCCACGTCGGCGGGGGGAGTGCCGAGCAGTTCCTCCCAGAGGACCGCGACAGCGGCCTCGGTGGCGTCGGACGGCGTGAAGCCCCCTGTCCGCTCCTGTCCGATGTCCGCCACGAGCGTGCGCAGCCCGGTGCGGTGCAGCTTGCCGTTGGGGCCCAGCGGAAGCCGTGGCACCTGCTGGATGCGTGTCGGCAACATGTAGTCGGGCAGCCGGTCGCGCAGATATCCGCGCAGGGCCGAGACGCTCACCTCCTCCTCGGCCGTGACACAGGCGACGATCCGCGGCTCGCCGTCGTCCAGGTCGGCGTACGCCCCGGCGTCGGTGACGCCGGGCGCCTTGCGGAGGGTGGACTCGATCTCCTCCAGCTCCACACGGTAGCCGCGCACCTTGATCTGGTTGTCGGCGCGGCCGGTGATCTCCAGCGCCCCGTCCGGGAGATGACGGCCCCGGTCACCGGTCCGGTAGTGGCGCACTTCCTGGTCGTCGACGGTGAAGCGGTCCTCGCCGTCGCCGCCGAGATAGCCGAGGGCCAGCGGCGGCCCGCAGACCCACACCTCACCCATCACACCAGGGGGCAGCAGGCGGCCGTGCCGGTCGCGGACCGAGATCGACGCTCCCGCCACCGCGCCGCCGACCGGCACACGTTCGGCGTCCTCGGGCAGGGCGGCCGTGTCGTACGCGGCGACGTTGGAGGCGGTCTCGGTCATGCCGTACAGGTTGAGGAGCGTGGCGTCGGGCCAGACCTCCCTGAAGCGGTGGACGGTTCGCACCGGCAGGCTGTCCGCACCGCTGGTCACCAGCACCGGCCGGTGGGAACCGGAGAGCTTCGAGCTCTCCTCCAGGAGCCCGCCGATCAGCTGCGGGGTGAGGAAGAGATGGGTGATCCGCTCCTCGGCGACAACGCCGGCGAACAGCACCGGGTCGAGGAGCTCTTCGGTGCTGAGCACGACCGACGGGACGCCCTGGAGCAGGCCACCGAGCAGCTCCCAGGGCGAGGCGACGAGCGCCAGTGACTTCTGCACTGCCAGCACCGCGTTCTCGGGGAACGGATGGTCCTCCCACATCCACTCCAGCCGGCCGCGGACGGAACGGTAACTGATACGTACGCCCTTGGGGTTCCCGGTGGTGCCGGAGGTGTAGACGATGTGGAACAACGCGTTGTCGTCGGGCTCCTGTTCAGGCCCTCCGTGCACCGGGCCCTCCGCGACCGGGGCCAGCCGGACGCGGGGCGCGTCCAGCGTGGGGAACTGATCGAGCCCCGGCTCGGCCAGCACTGCCTGCGGCCCCGTCTCCTCCACCATGCGGCGCTGGCGCCGCACGGGGATCGCCGGATCCAGCCCGAGGTAGGCCGCGCCGGTCTTCAACACGGCGAGCACCCCGGCGACCGCGGCGGGACCGCGCTGAGCGGCGAGCGCGACCAACGAGCCGGGCCGCGTGCCCTTGGCGGCGAGCTGTGCGGCCAGCCGGCCGCTCCACTCGTCGAGCTCGCGGTAGGTGAGCGTGGTGCCGGTGTGGCGCAGGGCGACGGCCTCGGGGCGGGCCGCCACCTGCGCGGCGAAACGTTGCAGCAGGGTCGGGGTGGTCATGATGGTCCGCCTCCGGGCAGCAGATCGAGGGATCGGATGGCAGTGTGCGCGGCGTGCCGCGGGTCGGTGAGGGCCCTCAACGCGATCGTCGTGGACTCGAGGACGTTGCGTGCGACCGGTTCATCGAGCAGCTCCTGCTGGTAGGCGTACTGGAGCAGGAGCCGATCCGGGCCGTGCGGCTGCACGTAGAGGGCGCAGTCGTACTTCGTGTAGCCGGTTTCCAGTTCGACGAAGCGGAAGCCGACGCCGTCGGCGGTGGTCGCGCGGGCCGGGTACGGCAGCATGTTCAACATCGTCTGGAAGACGGGGGTCGCCGCCGAGCTCCTGGAGGCGGCCGGCAGCTGACGCAGCGTCCAGCCGAAGGGATGGTCCGCGGCGGCGTACGCGTCGTACACCGTGTCGCGCACCAGGGCGGTGAACTCGGCGAGCGTCGCGGCCGGGTCGATGCGCAGCCGCAGCGGCAGCATCGCGAGCATGAAGGCAGGCACATCGGCCGTCTCCGGCCGCTCCCGGCCCGCCATCGGCGCCCCCACGACGACCTCGTCGGCATCACCGTAATAACCGAGCGTCAGCGCGTACGCGGCCAGCAGCGGCACGAACGGGGTCGCGGACGCGGACAGGGCGGTCTCCCGCAGCCGTTGCGACAGAGCCTCGTCCAGTACGGCCTCGGTGATCGCACCCCGGTAGGTGGGCGTGGCCGGGCGCTGCTTCTGCGCGATCTGGAGCACCGGCAGATCGCCCGCGAGCTGTCGCAGCCAGTACCGGCCCGCCTCGGCCGTCTCCTCGGCGGCCAGCACCCGATCGAGGTGGTCGAGGTAGCGGTCGTAGCGGGTGGAACGCTCGGGGTCGGGAGCGGCCGGGCGCCGCTCGTACAACTCGGCCAGCCGTTGGAAGAGGACGGTGGCGCCCCAGCCGTCGAGCAGGAGCTCATGCATGGTGACCAGCACGCGGTGCTGTCCGTCCGGCAGCTTGAACAGCCCGGCGCGCAGCCCCGGCGCGGCCGGCAGATCGAAGGGGCGGGCCGCTTCCTCGGCCGCCAGCCGTCGGTACGCGTCCGCCGTGACCTCCTGCGGCCGCTCCGGCAGCGGCACGTCCCAGTGCGGGAAGTGGTGCACCACTTCGTCCCCCTGCGCCTCGTCCGGCTCGGCGAACCGGGCGAGCAGCAGCGGATTCTCGGCCAGCAGCAGCCGCCAGGCGGCTGCCAGGCGGGGGACGTCCAGCGGACCGTCCAGCTCCAGGGAGCCCTGATAGCTGTAGTAGGGGCTCTGCGGATCCAGCCGCCAGTGGTAGTACACGCCTGCCTGCTGCGGAGTGAGCGGGCGAGTGCGCGGAGCGTCCCGGACATGATCGGTGCCGGCGCTCCTCCCGGCGGGCGGGATCCGGGTGCCGAGAGCAGCGAGCGCGGCCGGGCTGCCGTCGCGCAGCACCTCGCGCAGGCTCACCGCCGATCCCGTCTCCCGCAGCCGTGCGACCAGCCGCATGGCCTGCAGCGAGTCGCCACCCAGCTCCAGGAACGAGTCGTCGCGGCCGACCTGCCCGCTGCCCAGCAGTTCGGCGACGATCGCGACGATCGCGGCCTCGGCCTCATTCCGCGGCGGACTGAAGGGACGAGTCCCGGGGCGGCGTCGGCGCGGCGGTGCGGGCAGGGCCGTGTAGTCGGTCTTGCCGTTGCGAGTGAGCGGCAGCCGTGGAAGCACCACGAACGTGTGCGGCACCATGGGCGCGGGCAGCCGCTCGGCCAGATGGGCGCGCAGCGCCTCCGCCGCCACCTCCCCGTCGGGGGTCGTGACGTAAGCGACCAGCCGCTGGTGGCCCACCGCCGGAGTGTGGGCACTCTCGCGGGCCACCAGTGCGCCCTCGTCGCCGTCGGTGCGTACGACGACCGCGCAGGCGGCCACCGCGGGGTGGGCGCCGAGCTCCGCCTCGATCTCGGCGAGCTCCATGCGGACGCCGCCGAGCTTGACCTGCCGGTCGACCCGGCCCAGATACTCCAACTGGCCGTCCGGCAGCACCCGCACCGCGTCACCGGTGCGGTACAACCGCCCGCCGCCCTCCGTGAACGGGTCGGCGAAAAAGGCGAGCGCGGTCCGCTCCGGGTCGCCCAGATAGCCGCGGCCCACGACGAGGCCGCCGACGAACAGCTCGCCCGTCTCCCCGTGGTCGCAGGCGTGCCACCGCCTGTCCTCGCCGCGCAGGACGTACAGCGCGGCGTTGCCGACGGGAGTACCGATCGGCAGACGGCGTACGTCGGGGCCGGGCGCGCCGAGGACGGCGTGGGTGACGTCGTCCGAACACTCCGTGGGGCCGTAGGCGTTGAGCAGCGGGATGCCGGGAAGGGCTTCGTACCACCGGCGGGCCAGCGCGGGCGGCAGTTCCTCGCCGGTGGCGATCATCCAGCGCAGCGCTCCGGGCCGGATCCCCGCGCTCTGCTGGGCGTCCAGCAGGAAGCGGATCAGCGTGGGCACGGTCTCCAGGACGGTGGTCCCGCCCCGGCGTACCGCCTCCAGCAGCAGCGCGCCGTCCTGGGCCTGGTCGTCGCCGAAGATCTGGACGCGGCCGCCGACGAGCAGCGGTGCCAGCATCTGCCAGACGGAGATGTCGAAGCTCAGCGGCGCGGTCTGCGCCAGCCGGTCGGCGGCGGTCATCTTGAGGTCGTCGACCTTGGCCCACAGATGGTTGAGCATTCCCCGGTGTTCGACGACCGCGGCTTTGGGGCGGCCGGTCGATCCCGAGGTGTACAGGACGTAACGCACTTCGTCGGCGGGCGGCGGTGACGGCCGCGTGCGGCGGGCGTCCGCGGGTGCCGGGGAGGCGGTGCGCACGCCGGCCGCCTGAGCACCCTCGACCAGTTCGCCACTGTCGGCGGGCCCACCGACAGTGAGCAGCAGCACCGCGCCGCTGTCCCTCAGCAGCGCGTCGACGCGGGCGGCGGGCCAGCTCGCGTCGACAGGCAGATAGACCGCGCCCAGCAGTTCCAGCGCGAGGAAGGCGCAGACGACATCGGCGCCGCGCCGGCCGCCAACCGCGACGATCTGCCCGCCGGTGACACCCGCTGCGGCCAGTTGGGCGGCGATCCGCTGCATCCGGTCGGCCAACTCGCCGTAGCTGAGGCTTTGTCCGCCGTCCTCGATCGCCGTGCGGTCGGGCCGGGCGGCCGCATGCCGTTCCACGTGGGCGTGGACGCCCTCGTCCAGCGGGTACGGCTCGCTGCGCGTCAGCGCCGCGGCGACGGCTCGCTCCCGGGCCCCTTCGGCCAGCGGCAGCGAGGGATAGCGCGTCGGCAGAGCGGTCACAGGGATCCCTTCTTCTCCGCGAAGACGAGCAGATACTCGACGGGGACGCCGGTTCCCCGCTCGTCCGTGGTGTGGAAGTCCTCGGTCATCTCGACCATCTCGGCGCGCAGCTCCTTCCAGCGCGACGACGGGGAGATCGTGTTCTTCGCGGCGATGCACGGACCGAAGCAGTTCTCGAAGAAGGCGACCAGGTCCTCGGCGGTCGCGAAGGGGTAGAACAGTTCCCTGCGTTCGGCAGTGACGGTGAAGGAGGGGCCGAACAGCTCGGCGAGGTAGTCCGCCGAGCCCCACAGCATCGGTTGCCCCTGATGACCGTTGGGCGAAGGAAAGTAGGCGGACAGAATCTCCTGGAAGTGCGCCGTCCAGCTGCGCGCCGTCCAATTGCACATGCCAATCCGGCCGCCGAGGCGCAGCACTCGGGCCATCTCTCCGGAGGAGGCGGCATGGTCGGGCGCGAACTGCACCCCGTAGGTGGAGGTCACCAGGTCGAACGAGCCGTCGGCGAAGGGAAGCTCCTGAGCGTCCCCGCGATGCAGCTCCACCTCCACTCCCGCCTCGGCGAAGCGCTCGCGGGCATCGGAGAAGAACTCGTCCGTCAGATCGAGCCCGGTCACCGTCGATCCGCGCTGCGCGGACAGCAGCGCCACGTTGCCGTTGCCGGTGGCGACATCGAGATGGCGGCAGCCGGGCTCAGGGGCGAGCCGTCCGACCAGCTCGACCGCGCCGGGGCGCAGCAGGTCGGCCACTCGCCGGTACTCCCCGTACGACCACATGGTGCGGTTGATTTCCTGGACATTGGGATCGATGGCCATGATGCGTCCCCTCAGAGCGTGAGCCGGGTGCCGAGGCCGACGGCCTCGGCGCGAGCGTGTATGCGGTCGGCGACGGCGACATCGAGGATCGACATGCCGAAGGGATTGCTGATGATGGTCTCGTCCTGGCGGCGGCGGCCCGGGTGACGGCCGGCGAGCACGTCACCGAGGGCGGCGTCCACCCGGCGCGCGCCGGGCTGTGCGGTCACCCCGTCCCGAGGGGCGCCGTCGGGGCCGAGCAGGGT
Source organism: Streptomyces sp. NPDC005576 (assembly GCF_042871745.1). Lineage (NCBI taxonomy): Bacteria > Bacillati > Actinomycetota > Actinomycetes > Kitasatosporales > Streptomycetaceae > Streptomyces > Streptomyces sp. NPDC005576. Next base: position 245,254 of record NZ_JBIAJC010000007.1, on the reverse strand, counting down.
GCCCGCCCGGTGCATCCGGCCGAGCAGGCGGCGCGGGTCGTCGCGCACCAGGCTCCAGTCGTCGACGATCACCGTGTCAGCGGCGAGCACCGCCCCCTCGGTGAGGTCGTCCAGCGAGACGTGGCAGACCAGCGCGCCGGGCCGCAGCCAGTCGGGCTCGATGTACCCCTGCGTCACCGTGGTGACGGGCACGACGAGTTCGGCGTCCCGCACCGCCTCTCGTGCGCTCTCGGCCCGTACGGTCTCGACCTTCGCGCCGCCGGGCAGGGAGGCGACGTACGCGGCGAGGGCATCGGCGCGTTCGGGCGTCACGTCGTAGAGCGCCAGCGCGCGCAGGGTCGGCACGGTGCGCAGCAACAGCGCGGCATGCGCCTGGGCCAGGGCGCCACAGCCGACGAGTGCCAGCCGTTGCGGAGACCTCACCGCCAGGTGGAGTACGGCGAGCGCGGTCACCGTCGCGGTGCGCATTGCGCTGATGTACGCCGCCTCCATCAGGGCGACCGGCCGTGCCGTCTCCGGGTCGAGTAGCAGGGTGAAGCCCTGGGAGCGCGGAATGCCCCGTGCCGGATTGCCCAGTGAGGCGTTGATGGTCTTCAGCCCGACGACGGGCGGGCGGCCGACGTCGAGCAGCGCGCCGGGCATCGCCAGCAGCCGGGCCGAGTCGCCCCGCGGGGTCGTCCAGCCGAGGTAGGCCTCCTCGGGGAGGACCGACTGCCCCGCGCTGTGCAGCGTCAGCGCTTCGGCCACCGTCTGCACGATGTCCACGCCCCGGGCGGCCTCCACGACGTCCGCGCGCGTCAGATGGAGGAAGTGACTGTCTGGGTATCGCTCGAAGTCCATGGGGAGCGGGGCCTCCTTGGCCGGGGTGGGGAATGCTCGGACGGGGGACGGCCCAACAGGCCGGAGGTCAGCGGCCGGTACGCGCCTTTGGCTCGTCTGCGCGTTCCACCGGCCCGGCCGTCCCGGCACGGCGCGGCCCTCGCAGCGCTGCGAGGGGAACGAACGCGCCCACCAGGAGCACACAGGCGAGCGTGATCCAGCCGGCCTCGCCGAGGGCGAGCACCACACCCGTCATGAGGACCGGGCCCACGACCCGGTTGGCGACGGTGCGGCTGGTGTTGAACAGCACCAGGTAGGCGCTGCGCGCCCCCTCGGGGGCCAGCTCGAAGGAGAGCGTCCAGGACGCGCCGACCTGCAGCAACTCGGCGAAGGTCAGCAGCACGACCGCGCCGCCCAACGTCAGCAGTGCGCCGCGCGTCCCGAAGCCCGGCGCGGCGGCGAACGCCAGCGCGCCGCAGCTCAGCAGCGCCGCCGCGGTCGCGTACGACAACCAGGCCCGACGCGTCGTGTCGTAGCAGCGGTTGAGGGGGTACTGGAGGGCGATGCAGAGCACGGTGTTGACGGCGTAGAGGATGCCGACGTAGCGCTCCGGCACCTCGGTGGCGGTCACCAGCCACAGTGGGAGCGCCACGTTGAGCACCGGCATCCACAGCGACACCAGCGCGTTGTACGTGGTGAAGCCCAACAGCCGCCAGTCCTTGAGCAATTCCCGTACGCCCGTCGTCCCGACGCTGCCGACCGAGCCCTCGTCGCGTGCGGTGGCGAACACCGCGGCCACGATGACGTAGGCGACCGCGCCACCGATCAGCAGCGGCCGGAACGCGCCGTGCGAGCCCGAACCCAGGGCGACTCCGGCGATCAGCCCTCCCAGACTGATGCCCAGATTGACGACGGTGCGCTGGACGGCCATCACCCTCGCGCGCAGGCTTTCCGGCGCCCGCGCGCCGACATAAGCCTGGACCAGAGGGGGCGAGGACTGCTCGGTGACGGCGATGAGGGAGACGACCAGCAGGAAACTCCACCAGCCGTCCACCCACAGATAGCCGATGGTGGCCAAGGAGCGCAGGAGCATGACGCCGACCAGCACGGACTTGGGGCCGAAGCGTTCGGCCAGCCGGGCGATGGGCAGGGCGGTGAAAAGCGCGGTCGCGCCGCCGATCGTCAGTCCGATGCCCACGGACGAGGTGCTGAGATGGGCGACCTTGACGAAGTAGATGGTCGACACGGCGAGGAACAGGCCGGTCCCAGTCCATTCGATCAAGGTCGCGCCCTGCACCAGCGGAAGGAACTGCCGGTAGTGGCGGCCGCTCTCGCGCCGTCCTGGCGTGATGCTCGTACTCATGATCGCTGGTGCTCCAGGTGGTGCGGTTGCCGCCGCGTGAAGAACAGGCCCTCACGGCGCAGCTCTCTCGTCGTGGCGGCTAATTGTTCGGCGATGCCCTGTTCGCTCGCCCAGTCGTCGGAGTAGAGGGTGTCGCGGTACTTTTCGCCGCCGTCGGCGGCCACACAGACCGAAAGTCCCCGTGGCGCGGGATCGTTCGCCAGATCGGTGATCACCGCGCGCACGGCGCAGCCGCTGGACCCGCCGAGCACGAGCCCCAGGTCCTCGGCCATGATCCGGCAGACGGCGATTGCCTCGACGTCGTCGACCTGTACGAGGCGGTCGTAGCTGTCCGCGCCTTTCAGGAAGGCGGAGGGGCGGCTGGCCCCGATCCCCGGTATCAACCGGCGTCCCGCGCTGCCGGCGACGGCCAGTGAACCGCATACGTCGACGGCGACCGGGGCGACGTCGGGGCGGTGCTCGCGCAGATGGGAGGCGATGCCGGCCAGGGTTCCGCCGGTGGAGACAGGGACGTAGACCGTGTCGAGCCCGGCACCGGCGTCTTCGGTGATCTCTGGGCCCGTGGTGGTGCGATGCACCTCGGGGGCGGCCCAGTTCTCATACTGGTTGGGCCAGCGGTAGCCGGGGTTCTGGGCCAGCAGCTCGCGCACGGTGCGCAGCCTGCTCAGCAGATAGCCGCCTTGGCCGTCCGGCTCGTCGACCACCAGGACACGCGCGCCGTCGGCCTCGAGCATGCGGCGAGTGACGGGCGGGGTCTTGAGATCGACCACCGCGAGCAAGGTGCAGTCGACGGCGCGCAGTAATCGGGCCAGCGCCAGGCCGAGATTCCCCGAGGTCGACTCGACCACCACGGTGCCCGGTGTCAGCGGCTGCTCGTCGTGCAGGGCCTGCAGGAGTCCGACGGCGCTGCGGTCCTTGACCGAACCGCTGGGACCATACCCCTCCAGCTTCAGCGCCAGCCAGCGCGAACGTCCTCGGTGACTAACGGTGAGGTGGAGCAACGGAGTCCTGCCGAGAGCCCGTTCCAGGACAGGCCTGACAAGCGACATCGCTTCCCCCCGAGTTCGGCACCGCTGTGAACCGAATACGAGAAGACCTTAGGCACCAGCCCCCAGGAGTAATCAACGACATAACCAATGCGCCTGATGACATCTGGCTGGAATCCCCACGGACGGTTCTCGGCCATCCTGCGTCCCTGTCTCGGCGACCTGTGCCGACGATGGTCCGACAGGAGCGCGGGGAGGAGGCGAAAGATCTGAGAAACGCTCAAAAAATGGCCGACACCGAGCCTTTTCCAACCCCACGTTGAGGCGTGGTGAAGGACGACGACGGCCTTCACTATGCCCGTGATCCGGTTGGTGCTGCAGCGGAGCTTCCGGAGGAGGCGCCAGCCCTTGAGAGTGGCCATGGGTGGCCATGGCCTGTTCGCCGAGGCAGCGGATCGTGGGCGTGACTGCTGTGGTGACGACGCCTCCCTCGCTTGAGCCGACTGCCGCGAAAGGGCACCCGGACCGGTCCGCCGACTCCCTGGTACGCCTTGTCCGCCCAGCATGTCGCCGTTCGGGGCGTCCGAGGACCGCAACCTCACGCCGTACTCGACCCGCGGTGGCATCGCGGCGTGTCAGTCCCCTCCGGAAGACTGAGGACCGCGACTTCCTCGCGCGCCGGGCTCGGTAGCGCGGCCAAGTACCATGCCGCCCGAACGCTCACGGACTCGTAGTGCGCAGGTCCCGGGCTTGAGCCGCCAGGGACTTTTCAGGGATTTTCCGCTCTGCCGGAGGAACGTCCGAGGGAGTTTCCGCAGTACGAGCACGGAAGGCTGCGACAGCGCTGAAAGGCCGAAGGCTTCGGGCCGACGCCTCCACGCCGTCGCTCCGGCACGGCGGCGGGCCGGTAGTGGTGGCGGGCGAGACCCTTCGGGGCCGCACACGGCCCTGACCTAGGGGAACGTGCCCCCACAGGCCCGGCGGCGCCACGCGCCGGGCCCGCCTCCGGGAACTCAGGCGTACGGGTAGAACCCCGCCCCCGTCTTCCGCCCCAGCCGGCCCGCGTCGACCATGCGCTGGAGCAGCGGGGGAGCGGCGTACAGGGGCTCCTTGTACTCCGCGTACATCGAGTCGGCGACGGAGGCCACCGTGTCCAGGCCGATCAGGTCCGCGAGCTTCAGCGGCCCCATCGGGTGGGCGCAGCCCATCTCCATGCCGTTGTCGATGTCCTCACGGCTGGCGATGCCCGACTCGAACATCCGGATGGCAGAGAGGAGGTACGGGATCAGCAGGGCGTTCACCACGAACCCGGACCGGTCCTGCGCCCGGATGGGGTGTTTGCCCAGCACCTCCCGTACGAGCGCCTCGGCCCGCTGCACGGTCTGCTCGGACGTCGTCAGGGCGGGAATCAGTTCGACGAGCCTCTGCACCGGGGCCGGGTTGAAGAAGTGGATCCCGATGACCTGGTCCGGGCGGGAAGTGGCCACGGCGAGCTTCACCAGCGGGATGGACGAGGTGTTGGACGCCAGGATCGCGTCCGACCGGGGCACCACCTGGTCGAGCACCCGGAAGATCTCCGTCTTGACCTGCTCGTTCTCGACGACGGCCTCGATGACCAGATCGCGGTCGGCGAACTCGCCGAGGTCGGTGGTGAAGCTGAGGCGGCCGAGGGTCTCGTCGCGCTCGTCCTCGGTGATCTTGCCGCGCTCGGCGGCCTTCGACAGGGAGTTGTGCAGTCGGGTACGCCCTATTTCCAGGGCCTCGCCGGTGGTCTCCGCGACCATCACCTCAAGGCCGCTGCGCGCGCAGACCTCCGCGATACCTGCGCCCATCTGGCCACAGCCGACCACTCCGACGCGTGCAATGTCGGCCATAGAGTCCGTCACCTCGTGCCTCTCCCTGATCTCCGTATCGCGGGGCCGTGGGTGGCGGTACCCGCTTCGACCTCCAGACGGTACCCGGCGACGCGGCCCAAGTTACCTGCGGGTCATCGACGGTCCGAGAAGGCATGATCTGCGTCACGCACCCGACCGGAGCGGTGCGACCGAGCACGAGCGGAAGGTGGAGCGTATGCGGCGCATGGGCCGGAGGGCATTCATGCTGGGCGCGGCCGGAGTGGTGGCGGCCCTGGCCACCCCGGGTCCGGCGGGGGCGGCAGGGCCGGTGTCCCGTGACCGACGTCACCGCGTGGCGACCGGGGTGCGCGGGATGTGGATCGCCACCGTGGCGAACGTCGACTGGCCCTCCGTCACCGGGCTGTCGGCGGCCACCCAGCGCAGCGAGCTGATCGCGCATCTGGACCGCGCCGTCCGGTTCGGGCTCAACACGGTGATCCTGCAGGTCAGGCCGAGTGCCGACGCGCTGTGGCCCTCTCCCCATGAGCCCTGGTCGCAGTACCTGACCGGCGTGCAGGGCAAGGACCCCGGCTGGGACCCGCTCGGTACGGCGGTGACCGAGGCCCACGACCGCGGCCTCGAACTGCACGCCTGGTTCAACCCGTACCGCGTCTCCAACCAGACCGATCCGAAGAAGCTCGCCGCCACCCACCCCGCCCGGGTCCACCCGGACTGGGTCGTCCCGTACGGCGGGAAGCTGTACTACGACCCGGGACTGCCGGAGGTCCGCGCGTTCGTCCAGGACGCCATGCTCGACGCGGTCAGCCGGTACGACATCGACGCGGTCCACTGGGACGACTACTTCTACCCCTACCCCGTCTCCGGCCAGGTCTTCGACGACGCCGCCACCTACGCCCGCCACGGGAGCGGCTTCAGCAGCAAGGCGGCCTGGCGCCGGGACAACATCGACCGACTGGTGAAGGAGACCGCCGACCGCATCAAGGAGATCAAGCCGCACGTCCGTTTCGGCATCAGTCCCTTCGGCGTCTGGCGCAACAAGACGACGGACCCGCTCGGCTCACCGACCGCCGCAGGGGTGCAGACGTACGACGACCTCCACGCGGACACCCGCAAGTGGGTCCGCGAGGGGTGGATCGACTACATCTGCCCGCAGCTGTACTGGAGCATCGGACAGTCGGGGGCCGACTACGCCCAGCTCGTCCCCTGGTGGGCAGAGGTGGTGGAGGGCACCGACGTCGACCTCTACATCGGGGAGGCGCTCTACAAGGCCGGCGACCCGGCCCAGTCCGCGGCCTGGCAGAACGCGTCCGAACTCTCCCGCCACCTCACCCTCGCCGAGGAGTACCCGGCCGTCGGCGGACACGCCTTCTTCTCCGCGAAGAGCGTGAAGGCGGACCGGATCGGCGCCATGTCCCGGGTGGCGGTGGACCACTACGGGGTGGGGTGAGGGCGAACCCTGCGTCGACGAGTCCCCGGGGGAGGGCGGGGGCCGGTTCTCCCAGGCCGATCCGGCGAGGGTTACGGGTCCGGGGCTACGGCGGATCGTCGGAGATCGGAGAGAGGTGGCGGACGGCGGACGGCGGATCACACGGTGAGCCTCACCGCTTCGATCCACGGGTCGTTGTCGTGGGTGCCGGCGTAGGTGAACGGCAACCCGTTGCCGGGTTCGTCGCAAGCCAGGGCGAGCCAGTCATCGTTGTGGACGTACGTGGTCTGACAGACGGTGCTGTTGCCGCCGTCGACCTCGATGGTGAACCCTCGCATGTACGGGGCGCCCTTCTCGGTGCTGCCCGCGTAGTTGTCGGCGCCGTCCACGGCGCTCGACCATCCGTAGGGGAAGTACTGCCCGGTCGCCGTGGGGTTGCGGACCATGGCGTTGCTGGACGTGCCGTTGCTCTTGGACACCGCGATGTTCACAGAGGTGATCTGCTCCCCCGAGCCTGCCGTGCCCGCCGTGCCACCGTCGCACTCGGCGTCGGACCAGCCGTGGTCCCTCGTGAAGACGCGGTAACAGATGTGCGATGTACCCGGATCCTCCGCTGCCTTCTGCTGGACAGCGATCGCCGCGGTCCGCTCCGGGGCCTCGGTCTCCTTCTCCCCGGGTCCATCGCCTCCCGCCCCACCCGCGTCCGTGTCCGCGTCCGCCCCCTGCGTCGCGGCGGCGGCCGGGGGCGCCGGGGCCGTGGCTGCCGTGGCCTTCGGAGCCCCGGGAGTTGGCGAGGGAAGGGGCGGCAAGGTGCCGACGGCCGCCTCTTGGGGCTTTTCGGTGGCAGTGGTGTCGACGTGGGGCGTGTAAGCGCGCCAGATCATCACGAACGCGATCGTCAGGGCGAGGAGAATGCTCACGAGGGCCGCCAGCCAGCGCGGCAAGACGCTCCGCTGCACGTAGGTGCCCGCCACGTCCAGCGGCGTGGCACCCGACCGTTGCACCGCCAAGGTGTACGGCCGGTCCTCCTTGGACCCTATCCAGATGATCTGCCGCGGCTTCAGCGTCGTCTGCAGGAACGCCGCGCGTCCCGGATCGATCTGCACATTGCTCGGACTGATGTCGTAGGACAGCTGATCCCCGTTGTCGCTGCCGCGCACCGAGGCCGTGAGCTTGGTGTTGCCCAGGTTGTCCACGGCCAGCCTGGGACGTCCGCGGAAACGGCCCTTCACGGTCGGGGGCACCAGCTCCGCCCGCATCTCCGTGAACGGGGTGACGGTGAGGTTCCCCTCCGGAACCGTGGTGGCCTGCGGATGCTCCGTCGGCGTGACCCGCACCGCGTAAGGATGAGGACCGGCCGCCGCGTCCGGCGTGCGCGGCGGGGAGAACGACAGTGCGACCGTCCCCGTCGTCCCCGGGAACAACCGGAGTGACTGCGGCTCCACGAGAGCCCAGGGGGCGAGTGGGCCCACCACTTCGAACCGGTACTCGTCCACCACGTCACCGGTGTTGCGCAGACGCAGCCGCACGGTCGTACTGCCACCCGGGTCCACGGTCGCGGAGGCGGGTTCGAGGGAGGTCCAGAGGTTCACCCATGGACGCTAAACGCGACAACGGTGCCGGGTCAGGAAGCCACGGGGCACGAGGAATGCCCGAAGGGGCGGAGCCGGTTGCCCCCTGCCCCGGCACGGACTCGTCGTGCCGGGTGGGACGCTCCCGCGCCCAGTACGGTCAGCCTGCCTTTTCCGGCTCCTTCCGCCCGCCCCCGTGCTGGACCACGCTGTCCGGCCCCGGGTACGCCAGCGACTCGTGGCCGTCGGCGTAGCGCAGCCGGTACGGCGGGGTGCCGCTCGGGCCCTTCACCTCGACGATCTCCGCGACCCGGTCGGGCCGGCCCACGGTTCTGCCGTGGGTCAGCAACCGGTCGCCGGTGTGTGCCTCCATGGGGAACGACCTCCTCCTGGACGGTGGTTCCGTTTGTCGACAAGTCTATGACTGTGACGTCGGGCGCTCACGTGGGGCGGCCGCCCGTTGGGTCGCCGCGATGCAGACGAGTACGGCCACCGCCGCGAGCGGGGCCGCCGCCGAAAGGTCCTCGCCGAGCAGCAGGAACGACCAGACCAGCGTCAACAACGGCTGGGCGAGTTGCAGTTGGCTGGCCCGGGGGATGCCGATCTCCGCCATGCCCCGGTACCAGACGTACAGCCCGACGAACGCGGAGCCGGCCGCCAGCCAGACGAGGCCGGCGATCCCGTGCCCGGTCAGCCGTACGGGCTCGTACGACAGTGCCACCGCGCTGCCCGCCACCGCTACCGGCAGTGAGAGGAGCAGCGCCCAGCCGATGACCTGCCAGCCGGGCATCACCCGCGCCAGCCGGCCGCCCTCCGTGTACCCGGCCGCGCACACCACCAGCGAACCGAACAGATAGAGATCACCGGCGGATACGGCGCCGCCGCTCTGGCCGATGGTGAACGCGAGCACCACCGCCGCCCCCGCGAGCGCCGCGATCCAGAATGCGCGCGGCGGGCGGGAGCCCGTGCGCAGGGACGAGAGGACCGCCGTGGTCAGCGGCAGCAGACCCACCACCACGGCCGCGTGCGAGGAGGTCGTCGTCCTCAGCGCGAGCGTGGTCAGCAGCGGGAACCCCGCCACCACCCCGCCCGCCACCACCAGCAGCCCGCCCAGATGGCGGCGGCCCGGCCAGGGGCTGCGGGCGGCCAGCAGGACCGTGCCCGCGATGAGCGCGGCGAGCACACTGCGCAGCGCCACCAGGGACCAGGGGCCGAAGCTCTGCAGCCCCCACACGGTGGCCGGGAAGGTCAGGGAGAAGGCGACGACCCCGAGGGAGGCGAGGACGAAACCTGACCGTTCGGAGGCGGGTGGTGCGGCTGTGGGAGTGGCCGGGGGAGCACCAGGGGGCACGGCAGTCGCCGGAGCGGCAGCGGTGGTGGCGCCGGCGGCAGCGGCGGTGGTGGCGGGTGCGAGCGCTATCGTCATCAGTGGGGTAGCGCTACTGTCATCTCTCATGAATGAGCGTAGCAGTGTGGGGGAGTTGGCGACATATCTGCGTGGCGAGCTGAACCGCTACTCACCTGGTGGGAAGCTGCCGTCGAGTCGCGTTCTCGTCGAACGCTTCCGGGTCAGTCCGGTCACGGTCACCCGGGCCCTCGCCCAGCTGGCCGCCGAGGGGCTGGTCGTCACCCGCCCCGGGGCGGGCGCCTTCCGTGCTCAGCCGCGCACCACCGCGCCGGCTCCGGGCGACACGTCCTGGCAGGAGGTCTCGCTCAGCGGCGACGGCGGGCCCGAGGTGGTGCCCCGTACCGTCGACGCCTCCGGGGTCCTCGTCACCCTCGCCCCGCCCCCGCCGGGGGTCATCGAGTTCAACGGCGGCTACCTCCACCCCTCCCTCCAGCCCGAACGGGCGCTGGCCGCCGCCCTCGCGCGGGCCGGCCGCCGCCCCGGCGCCTGGGACCGGCCACCGGTGGACGGCCTGCCCGAGCTGCGCGCCTGGTTCGCCCGCGAGATCGGGCCCGGGGTCGGTGCGGCCGACATCCTGATCACGGCGGGCGGCCAGAGTGCGCTGGCCACCGCGCTGCGCGCGCTCGCTCCGCCCGGGGCGCCCGTACTCGTCGAGTCGCCGACCTATCCCGGCATGCTGGCCGCCGCCCGCGCCGCCGGGCTCCGGCCCGTCCCCGTACCGGTGGACGCGGACGGGGTGCGGCCCGAACTCCTCGACGCCGCCTTCCGTGCCACCGGCGCCCGCGTCTTCGTCTGCCAGCCGCTCTTCCAGAACCCCACGGGCGCGGTGCTCGCCCCCGTGCGGAGGGCCGAAACACTGCGGATCGCGCGGACCGCGGGCGCGTTCGTGGTGGAGGACGACTTCGCCCGCCGCCTGGCCCACGAGGACGCGGGCCCGCTGCCGCCGCCGCTCGCCGCCGACGACCCCGACGGGGTCGTCGTGCACGTCTGCTCGCTCACCAAGATCACTTCGCCCAGCCTCCGCGTCGGCGCGCTCGCCGCGCGCGGTCCGGTGCTGGAGAGACTGCGCGCGATCCAGGTCGTGGACAGCTTCTTCGTGCCCAGACCGCTCCAGGAGACCGCCCTGGAACTGGTCGGGTCTCCCTCCTGGGGTACACATCTGCGCTCCGTGGCAGCCGAGTTGGCGCGCCGACGCACCCTGCTCGCCGCGGAACTCCGCCGCTCGCTGCCCGAACTCGACCTGCCGCACGTCCCGTCCGGTGGCGGCAGCCTCTGGCTGCGCGTCCCCGGCGACGGAGGCGGCAGCGGTGCCGCCGAGGCCGCGTTCGTCTCCGGTGCCCTGCGCGCGGGGGTCGCCGTGGCTCCCGGACGCCCGTACTTCTGCGCCGAACCGCCCTCCGGGCAGGCCCGGATCAGCTTCGCGGCAGCCTCCGGGGCGGCCGAGATCACGGAGGGTGTCAGGCGGCTGCGCCTCGCGTACGACACCCTCGCCCCCTCCGGAGTGTGACCGGAGGGAGAGTGGCACGAGTGGGCTGCACGGCGCCCCGTGCCCTGCGGTCATGGATGAACCAGTCATGCAGGAGTACGACATCTCGGCCGATCCCGCCCTGCTCGACCCGGCCCGCATCCACCGCCGGCTCTCCGCCGACGCCTACTGGGCGCTCGGCCGGAGCCGCGCCACCGTGCACGCGGCCATCGCGGCCATCGCGGCCTCGCTCAAATTCTTTGTGTGCGAACGGAGTTCCGGCACACAGGTCGGTTACGCGCGCGTGGTGACCGATCACGTCACCTTCGCCCGGCTCTGTGACGTCTACGTCGACTCGGCGGCCCGCGATCGGGGGATCGGCGTACGGCTGGCCGAGACGGTCCGCGATCACCTCGCCCCGTCCGGCTTCCGCCGGATTCTGCTCGCGACGGGCGACGCCCACGGGGCGTACGAGAAGGCGGGCTGCCGCGGCCCGGAGGGACCCGGCAGGTGGATGGCCCTGATCAACCCCTGAGCTGTCAACTCCCTTTAATGCGCGTCCCCTTGACCCGAAAGGCTGTCGGTATCACCATCGCGGCCATGAGTGTTCGGGTTTCCCTCGTGGCGGCAGCGCGAAGCTCGTCCCTGCTCGCCGAGCGCTTCGACGACGACCGTCCGCTCGATCACGCCGGATGGCGCGAGGTGCAATTCGTCGCCCACGCCCTGGTCCCGCTCGGCGCGGCGGACCTCCGCTACTGTGCGCCGACGCCCCGCAGCCGGGCCACCGGTGACGCCCTCGGCTACGCCCCCATGGCCCAACCCGACCTGCGGGACTGCGACATGGGCCGCTGGCGGGGCATGACCCTGGCGGAGGTCGCGGCCCGCGAGCCGGCCGCCGTCGACGCGTGGCTCGCCGATCCCCGCTCCGCGCCGCACGGCGGCGAGCCGCTCCTCGGCTTCATCACGCGCATCGGCCACTGGCTCGACACACGCCCCGCGGACGGCGGTTCCATCGTTGCGGTGGCCGAGCCCCCGGTGGTCCGCGCGGTCCTCGTCTACACGCTGAAGGCTCCGCCCTCGGCGTACTGGAACATCGACGTGCGCCCTCTGTCGACGGTCACCCTCGTCGGGCAGCCGGGCCGTTGGAGCCTCTCCCTGGAACCGCCCGCCCGCTGACGTACCGAGCCCTCACCGGAAGGGTGAAAACCGGTGCGACCGGGGTGTACATGGGTCACAATCCCGGACATGCAACGGTTTGCGGAGATGTTCACCGACCCCGGACGCGACCCACGGGTCGAGGTCCCGACGCAGAGCGACGAGCGGACCATGCTCGTCGCCTCCCTGCGTCGCCAGCGGGACACCCTGGTCCTGAAGTGCTCCGGGCTCGACCCCGAAGCCATGGCCATGCGGTCCGTGGACTTCTCCGGCCTGTCCCTGCTGGGACTCGTCCGGCACCTCGCCGACGTAGAACACCGTTGGTTCCGGCAGCGGTTGGCGGGACAGGAGGGGGCGGCGCCCTTCTCCACGGTGGACGAGCCGGACGGAGCGTTCGACCGTGCGGTCCCCGGCGCCGCACGCACCGCGGAAGCCTGGCGGGTGTGGCGGGAAGAGGTCGACTTCGCGGAACGGTTCGTCGCCGAAGCCCCGGATCTCGACGTGTCCGCCGACGACCCCTGGCAGGGGAGGATCTCGCTCCGGTGGGTTCTGCTCCACATGGTGGAGGAGTACGCGCGGCACAACGGTCATGCCGATCTGCTGCGCCAGGGCATCGACGGCGCGGTGGGGCTGTAACAGCCGGACCGGCATCACGCCTTTCCATCCGTCCGACCAGTCGGTATGTTGCGGGGCGTCGGGCCGGTCCCGGACGGCCCGGGACCCGGGGGTACCGACGGCCCGGCCCGTACCGCCGCGACGCCCGGACCCGTTCCGCGCGCCGAGGGACGACGCGGGCCCCGACCTCCGGGCCCCGCCCCGGACGAGGAGGCCACCGTGGTACAGATCCAAGGCCGCTGCGACGAACGGTTCGCGCGCGTGCGCACCGCGTTCGAGGAGAACTTCGCCGTACGCGACGAACTGGGCGCGGCCGTCACGGTCCTGGTGGACGGTGCTCCGGTCGTCGACCTCTGGGGCGGGTGGGCGGATGCCGCACGGACCCGCCCGTGGGAGCGGGACACCCTGGTCAACGTCTGGTCCACGGCCAAGGGGCCGACCGCGCTCTGCGCCCACATCCTCGCCGACCGGGGCCTGCTGGACCTCGACGCCCCGGTGGCGTCGTACTGGCCCGAGTTCGCCGCGGCGGGCAAGGAAGAAGTCCGGGTACGCGACCTCCTCTCGCACCGGGCCGGCCTCGCCGGGCTCCGCGAGCGGCACTCGCTCACCGACCTCTACGACTGGGAGCGCACCACGTCGAGGCTGGCCGCGACCGAGCCGTGGTGGGAACCAGGTACCCGTTCCGGTTACCACGCGCTGACTTACGGATTCCTGGTCGGCGAGGTCGTCCGGCGGATCAGTGGCGACCTGCCGGGGGAGTTCCTCCGACGCGAGGTCACCGGCCCGCTCGGCATCGACTTCACCGTGGGACTGCCGGAGAAGGAGGCGGGCAGGGTCGCGGAGTTGGTCACGACGAAGGCATCGCCCGCCCAGGCCGCGTTCTTCGCCGGTCTGCCCCCGGTGGCTGTCGCCTCCCTCGCCAACCCCGCCACGGGGGCGGCCGCGGCCAACACCGCCGCCTGGCGGGCTGCTGAGATTCCGGCGGCGAACGGCCACGGCACCGCCCGCGCGGTCGCCGCGCTCTACGGCATCCTCGCCGGCCGGGGCACCCTGTTCGGCCGGCGCGTCCTCTCCGAGGACGCGGCCGAGCGGGTGCGGGAGGGGCAGGGCAGCTGCCGTGACCTCGTGCTGGGGGGCGGGTTCACGCACGAGACGGAGATCGCCCTCGGCGTCTGGCTGAGCGGCCCGAACGCCTCCTACGGCCCCAACCCGCGAGCGGTCGGCCACGACGGGGCGGGCGGTTCCTGCGGGCTCGCCGACCCGGAGTCGGGGGTGGCGCTCGGCTACGTCATGAACCGGATGGGCGTGGGGCTCGCCGACGACCCGCGCAAGATGGCTCTGGTCGAGTCGGTCTACGCGTCTTTGTGAGGCGCGTCCTGTGAGACGCGCCCTGTGACACGCGTCCCGGTGCGGGCGTCCCCGTGAGACACGTGAACGCGCGGGCCGACGGATTCTGTCGGCCCGCGCGTTCGTCACGCCCGGTGCGCGAGATCGGTCGCGCGAGGTGGGGCGTGGTGGGGCGGAGTGGGTGTGGCAATCCTTAGAGGACGCCGCTCTCCGAGATGGTGACCTTCTTCGAGGGGCGACCGCTCTGGGAACCCAGGGCCTCGATCTTCTTGACGAGCGCCAGGCTGTCCTCGTCCGCGACCTCACCGAAGACGACGTGCTTGCCGTCGAGCCACGGGGTCAGGACGGTGGTGATGAAGAACTGCGAGCCGTTGGTGTTCCGGCCGGCGTTGGCCATCGAGAGGAGGCCCGCCTTGTTGTGCGTGAGCTTGAAGTTCTCGTCGGCGAACTTCTCGCCGTAGATGCTCTTGCCGCCCGTGCCGTCGCCGCGGGTGAAGTCGCCGCCCTGGAGCATGAACTCCGGGATGATGCGGTGGAAGGAGGAGCCCGCGTAGCCGAAGCCCTTCTCGCCGGTGGCGAGGGCGCGGAAGTTCTCCACGGTCTTCGGGACGACGTCCTCGAAGAGGTTGAACGTGATCCGCCCGGCGGGCTCGTCGTTGATGGTGATGTCGAAGTAAGCCTTGATGGTCATAGAACCATCCTGACACTTCTCGGACCGGACCTCGCGCAGAGGGGTCCCCACCGCGGTTCGGCGAGCCTCGCGGAACGACGCGGCGCCCGCCGGAGGGGGCGCCCAGCACCGGGTCCGGCGAGCCGAAGACACCGCCCGCGCACCCGTACACGCCCCGGCAATGCCAGGACACCGCTCGATGCTCGCGGAAAGCCGCCGCTACCGGCCGCGCGGCTTCCCGCGCTTGGCTCCCTTGGCCCCGCCGGTGTTCTTCGCACCCTTGGCCCCGCCGCCCGAACCGCCCCGCGGGTTGCGGGGCGACGGCTTGCCCGTGGCCGCGCCGCGACGCTGACCGCCCGAGGCAGGCCGCTTCTCCTCCTTGGGCTGCGCGGGTGTGGGGGTACGACCGCGCGAGCTGTTCACCGTGCGGCCCCGGACGATGCCGATGAAGTCCTCGACCATCACGGTCGTCTTCTCCTCCGGCCACGAGAGCGCGATGCGCGACTCCGGGGCGTCCGTGACCGGCCGGTAGGTGAGGTCCTTGCGGTGGTGGAGCCGGGCGAGCGACTGCGGGACGACCAGCAGGCCGATGCCGGCCGCGACCAGGGTCACGGCGTCCTCCGTCGTCTCCGGCCGCTCGAACGCGGGGAGCCCCGGCGGGCGCTCCCAGCCGAGCGAGTCGTCGAGCGGATGCAGCACGATGTCCTCCGCGAGGTCCTCGGCGGACACCTCCTCCGCGGCCGCGAGCAGGTGGTCCTTAGGGATCACCACCACCGTGGTCTCGGTGTACAGGGGGATCGCGCTGAGCTCGTCCCGGCCGACCGGCAGTCGTACGAAACCCGCGTCCGCACCGCCTTCCAGCAGCAGCCCCGCGGCCTCGACGGAGGGTACGGAGACCAGCTCCAGCGGGATACGGGGGAAGCGCTCTTTCCAGATGCGCACCCACTTGGAAGGCGTCACGCCCGGTACGTAGGCGAGGCGGAACGAGGGGGATGCGTCGGAGCCAGTCACCCCGCCAGGTTACCGGCCCCACCTCGGGGGAGCGTGCGGCGGACGACGGCTGCGGCACCGGCGCGCCCGCCCACCGGGAACCCGCCTCGCCCGCCCGTCACGACCGGTGTGGTCGGCGGCCTCGCACACGCTCGCTACTCTTGACACATGACCTCGCACCAGACACCCCAGACGATGAAGCCCGCCACCGCGGCGAAGAAGCTGGGTGTGTACCTCGAAGCCACCCCCGCCGAGTTCCAGGAGGGTGTGGTCTCGCGCAGCGAGTTCAACGCGCTGCAGGCCGAACCGCCGGCCTGGCTGGAGGAGCTGCGCCGCAACGGCCCGCACCCCCGCCCGGTCGTCGCCGCCAAACTCGGCGTCTCCATCTCGGGCCTCGCCCGCGGCGGAATCACCGAGGCGCTCACCACCGAGCAGATCGACGCCCTCAAGAACGAGATGCCGGAATGGCTGAGCGCCGAGCGCGCCACCCAGGCCGACGTCCGCAAGGAGGCCGTCCGCATCAAGGAGCGGAACGCGGAACGCGCCGCGCGTCCCGAGAAGGCCGATTCCTGATCCAGCCCGCACACCCCCGCCCGGCCGCCGACCCACCCCGCGCGGCCGGGCGGAGCCGGTGAAAGCCCGCTCCGGCGGACCGGTACGGCACGGCCCCGGCCCACGGCCCGGAGCGGACAACCGGTGGCCACGCCCGGCCCGTGCACGGCAGGATGCCCGCCGTGCACCAGCTGCTGCTCGGGCTCGCCGTCGATCCTTGGCTCCCTCCCCACCTGCTCGACCGGCTCCTCGCGTACGAGGACGACTGCCGCGAACCCACCACCTGCGATCTCGCACCGGCTCTGGGTGAACGCGCCGGCCTGAGCCGCGAACGTGAGGTGCGCCCGATACCGGCGCACCAGGACAGCGCGGGCGTGGCCGTCCACGCGGCGAACGCGCTCACGGCGGCCGATCCCGCCCTGCCGGTCGGCGAGACGGCCCGGCTCCTGCCGGCGGCCGGCCTCCGCCCCCCGAACCGGCGGATCGCCACCCCGTGCGGGTGGGTGCCTCACCACCCGTCGTACGCGCCGCCCTGCGCATAGGTTGGACGTCGTCCCCTTCCACGCTTCTGACTTCCACCCTTCTGGCAGAGAGCGATGATCACCATGACCGACACACTCACCGTCAGCGTTCTGGGCACCGGGATCATGGGTGCCGCCATGGCCCGCAACCTCGTCCGCGCCGGTCACTCCGTACGGGTCTGGAACCGCAGCCGCGACAAGGCGGAACCGCTGGCCGAGGACGGCGCGCGGATCGCGGACACCCCCGCGGAGGCCGTGGAGGGCGCCGACGTGGTCCTGACGATGCTGTACGACGGGCGGGCGGTCGCCGAGGTCATGCGGCAGGCCGCTCCCGCCCTCCGTCCCGGCGCCGCCTGGGTGCAGTCGACCACCGTGGGCGTCGACGCCGTCGAGGAGCTCGCCGCCTTCGCCGACGAGCACGGTCTGGTCTTCTTCGACGCGCCGGTGCTCGGCACCCGGCAGCCCGCCGAGTCGGGGCAGCTGCTGGTCCTCGCGGCGGGCCCGGTGGAGAGCCGCACCGCTGTCGCCCCGGTACTGGAGGCGGTCGGGGCCCGGACCGTCTGGACGGGCGAGAACGGGGCCGACGGCGGCGCCACCCGTCTCAAGCTCGTCGCCAACAGCTGGGTCATCGCGGCCACCACCGCCACCGGAGAGACCCTGGCGCTCTCCAAGGCCCTCGGGGTGGACCCGCAGGACTTCTTCGACGCCATCGCCGGTGGCCCGCTCGACATGGGCTACCTGCGCGCCAAGGCCGGCCTCATCCTGGGCGGCGGTCTCGAACCGGCCAGTTTCGCGGTGTCCACGGCCGAGAAGGACGCCCGCCTGATCGTGGCCGCCGGCCGGCGGTACGGCGTCCGCCTCGACGGAGCCGCCGCGAGCGCGGACCGCTTCGCCCGCGCCGCGGCCCAGGGCCACGGCCACGAGGACATGGCCGCCGCCTACTTCGCGAGCTTCGAGCCGGACGAGTCACGCTGACGCTCCCCGGCGATGCTCTCCGGTGGACCGGCACGCCCCCGACCGTACGTCGGCGGCGCGTGCCGGACCGGTCGCGGCCCGCCCGGGCCCCGGTCGGCTTGCGTCGGCCCGGCGCCGGGGCGCTGCCGCCCCGGGTGGGCAGCCACCGCCACCGGAGGAGTCCCCGCTGGTCAGGGCTTGGGAGAAGCCCCGGTGAGAGACGTCCATCGCCGGACGGTGTCCTCGTGGGAGCCGGTCGCCGTGCCCGTGGCCACCGCTTCCCCCTCCGCCTCCTGCGCGGACCGGGGAAGCGTGGAACGGGTCAGGAGCACGAGGGGCCACGCGGGGCCCGGTCCGGGGGGTCCTCCGTCGAAGGCGTGCCAGTCCCAGGGCCCGCGGAAGAGCCAGGCCCTGCCCGCGGCGTCGGCCACCTCGTCACCCGCCCGGAGAAACGCGTACGGCCGCATCAGCAGCTCGAAGGTGAACGGCGTCCCGTCGCCCGGGTGGAGGGCGTAGCCGAAGCCGTCGAGGTGGCTCCCGTCCGGATACTCCCGGTAGGACACGCCCTGGCGCAGCACGGTCACGGTCAGCGTCGGCCGCGACAGCCAGCCGGTCTCCAGCGGCGGATCGTGGCGGTCGACGGACGTCACGTGGACCAGCGTCGGCGGAACTCCGACCCGGCAGAGGTCACCCGCCCTGAGGCGGTGGGGCGGCGGTTCGGTGCGGAACAGTTCCGACGAGTTCTCCGCAGGGGCGTCCATGCTCCCGGCGTCCAGCGCCACCACACCGTTCCAGTGAAAGAGATCGCTGTCCGTGTCGATGGACCACCACGGCCAGCGCAGCGACAGCTCATCCCGCGCTACGCCCGATTCGACCACGGTCTCCGTGAAGGGGCAGGCGACCGACAGCACGTCACCGACCCGGAACTCCCCCTCGTACGTCATCGAATCAGAGTAGAACCGCGCGTACGAACCACAGCCGGGGCGGTCAGCGGGAGGACGGAGAGGACGAGGAGGACGGCTCCGCGCCCGCGCCCCAGCGGAGTCCGTCGACCAGCAGTCCGGTCATGCGCTCCGTGTACTCCGGGTCGTCCGGCGCGACGAGGTCGCCCACGGCGCGCAGCAGGTCGTAGGGGATGACGCCGGAGCGGATCTCGCCGGAAGCGACGGCGGCGTCCAGCAACTCCGTCAGTACGGGGACGAAGTGCTGTTCGAAGTAGGCGGGCAGGTTCTCGTAGGCGGGATCCCCGGAGTGCAGGGCGGCCTTGAGGCCGCGCTTGGCCGCGATGAACAGGGTGAAACGCCGCAGCCACCGGTCCAGTGCCTCGGCCGGTCCGTACTGCTCCGAGAGACCGGGCGCGGCCTCGGCGCAGGCGTCGACCTCGCGGCGGAAGACCGCGGTGATGAGGTCGGAGCGCTGGGGGAAGTGCCGGTAGAGAGTTCCCGCGCCCACCCCTGCCCTGGCGGTGATCCGCCGTACGGGCGCGTCCACGCCGTCCGACGCGAACACCTCGGAGGCGGCGGCCAGCAGGGCGTCCAGGCTGCGCTGGGCGTCGGGCCGTACGCGGCGGGCGGCAGGCTCCCCGGTGGTGCGATCGGTCATGGCGTGGCGCCTCCTTGTAAAGCGGAACAGTGTTCCGTACTGTGCTTGCTGAACGGTGTTCCGCTTTTCGTTCCCCGATTTTAGCGGGGCGCGCCGCAGACCGTACATACGGAGGAGAGCCATGCGATACCGCACGCTGGGCCGGACCGGCATCAAGGTCAGCCCCTACTGCCTGGGCGCCATGATGTTCGGCGCCATGGGAAACCCCGACCACGACGACTCCGTCCGCATCATCCACAAGGCACTGGACGCGGGCATCAACTTCGTGGACACCGCCGACGCCTACTCGCGCGGCGAGTCCGAGGAGATCGTCGGCAAGGCCCTCAAGGGCCGCCGTGACGACGTCGTCCTGGCCACCAAGGCCCACCTCCCGATGGGCGACGACCCCAACCAGCAGGGGAACTCACGGCGTTGGCTGGTCCGCGCCCTGGAGGACTCGCTGCGCCGGCTGGGCACCGACCACGTCGACCTGTTCCAGATCCACCGCCCCGCGCCCGACACCGACATCGAGGAGACCCTCTCCGTCCTCACCGACCTCGTCCGCGCCGGGAAGGTCCGGGCCATCGGCTCGTCCGCCTTCCCGGCCTCCGACATCGTCGAAGCGCAGTGGACCGCCGAACGCCGGGGCCTGCAGCGCTTCCGCACCGAGCAGCCGACGTACTCGATCCTCAACCGGAGCATCGAACGCGAGGTGCTGCCGGTCTGCGAACGCTACGGAATGGGCGCGCTGGTCTGGAGCCCCCTGGCCGGGGGGATGCTCACCGGCCGCTACCGCAAGGGACGGGAAGCCACCACGCACCGCGCCGGCTTCGGCTTCAAGCACCTGAAGGACGAACGCCGTCTCGACGCCGTGGAACAGCTCATCCCCCTCGCCGAGAAGGCGGGGATGCCGCTGACGCACCTCGCCACAGCCTTCGCCATCGCCCACCCCGGCGTCACCTCCGCGATCATCGGACCGCGCACCATGGACCACCTGGACGACCTGCTCGCGGGCGCCGAGGTCGTCCTGAGCGACGAGATCCTCGACCGGATCGACGCGATCGTGCCTCCCGGCACCGACGTGGGGAGGCTCGACATGGCGTACGACCCGCCCGCGATCCAGCGGGCCGCGCTGCGCCGCCGCGACGGCGACGAGCGCGCCGCCGCCTGATCCCGCGCCCGCTCCCGGGGCGGCGCCGGTCGGCGCGTCCCGTCCGCCGTCAGCCGTCACCGCGACGGCGTGTCCCGGCCGCCGCGCGGGGCCGTCACTCGACGTACTCGACGAGCTGCATCATCCCCCGGTCCTCGTGCTGGAGCTGATGGCAGTGGACGAGGGCCCGGCCGGTGAAGTCGTCGAAGCGGACGCGCAGGGTCACCGAACCTCCCCTGAGGATGCCGACGGTGTCCTGCCAGACCGGCGTGGCGAGCGGGCGGCCGTCGACGGCGGTCACCAGGAAGTGGTTGGTGTGCAGGTGGAACGGGTGGTTGGAGTGGCCGGTCGAGTCATTGCGGAGGGTCCACTCCTCCGTCTCGCCGAGTCGGCAGGTGTGATTGACGTACGCCGGATCGAACCGGCCGTAGGTCGGATCCTTCGGATCGGCCGCGTCGCGGGTCGCCGGCGTGGCTCCGTCGCCGGTGATGCGGAACGCGTGGGGGAACGGCTGCCCGGGGAACGCGTTCCTGTCGCTGTGGAAGGTCAGGGAGCGACGACGGGTCACTTCCCGCGGGTCGAGGTACGGAGCGGGACCCGGCAGATCGGTGGGCAGATCCATCCGTACGCCGGAGCCCGACCGCACGGTCATCGTCGCCAGCAGGGTGTCGCCCGCCATCACGCGGTACTCGCCCGGGCTCTGCGCCCTGATCATGACGTCCGCCCGGTTGCCCATCGACAGGGTGACCCCGTCGCGCTCGACGGTCCGGGTGAGGGCGAAACCGTCCATGGCGATCTGGTGCAGCGCGTGCCCCTCCACCCGGATCGGCAGGGCGGTGAACGCGGATGCGTTGATCAGGCGCCAGCGCTGGACCTCGCCCTCGCGCAGCTGGATCACCGGCCGGAAGGAGCCGTTCACGACGAACACCGACTCGGCCGCGCCGAGGTCGTTCTCGGCGCGCAACTCCGGTACCTGCCGCACCTGCCCGTCGGAGAGCTTGAGTTCCGCCACGCACATCACCACGTCGGTCGCGGCCGCGATCTCCGGGACCCTGTCGACCGCGCCTTCCACGACGATCGCGCCCAGCAGGCCGCCGGACAGGTGGACGGCCGTCGATCCGTGCACGTGCGAGTGGTACCAGTACGTGCCACCCGGGTGGTCGGCGGGAATCTCGATCCGGCTGCGGTAACTCGTGGTGGTCAGACCGTTGGCGGGATCGTAGGGGGTGAACTCCCGGAAGACGTTGTCCGCGTCCCCGGCCGGCGACACGTGCATTCCATGGGTGTGCAGATTCACCGTATTGAAGTGGTGGGGCACGTTGTGGTCGCCGTGAGACGCCTGATCGGGGTTGGGCGGCAGAGCGTTGATGTGTTCGAGGTCGAGCAGATCGCCCGGACGCACGCGCAGCGTCGGTCCGTTGACCTGCCCGTTGTAGAGCCGGAGATTGACGTCGCCGACCCCGGCGAGCGTGCCCCGGGTGAACGCGACCCGCAGGGTGGTGGAGAGAACGCCGTTCTCCGACCTGATCGGCGTGGGTTGGCTGAACGGCAGCGCCGCCGCCGACGCGCGGGGGGCCTGCAGTGCGCCGGCGATCAGGGCCGGAGCGGACGCCAAGACCGCGCGTCTGCTGATACCGCGTGATGAGTCCATGGATGTCACCCCTGTACGTGAGAGGCCTGTGCGTGAACGGCCTGTACGTGAACGGCCGGTACGTGAACGGCCAAAGGCCGTCCAGCGTGGCGAGCGCACCACCCGATCCCCGGGACGACACGTCCCGCGCCGCCCGGCTTCCCCCGATCGGCGCACCGGGCGGCACCGGGTCCGCACCGGTCACGGAGGCCCGGTCACGGAGGCCCGCTCACGGAGGCCCGCTCACGGAGGCCGCGGACCACCCGGGCCGCCGGTCGCGGGGAGACGGGGTTCGCGGCCGCAGTCGTTCGCCCTGCGGCCCGAAGAGGATCAGGTACTCGACCGGCCCGCCGGGGCCGGCGTTCACCACCCCGTGCGGGGTGCGGGTGTCGAATTCGGCGACGTCCCCGGCGGCCAGGACGAGATCCTGGCCGCCGAGCGCGAGCCAGAGGCGCCCGTACAGTACGCACAGCCACTCGTGGCCCTCGTGCGAGACCTGCCGGGGCCGTTGGGGCGGATTCCCGAAAGCCGGCAGGACGTGCTTGTGGGCGTGCAGCCCGCCGACGTACCGGGTGAGCGGCAGCACCGCCTTGTCGTCCCCGAAGCTCAGCGGCGCCGGGGTCCGCGGCGGCTCGGCCGCCGGGGCGGGTGCGATACCGGCCAGCGCGTCCAGGGATACGCCGTACTCCTTCGCCAACCGCAGCACCACCTCCAAGGTGGGCTTGCGCCGGCCGGTCTCGATCCGTGACAGCGTGCTCGGCGAGATGCCGGTCGCGCGGCTGACACCGGCGAGCGTGGCTCCGCGCTGCTCCCGCGCGGCGCGCAGCCCGGGCCCCATCGCCGCCCGCGTGCCGTCCAGGCCGTCATCCGTCATCGATCCCGCTCCTCCCCGCCACCGCGCTCCACCGCCCTGTCCTGCGATCTTGCCAGGGCGGCAACGCCGATCGCGTCGGGCGGCGCCTCGCCGCATGATCGACAGGTAACCGTGCCCGTGCGTGAGCACGTCCGTGAGCACATCCGCGAACGCAACCGAGAACCGAGGAGAAGCCCATGTGGCCCGAGCCGACCGCCGAGTTCCGCCACCGCACCATCGAGGCACCGGCCGGGCGCCTGCACCTGGTCGAGCAGGGCACCGGCCCGCTCGTCCTGCTCGTGCACGGCTTTCCCGAGTCCTGGTACTCCTGGCGCCGCCAGCTCCCGGCCCTCGCCGCCGCCGGCCACCGGGCGGTGGCCATCGACGTTCGCGGTTACGGCCGCTCCTCCAAACCGGCCGCGACCGACGCCTACCGGATGCTCGACCTGGTGGAGGACAACGTCGCCGTCGTGCGCGCACTCGGCGAGGAGAGCGCGGTGATCGTCGGCCACGACTGGGGATCGAACATCGCCGCCTCCTCCGCCCTGCTCCACCCCGAGGTCTTCCGGGCCGTCGGTCTGCTGAGCGTTCCCTACGCCCCGCCGGGCGGCCCCCGCCCCACCGATGTCTTCGGCCGGATCGGCGGAGCCGGGCAGGAGTTCTACGTCTCCTACTTCCAGGAGCCCGGCCGCGCCGAGGAGGAGATCGAACCCGACGTCCGGGGCTGGCTCGCCGGCTTCTACGCGGCGCTGTCCGCCGACACCATGCCCGCCCAGGGCGCGCCCGACCCGCACTTCGTCGCCCACGGCGGCCGGTTGCGCGACCGCTTCCCCACCGGTGCTCTCCCGGCCTGGCTGAGCGAGGACGACCTCGACGTCTACGCCGCGGAGTTCGAGCGCACCGGCCTGACGGGAGCGCTCAACCGCTACCGAAGCATGGACCGTGACTGGGAGGACCTGGCTCCCCACCACGGCGCCCCCATCGAGCAGCCGTCCCTGTTCATCGGCGGCACCCTGGACGCCTCCACCACCTGGATGGCCGACGCCATCGCCGCGTACCCCACCACCCTCCCCGCCCTGTCCGCCTCCCACCTGCTCGAAGGCTGCGGCCACTGGATCCAGCAGGAACGCCCCGACGAGGTGAACCACCTGCTGACCGACTGGCTCGCCGCCCTCCGGGGCTGAACCACGCGAGCCCGCGGTCCCGCTGTGACCGAGACTTTTAGTTGGCACATCTCGGCCTGAGCCGTGCAGGTCAGGCTCGCTCGGAGAATTCTTGTTGGCACATCCCGAGCGGGATAGTTGGCACTCAAGGGCGTCGATGATCACTGTGCGTGATTGCCGACGGTGCTGATGATGAGGATCTGTGAAATCGGCCAGTGCTGCTCTTCGTTCCCCAGCCGGTTGCTGCCGGCAACGATGGCCGGGGCCGCCTGTGCTGTGTCCGGTTCCTCGGGAGTCGTGTGTCGGCCGACCTCGTGAACGATGCCTGAGCTGCCCCGGGTGCGCGTATCGGCCTTCGCTCGGAACCGGCGTCATGAAATCATCAGGCGATGACCGAACCGAGCAGCGACGACAGCCGCACCTTCCGGCGCGAGACCGAGCTGGTCGTCAACGAGATCGCCCAGGGGCTACGCCCGTTGGACGCTGGTGTGAGCTGGTTCTCCCGCCTCGCCCCGACACGCCAGCAGATGGTTCTGCGGGAAGTCGCTGGCTATGCGATGCAGACGCACATAACAGCTGTGGACGGCCGTGTGGGGGTGGCGCGATCCGGTGTGAAGCCCACCGCTAACCCCTCGGTGATGATCTGCATGGACCCGCCCCGCTACGGGTTCGCCGATCTGCCCTCCGCCGAACACGTCAACGCGTTCCGCGTCCTCGTTTCGGTGTTCGCCGTTGCTGACAATCGCCGCCGCGAGACGTACTGCAAAGGCGCCTGCGGACATGCGTGGCACAACCTGCCGTCGGCAACCGAGCAGCCGTAGCATCGGCCATTCCGGCTCTGGCTGGGCTGGCTATCGGATGGCACTCCCCAGGTGGCACCCGTCCGCGGGTTAGCGCGCTGCGGGCAGGGTGAAATGTGAGCAGGTCTGGAGAACCCCTGAGCACCGGGTGGAGAAATTCAAGGAGTTCGCCCGCCACGTGAAACCCCGCATCGGCCGGGACGACAGCACCGGCACGTGAGCCATACCCCGGATCGGCCAGCAGACCTTGCCGTCGCCCACCAGCCATGTCGAGCTCCACCGACGTACCCAGTCATCGCCGAGCCTCAGCCGAGCCCGCAGCCCAGCGTCCTCGTCGTACGCCATGACAAACTGGTTCAGATGGCTTGAATCCGATGGAATTTTCGCAATCGCTGGCTCGCCCACCTGCTCAGGACAGCACCAGTCGGCCGGTGACGGGGGCGCTTCTTCGGTACTGATCGCAACGCAGTGTTACGGGGCCAGGATGTGCCAACTATCGCTCTCCATGTGCCAACTAAAAATCTCGGTCGCACCCGCACCCAGGCCCGACCCCCCAGACCTTTGCATAAAAGTGCACCACTGCGTATAGTCATGCCATCGATGAGGAGGATTCCGATGGTGGTACGTGCAGCGGTGGCAGGGGCGAGCGGATACGCCGGCGGTGAGCTGCTGCGCCTGCTGCTGGCCCACCCCGGGATCGAGATCGGCGCCCTGACCGGCCACTCCAACGCCGGGCAGCAGCTCGGCGCGCTCCAGCCGCACCTGCGGCCGCTCGCCGACCGGGTGCTGGAGCCCACCACCGCCGAGGTGCTCGCCGGGCACGACGTGGTCTTCCTCGCCCTGCCGCACGGGCAGTCCGCCGCCGTCGCCGAGCAGCTCGGCGACGAGGTCCTGGTCGTCGACATGGGGGCCGACTTCCGGCTCCAGGACGCCGCGGACTGGGAGAAATTCTACGGGTCGCCGCACGCCGGCACCTGGCCCTACGGGCTCCCCGAGCTGCCCGGCGCCCGCGCCGCGCTCGCCGGGTCCCGCCGGATCGCCGTCCCCGGCTGCTACCCGACCGCCGTGTCCCTGGCGCTCTTCCCGGCGTACGCCGCCGGACTCGCCGAACCGGAGGCGGTCGTCGTCGCCGCGTCCGGTACCTCCGGCGCCGGCAAGGCGGCCAAGCCGCACCTCCTCGGCTCCGAGGTGATGGGGAACATGACCCCGTACGGAGTCGGCGGCGGACACCGGCACACGCCGGAGATCACGCAGAACCTCAGCGCCGTCGCCGGCGAACGCGTCACGGTCTCCTTCACCCCGACCCTCGCACCCATGCCCCGCGGCATCCTCGCCACCTGCAGCGCCAAGGCGAAGCCCGGTGTGGACGGGGAGGCGCTCCGCGCCGCCTACGAGAAGGCGTACGCGGACGAGCCGTTCGTCGACCTGCTCCCGGCGGGCCAGTGGCCCGCCACCGCGGCCGTGTACGGCTCCAACGCCGTGCAGATCCAGGTGGCGTACGACCCCGCCGCCGGTCGGATCATCGTGATCAGCGCCATCGACAACCTCGCCAAGGGCACCGCCGGC
The DNA here is from genome assembly GCF_042871745.1 of Streptomyces sp. NPDC005576. Lineage (NCBI taxonomy): Bacteria > Bacillati > Actinomycetota > Actinomycetes > Kitasatosporales > Streptomycetaceae > Streptomyces > Streptomyces sp. NPDC005576. The sequence goes on along the minus strand of NZ_JBIAJC010000007.1, from coordinate 218,813 downwards.
GGCGCCCTGCAGAGCACCAACATCGCGCTCGGGCTGCCCGAGGACACCGGCCTGACCACCGTCGGCGTGGCCCCCTGACCGACGTGCGCCCGACCGCACCCACCCCGGGCGCCGGGCATACGGGCGCCGGGCCCCGGACCACCACGGAAACCGCCGCAGCGCCGCACCGCGCGGGCGGAGAAGCGAACGAGGAGATGCAGTGAGCGTCACGGCAGCACAGGGATTCTCGGCGGCGGGCATTGCCGCCGGGATCAAGGAGAGCGGCAACCCGGACCTGGCCCTCGTGGTCAACCTCGGGCCCCGCCGCGCCGCCGCGGGAGTCTTCACCTCCAACCGCGTCAAGGCCGCACCCGTCCTCTGGTCCCAGCAGGTCCTCAAGGGCGGCGAGGTCTCCGCGGTCGTCCTCAACTCCGGCGGCGCCAACGCCTGTACGGGACCCAAGGGCTTCCAGGACACGCACGCCACCGCCGAGAAGGCGGCCGAGGTCCTCGAAGGCCACAGTGCCGGCGAGATCGCCGTCTGCTCCACCGGGCTCATCGGCACGCTGCTCCCCATGGAGAAGCTGCTCGCCGGGGTCGAAAAGGCCGCCGGAGCTCTCAGCGAGGACGGCGGGACCGACGCCGCCATCGCCATCAAGACCACCGACACCGTCCACAAGACCGCCGTGGCCCGCGGCGAGGGCTGGGCCGTCGGCGGCATGGCCAAGGGCGCGGGCATGCTCGCCCCCGGGCTGGCCACCATGCTCGTCGTCCTCACCACCGACGCCGACGTCGACGCGCCCGCGCTCGACGCCGCCCTGCGGGACGCCACCCGCACCACCTTCGACCGGGTCGACTCGGACGGCTGCATGTCGACCAACGACACCGTGCTGCTCCTCGCCTCCGGCGCCAGCGGCATCACCCCGGAGCCGGACGCGTTCTCCGCGGCCGTACAGGCCGTCTGCGCCGACCTGGCCCGCCAGCTCATCGGCGACGCCGAGGGCGCGTCCAAGGACATCCGGATCGAGGTCGTGGGCGCCGCGACCGAGGACGACGCCGTCGAGGTGGGCCGCTCCATCGCCCGCAACAACCTCCTGAAGTGCGCCATCCACGGCGAGGACCCCAACTGGGGACGCGTGCTCTCCGCGATCGGCACCACCCGGGCCGCCTTCGACCCCGACCGGCTGAACGTCGCCATCAACGACGTCTGGGTCTGCAGAGACGGCAGCGTCGGCGACGACCGCGACCTGGTCGACATGCGCTACCGCGAGGTCAAGATCACCGCCGACCTCTCCGCGGGCACCGAGTCGGCCGTCATCTGGGCGAACGACCTCACCGCGGAGTACGTCCACGAGAACAGCGCGTACAGCTCATGAGTACGGCAGGGAGCACCGGAAACAGCACCGGTGGCAGCGCCGAGAAGAGCACGGCCCGTAAGCACACCGCCCTCCCGAAGGCGCAGATCCTCATCGAAGCGCTGCCCTGGCTGACCCGGCACAACGGCCGGATCGTCGTCATCAAGTTCGGCGGCAACGCCATGATCGACGAGGAGCTGAAGGCGGCCTTCGCCCAGGACGTGGTGTTCCTGCGGCAGGCAGGCCTCAAGCCCGTCGTCGTGCACGGCGGCGGGCCGCAGATCAACGCCCAGCTCGACAAGCAGGGCCTGGTCAGCGAGTTCAAGGCCGGACTGCGGGTCACCACGCCCGAGGCGATGGACGTCGTCCGCATGGTCCTGGCGGGGCAGGTGCAGCGCGAGCTGGTCGGCCTGCTCAACCAGCACGGACCGCTCGCCGTCGGCATGACCGGCGAGGACGCCCGGACCATGACCGCCGTCCAGCACCGGCCCACCGTCGACGGCGAGCTCGTCGACATCGGCCGGGTCGGCGAGATCACCGAGATCGACACCGGGGCCATCGAGGCCCTGCTGGCGGACGGCCGCATCCCGGTCATCTCCTCGATCGCGCGCTCCGCCGACGACAACCACGTCTACAACGTCAACGCCGACACCGCCGCCGCCGCCCTGGCCGCCGCGCTGGACGCCGAGACGCTGATGGTCCTCACCGACGTCGAGGGGCTCTACGAGGACTGGCCGAACAGCGACGACGTGATCAGCCGCATCACCGCCACCGAGTTGGAGAAGCTCCTGCCCGAGCTCTCCAGCGGCATGGTCCCGAAGATGCAGGGCTGCCTGTACGCGGTCCGCAACGGCGTCGAGACCGCCCGGGTCATCGACGGCCGGGTCCAGCACGCGATCCTGCTGGAGATCTTCACCGACGAAGGAGTCGGCACGATGGTCGTGCCCGACACGGACACCATCGCCGTGACCGGCGCGGAGGGGAAGTCATGACGAACGCGGAACTCGGTCAGCGGTGGAGCCACGCGCTGATGGACAACTACGGCACCCCGCAGATCCCCCTGGTCCGCGGCGAGGGCGCCCGCGTCTGGGACGCCGACGGCAAGGAGTACCTCGACTTCGTCGGCGGTATCGCGGTGAACGCGCTGGGCCACGCCCACCCCGCGATCGTCGAGGCCGTCTCCACCCAGATCGCCTCCCTCGGACACGTCTCCAACCTCTTCATCGCCGAGCCGCCCATCGCGCTCGCCGAGCGGCTGCTCCAGCTCTTCGGCCGGAGCGGACGGGTCTACTTCGCCAACTCCGGCGCCGAGGCCAACGAAGCCGCCTTCAAGATCGGCCGGCTCACCGGCCGGACCGGCATGGTGGCCACGGACGGCGGCTTCCACGGCCGGACCATGGGCGCACTGGCCCTCACCGGACAGCCGAAGAAGCGGGACCCGTTCCAGCCGCTGCCGGCCGAGGTCACGCACGTGCCGTACGGGGACGTGGAAGCACTCCGGGCCGCCGTCACCACGGAGACCGCGCTCGTGATCATCGAGCCGGTCCAGGGCGAGAACGGCGTGGTCGTCCCGCCCAGGGGCTACCTCTCCGCCGCCCGCGAGATCACCCGGGCCACCGGCACGCTGCTCGTCCTCGACGAGGTGCAGACCGGGATCGGCCGGTGCGGCACCTGGTTCGAGTACCAGGCCCACGAGGACGTCGAACCCGACATCGTCACCCTCGCCAAGGGCATCGGCGGCGGTCTGCCGCTCGGTGCGACCGTCGCCTTCGGCGCCGCGGCCGACCTGCTGAAGCCCGGGCACCACGGCACCACCTTCGGGGGCAACCCGATCGCCTGCGCGGCGGGCCTCGCCGTGCTGGACACCCTGGCGGCGGACGGCGCCCTCGACAACGTGAAGCGGCTCGGCGAACGCATCCGCGACGAGGTCGAGGGGTTCGGACACCCCCTCGTCTCCCACGTCCGCGGCTCCGGCCTGCTGCTGGGTATCGTGCTCACGGGGCCCCACGCACCGCAGGTGCAGCAGGCGGCCCAGGAAGCGGGGCTCCTGATCAACGCCCCCGCGCCCGATGTCGTACGGCTGATGCCGCCACTGATCATCGGCGACGCGGAGGTGGACGCGTTCCTGGCAGTGCTGCGGGGCGCGCTGGACACGGTGAACCCGGGCGAGGGCGACGGAGAACCCGGAGCATGACCACCCGGAGAATGAGGCGACGACGATGACCGAGGCGCAGGACAATGACCACGGCGGCCCTGCCGTGCCGCAGACCCGCACGGCACGCCACCGCCGGATCGTGGACATCCTGAACCGGCAGCCGGTGCGCTCGCAGAGCCAGCTGGCCAAACTCCTCGCCGACGACGGGCTGAGCGTCACCCAGGCGACGCTCTCCCGCGACCTAGACGAGCTGGGCGCGGTCAAGATCCGCAACACCGGTGGCGAGCTCATCTACGCCGTGCCGAGCGAGGGCGGATTCCGCACCCCGCAGGCACCGCTGGGCGGCTCCGCCAAGGAGGAGCGGATGCGGCGCCTCTCTTCGGAGCTGCTCATCTCCGCGGAGGCCTCGGCCAATCTCGTCGTGCTGCGCACGCCTCCCGGCGCCGCCCAGTTCCTCGCCTCGGCCATCGACCAGGCCGAACTCCACGACGTCCTCGGCACGATCGCCGGGGACGACACGCTGATGCTCATCAGCCGCGACGCGGAGGGCGGTCAGGCGCTCGCCGACCACCTCCTGCGCCTGGCGCAGAACGAACGCTGACGGGTACCCCGTACGCCGTACGCCCACGAGCCCGGTCCGTCACCGACGGACCGGGCTCCTGCGCGTCGTGGGCGTCAGTACGTGGTGACGGCCAGGTTCCCGGCCGAGGTGCCGATGGCGATGTGCGGGTGCTTCGCCGGGTCGGCCCAGGCCAGGACGCGGTCCATCGCCTCCGCCGGCACCGAGACGCAGCCGGCGGTCGCCCCGGCACCGTCGACGTGCAGGAAGACGCCCGCGCCCCGGCCCCGTACCGGCTCCGCGTAGTTGAAGCCGATCACCATCGCCCGGGCGTACTGGGTGGGGTACGTGACCAGGTGCTCGGCCTCCGCGGCCCGGCAGTCCGACGGCAGCGGCTCCACCCACCGGTTGTACTCCCGCGCCCCGTTGTCCTGGCACCACCACGAACCGTCCGTCACCCTGCGGTACGGGTAAGCCGTCCCGGCCGGAGCCGGCCGGACGCCGAAGGCGAAGGGGAGCTCGTACAGGCCGGCCGGGGTGGTGTTCGTACCCTGCCGCCGGGTACGGCCCTCCGCCAGCCCCGCCGCCCCGAACCGGGCCGGCGCGGTGCCCACCCGGGCCCACCGCCCCCGCCGCAGCTCCCACCAGGTGACCGTGCCGGTGGTGGACCCGGTGTCCGGAGCCTCGGCGACGATCAGCTGCCGGCCGCCGCCCGTGTCGGCCAGGCGTTCGGGCAGCGGCCGGCCGGCCGCGGAGGGCGGCGCCGCTGAGACGGAACCGGCCAGAGCCAGCAGGACGGAGAGGGCCACCAAGGATCCGCGCATGCTCCGGACCGTACGGGCGAAGGGGAAGCGGCTCCACCGGGGTGCGCCGTACGGTTCAGGGGCGCGTCGGCCGGCGCGCGTCCGGGCGGCGGGCACCGGCGGCAGCGGGAGCGGCAGGGCCGGCGCAGCCCGCCGATGCCCGGTGCGGATCATCTGCCGTCAGAAACCCTCGGTCCGCTGCTTCTCGGCCGCTCGCCCGCTGCTCCGCCCCTGGCTCAGGCGGGCGGCAGCGGTTCGTACCGGGCGCGCTGCGCCTCGTGGGCGACCTCGGCGTCCTGGTCCTCCTCCATCCCCGCCAGCACCCGCTTGCGGAGCCCGAGGCTGTGCGCGCCGAGCAGACGGAGCCCGGCCCGGCGGACGTGCGTCGGGCGGGCGGGGTTCACCAGTGCGGCCAGCCACTCCTCCGGGACGAGCAGCACGTACGGGGTCAGGGCCTTGCGGGCGGTGCGCACCACCGGCGGATGGGGGTCGTCCATGGCGGCCATCAGCTCGTCGATGGAGACCGCGTCCAGCATGCGCAGCCCGGCCAGCGCCGCCGCGCGGACCCGGCCCTCCGGATGGCGGGTCAGGGGCCGCAGCAGACCGGCCGCGTCCGGTGCCCGGGATTCGGCCAGCCCGAACACCGCGCCCGGCGGGAGGGCGGGCGCGACCGGGTCCGCGCACCGCTCCCGGTAGGACGCCCACGGGTCCGCGCCCTCCAGCCGCGCCACCAGCCGGGCGGCGGTACGCACCCGGGCCGAGGGATCGGCGAGGTGGCCGAGTGCCTCCGGCCCCCGGCCCGCCCGGTGCAGCGCGGTCACCGCCGAGGACCGGGTCGCGGCGGAGGACGCTATGAGCAACGGATCGAGGAGACGGTGCGGATCTCCGGCGCTGACCCGGGCGAGGAGCGCGTCGGTGCAGAGCCGGCGGACCGCCGGGTCCTCCGCCGTCAGGATCAACTCCGTGAGCCGGGCGGGCGGCAGGAGCCCCCGGTGCAGGCAGAGCCCGACGCCGAGCAGCCGTGCCCTCGGCCGGGGGCTCGCCAGCAGCCGCGCGGGCAGGGAGGACGGGAGCGCGGGGGCGGCGGCGAGGACCAGGGCGAGACCCGGCCCACCGTGCGGGCGGAGCGCCAGTTGTACGGCCAGCGGGACGAGCGCGGCCGCGCGCTCCGCCGCCCCGGGCCCGTCCAGGGCCACGCCGAATGTCCGGCGGGCCCGTTCCCGTACGGGGGCCCGGCCGTCCGCGCACCGCAGGAGGAGCAGCGGGAGCAGGGCAGGTCGCCCGGCGGCGAACGGCACCGCGGCCTCGCGCACCCGCCACCGGTGGTGGCAGAGGGCGAGGGCGGTCTCCGGCTCGGTCGGCGGGAAATCCGTCCATGTGACGTCCCGGGCGCCCTCGTCCCACTGCGGGTCGAACGCCCGGTCCCCAGGCCCGAGGACCTCGGCCCCCGGGCCCTCGGTGCCGGAGCCCGGGGAGGTACTCGCGCCTCCTCGGGCGGTCGTCGCGCGAACCCGCCGGTCGTGGTCGATCCAGGCCTCGGGATCGGCCGTGTCCACTGCGGTGGCCGGCGGGTTGCCCCGCACCAGGCGCTCGTGGGGCGCGAGTGGGCGCGTGGGGGACGGGTGGGGCGGCTTCCGCATGGAGCGCAGCCTAAATGGTGTCCGGTGGATCGAGGTCGGGCCGGGTGTCACGACCCCGGCCATGATCCGCCGGACACCACCTCGGGGCGTCCGAGGCGCGCGCGGTCCGGTCCGCCCGAAGGCGTACGACGGGTCAGGGTGGTGCGACGCGTGGGGGAGGGGTACCCGCGCATCCAGCCGATCGGGCGGCGGACATCGTCGCGCCGGGCCCCTCACCCGTCTCGGCCGGACCCCTGCGGTATTGCGCGCAGAGCCGGACATTCCGCTTGCTTCGCGCGTGGCCGGATAGCGACGGGAAACCTCACGGTGCTGTTGGCGCGACGATCTCCGCTCATATCGTTGCCCCAGGCATCTAGATGGTGTCCGACGTCCTTCTGCCCAGGAGGCAGGTATGACCGAGACCGTGACGACGCCGACCCCCCACCCCGAGTACCCGATGGCCAGGGCGGCCGGCTGCCCGTTCGACCCCCCTCCCGCGCTGCGGGAACAGCAGGGCGGTGAACCCTCCCGGGTGAGCCTCTGGGACGGCAGCAGCCCCTGGCTGATCACCCGCTACGACCAGGTGCGAGCCCTGCTCGGCGACCCGCGCATCAGCGCCGCCCCCGAGCGCCCCGGCTACCCCCACCGGGATGCCGGGTCGCGGGCCCGGAGCCTGACCCGTCACACCTTCATCACCATGGACGACCCCGAGCACGCCCGTCTGCGCCGCATGGTGACAGCACCCTTCGCGATCAAGAGGGTGGAGGTGATGCGGCCCGCGATCCAAAGAATCGTCGACGATCTGCTCGACCGCATGCTCGCGGGCCCCGGGCCCGCGGACCTCGTCGAAGCGTTCGCGCTGCCGCTGCCCAGCCTGGTGATCTGCGAACTGCTCGGGGTGCCCTACGAGAGGCACGACTTCTTCCAGAAGCAGACCAAGATCCTGGTCCGCCGCAACGGCGACCCGCAGGAGGTGGTCGCGGCGTCGGAGGCGCTCGTCGACTACCTGCAGGAACTGCTGGCCGACAAGCTGGCCGAGCCGGGGGACGACATCCTCTCCGATCTGGCCGTCCGGCGGGTGGCGACGGGTGAACTGACCTCGCGCGAGGCCGCCGAGATGGGTGCGCTCCTGCTCGCGGCGGGCCATGAGGCCACCGCGAACATGATCGCGCTGGGCACGGTCGCCCTGCTGCGCCACCCCGACCAGCTCGCGCTGCTCCGCGACAGCGACCACCCCAAGAGGGTCGCCGCGACGGTGGAGGAACTGCTGCGCTACCTCACCATCGTCCACTCCGGCCGTCTGCGCGTGGCGTCGGAGGACATCGAGATCGGCGGCGTCACCATCCGCGCCGGGGACGGCGTCATCTGCGCCACGGACATCGCCAACCGCGACCCCGACGTCTTCCCCGACCCGGACCGGCTCGACGTCACCCGCGACGCCCGCCGGCACGTCGCCTTCGGGTTCGGCGTGCACCAGTGCCTCGGCCAGCCGTTGGCCCGTGTGGAACTGCAGGTCGTCTACAGCACCCTGTACCGGCGCATCCCCACCCTGGCCCTGGCCGCCGGGGTCGACCAGCTCCGCTTCAAGCACGACGGCGTCATCTACGGCGTCTACGACCTGCCCGTCACCTGGTAGCAGCGCAACGGAACCGACGACGGAACAGACCGCGGAACAGACCGCGGAACCGACAACGGAAGCGAGAAACGCATGCGCGTCACAGTCGACCGGCCCAGGTGCGTGGCGTCCGGACAGTGCGTCATGGTGGCCCCGGCCGTCTTCGACCAGGACGACGACGGCATCGTCCACCTCCTCCTCGACCGGCCGGAGGCCGAGCATCACGAGGACGTGAAGGAGGCCGTGGCCGTCTGCCCGGCCGCGGCGATCCGGCTGGAGGGGGAGTGACGGCGGTGCCACCGCGCCGCATCGTGGTGGTCGGCGCCTCGGCGGCAGGTCTGTCGGCCGTCGAAACCCTGCGGCGCGAGGGGTTCGACGGCTCCCTCACCCTGGTGGGCGAGGAGGTGCACCCTCCCTACGACCGGCCGCCGTTGTCGAAGCGGATCCTCACCGGAGACTGGCAGACCGACCGCCTCCGGCTGCGCCGGCCGGAAGACCTGGACGCCCTCGGGCTGGACCTGCGACTCGGCGTGGCCGCCTCCTCGCTGTCCCCCGCCACCCGTACGGTCACCCTCGCCGACGGGGCCCGGCTCGCCTACGACGGCCTGGTCGTCGCCACCGGGGTCCGGCCCCGCCGCCTGCCGGAGTGCGGCACACCGGGCGTCCATGTCCTGCGGGACATGGACGACGCCCTGGCGCTGCGCGACCGGCTGGCAGCGGGGGGCCGGCTGGTCGTGGTGGGCGCCGGATTCCTCGGTACGGAAGTGGCCGCCGCAGCCCGTTCCCTCGGCGCCGTCGTCACCCTCGTCGAGCCCACCGCCGTCCCCCTCGCCCACGTCGTGGGCCGGCAGGTGGGCGCCCACCTCGCCCGGATCCACCGGGAGCACGGCGTGGATCTGAGGACCGGCACGAAGGTCACCGGGATCAGGACGGTAGCGGGGCGGGCCGCAGAGGTGCACCTGTCCGACGGAACGGCGGCCGAGGCCGACGACGTGCTGGTAGCCATCGGCTCGCGGCCCAACACCGAGTGGCTCGCCGGCAGCGGCCTGGACCTCACCGACGGGGTGGGCTGCGACGCGTACTGTGCCGCGGCCCCCGGCATCTACGCCGCCGGGGACGTCGCCCGTTGGTACAACCCGCTGTTCGGCACCGGCATGCGCGTCGAGCACCGCACCAACGCCGCCGAGCAAGGCATGGCCGCGGCCCGCAACCTCCTCGGTCCCGGACGCCCCGGACCTTTCGCACCCGTTCCCTATTTCTGGTCCGACCAGTACGGGCTGAGAATCCAGGCATACGGGCACCTCCGCGACCACGACGAGGCCCGCGTCGTCGACGGCGACATGACGGACGGCCGCTTCGTCGTCGCCTACCGCACCGGAAGCGTCCTCTCCGGGGTGCTGGCGGTGGACACGCCCCCGAAGATCCTGCGTTCCTGGCGGGCGTCGATCGCCGCCCGCACCCCCTGGCAGGAAGCGGCACGCCCCGCCCTTCTTTGACAAAACATACGGAGGACTGCATAGTTATGCCAACGGTGGGGGTGCCGTGGAGAATCTCCCGGCCTCCTCCGCGAAGACCGCCGCCCGGCGTGACCCGGCCCGACTGCGCGCCACGCCTGCACCACGCGTACAGAACCGGCCTCCCCGATCCTCCGTGGCGGGGAGGCGGTCGCACACCCACCCCCTTGTTCTTCGAGGAGCACGCAGTGAGCAACGCCAACGGCAACAGCGACGTACGCCTCTGGGGCGGCCGTTTCGCCGACGGACCGGCCGAGGCGCTGGCCAAGCTGTCCGCCTCCGTCCACTTCGACTGGCGGCTGGCGCCGTACGACATCGCCGGCTCCCGCGCCCACGCGCGTGTCCTCAACAAGGCGGGCCTGCTCACCGACGACGAACTCACCCGCATGACCGGCGGGCTCGACCAGCTCGAAGCCGATGTCGCGGACGGTTCGTTCACCGGGACCATCGCCGACGAGGACGTCCACACCGCGCTGGAGCGCGGCCTGCTGGAGCGTCTCGGCAAGGACCTCGGCGGCAAGCTCCGCGCCGGCCGGTCCCGCAACGACCAGGTCGCCACGCTCTTCCGGATGTACCTGCGCGACCACGCCCGGATCATCGGCGGGCTGATCGCCGACCTCCAGGACGCGCTGGTCGGCCTCGCCGAGGCCCACCCGGACGTCGCCATGCCCGGCCGGACCCATCTCCAGCACGCCCAGCCGGTGCTCTTCGCCCACCACGTCCTGGCCCATGTGCAGGCACTCTCCCGGGACGCCGAGCGGCTGCGCCAGTGGGACGAGCGGACGGCGGTCTCGCCGTACGGCTCCGGCGCGCTGGCCGGCTCCTCCCTCGGGCTCGACCCGGAGGCGGTCGCCGCGGACCTCGGCTTCGAGGGCGGCTCCGTCGCCAACTCCATCGACGGCACGGCCTCGCGCGACTTCGTCGCCGAGTTCGCGTTCATCACCGCGATGACCGGGATCAACCTCTCCCGGATCGCCGAGGAGATCATCATCTGGAACACGAAGGAGTTCTCCTTCGTCACCCTGCACGACGCGTTCTCCACCGGCTCCTCGATCATGCCGCAGAAGAAGAACCCGGACATCGCCGAGCTGGCGCGCGGCAAGTCGGGGCGGCTCATCGGCAACCTGACCGGCCTGATGGCGACCCTCAAGGCGCTCCCGCTCGCGTACAACCGCGACCTCCAGGAGGACAAGGAGCCCGTCTTCGACTCCTGCGACCAGCTGGAGGTCCTGCTCCCCGCCTTCACCGGCATGATGGCCACGCTCACCGTCAACCGGGAGCGCATGGAGGAGCTGGCCCCGGCCGGCTTCTCGCTCGCCACCGACATCGCCGAGTGGCTGGTCAAGCAGGGTGTGCCGTTCCGGGTCGCGCACGAGGTCGCGGGCGAATGCGTCAAGGAGTGCGAGCACCAGGGCATCGAGCTCGACGAACTGACCGACGAGCAGTTCGCGAAGATCTCCGAGCACCTCACCCCCGAGGTCCGTACCGTCCTCAACGTGCCCGGCGCGCTCGCCTCGCGCGACGGCCGCGGCGGTACGGCCCCGTCCGCCGTCGCGATCCAGCTCGCCGAGATCAAGCGGGACCTCGCGGTCCAGCACGCCTGGGCGACCGCCCGGCGGTAGGGCCCACGCCGTCCGGACCACGCCGTCCGGACCGGGTCCACCCGGTCTGGACAGCGTCGTCGGCGGGCGGGTCCGAGGTGTACGCACGGCGACGCGGGCTACGTTGACGGGGAAGGGTGCAGAGACGACCCCGGATCCACGAGGAGCCCGCGATGCCATTCGACCGCCTGACCGCGGCCACCGCCTCGACCGCCCACATCGGGCTCGGCCTGGCCGCCGTCGGCAGGCCCGGCTACATCAATCTCCACCGCGACCTCGACCTGCCCGAGGACCGCACCCCCGATGCCCTGCGCGACCGCACCCACGAACTCCTGGACGCGGCCTACGCGCAGGGCGTCCGCTACATCGACGTGGCCCGCTCGTACGGCCGCTCCGAGGCGTTCCTCGCCGAGTGGCTGACCGCCCGCCCCGCCCTCGACGACGTCGTGGTCGGCAGCAAATGGGGGTACACCTACACCGCCGGCTGGTCGGTCGAGGCCGAGGCGCACGAGGTCAAGGACCACGGCGTGGCCACCTTCGACCGCCAGCGCGCCGAGACCCGCGCGCTGCTCGGCGACCGGCTCGACCTCTACCAGATCCACTCGGTGACCGCCGACAGCCCCGCCCTCACCGACAAGGAACTCCACGCCCGGCTCGCCGACCTGGCCGCCGAAGGCGTCACCATCGGCCTCTCCACCAGCGGGCCCGGCCAGAAGGACGCCATCCTGGCGGCCCTGGCGGTCACGGTCGACGGCGAACCCCTCTTCCGTACCGTCCAGGCGACGTTCAACGCCCTGGAGACCTCGGCGGGCCCGGCACTCGCCGAGGCCCACGGAGCCGGCCTCACGGTGATCGTCAAGGAGGGCATGGCGAACGGACGGCTGGCCGGTACTCAGGCGCCGGCGCTGATCCGCGAGATCGCCCGGGACCGGGAACTCGGCAGCGACGCGGTGGCCCTCGCCCATGTGCTCCACCAGCCGTGGGCCGGTGTCGTCCTCTCCGGTGCGGCCACGGCTCTGCAGCTCTCCGGGAACCTGCACGCCGTCACGCTCGACCTCGGTGAGGAGGAACGGGCCCGGTTCGCCACCCTCGTGGAGGACCCGGAGGCGTACTGGCGGTACCGGGCCGCGCTGCCCTGGAGCTGACGGCCCGCCTGCCCAGGAGTCCCTCAGGCCGCCCAGTCGGCCAGCGCGTCGAAGTCCGGCCGCTCCAGGCCGACGGCCGGATCGATCTGCCGGAGCAGCGCCGGGCCGGGGTGGTGGGCCGCCACCCACGCCCGGTCCTGCTCGCGGACCTCGTCGTCGATCCAGGCGAACGGCCGCCCGGCCGCGTACGCCACGACGTGCCGCGTCTTCCAGAAGGTCCCGTCGCCCGCGCTCCCGCCCACCACCGGCCAGTCGACGAAGGGCAGCACCGGCAGCCCCAGGTGCGGGCCGACCCACACGTTGGCCTCGTTCTTCCAGGTGGTGGCCCAGACCAGTTCGTACCGGCCGGCCAGCGCCAGCAGCGCCGGGCCGTGCGCCGGATTGAGCAGCACCGGCAGGGCCTGCCCGGTCTCCCACCCCGTCGGGCGCATCCGGTGGCGGCGGTACCCTTCCGGGGCACGGCGCCGGGAGAGCGCCATGTACGGGTTCAGCGGACCGTCGATGTCGATCAGCAGCAGCGGTTTGGTACCCATGACCACATGCTGCCGCCCGGTGGCCCGGAGCGGTACCGAGTCAGGGCCTGTAGGGGGTTGTCGCGCGGAAGAAGGAGGGGGGGCTGGGTGCGTGCGATCGCCAGGCGCCGGAGCGCCCTGGTAGCGGAGCTACCAGGGCGCTCCGGCAGCGCCGCGAGTGCGCGGGCCCAGCCCCGCGACGCCGCGAGCCAACCCCCTACAGGCCCTACGGCCGTCGGGTCCGGCAGGGCCATCCGTCCGACCGCCGGGTTGCCGCGCGGCGGCGCGGGACGGAGCGTGGAGCGATGAGCACAGCCGACCGGGGGACCGGCACCGAAGAGGCCGACGCCGACCGTCCGGGCCGCTGGATCGCGCTGACGGTCCTCGTCCTCGCCGTCCTGCTGGTCGCGGTGGACGCCACCGTCCTCGGCCTCGCGACCCCGTACCTCACCGAGGACCTCGAACCGACCGGCACCCAGCTGCTCTGGATCGGCGACGTCTACTCCTTCGTGATCGCCGGGCTCCTCGTCTCGATGGGCAGCCTCGGCGACCGCGTCGGCCGCAAGAAGCTCCTCCTGACGGGCGCCACCGCGTTCGGGGCGATCTCCGTCCTCAACGCGTACGCCAACAGCGCCGAGACGATGATCGCGGCCCGCGCGCTGCTCGGTGTCGCGGGAGCCACCCTGATGCCCTCCACCCTGGCCCTGATCCGCAACATCTTCCACGACCCCCGCGAGCGCAGCCTCGCCATCGGTATCTGGGGCGCGGCGGCCTCGGCCGGCGCGGCGGTCGGGCCCGTGGTCGGCGGATTCCTCCTCGAACACTTCTGGTGGGGCTCGGTCTTCCTCATCAACCTGCCGGTGATGGCCGTACTCGTCGTGGTGGGTGCCCGGCTCATCCCCGAATCGAAGGACCCCGCCCCCGGCCCCTGGGACCTGCCCGGCGTCGCCCTCTCGCTCGTCGGCGTCATCGGGGTCGTCTACGCGGTCAAGGAGGCGGCCGCACACGGATTCGGGTGGGGCGTCGTGCTCTCCGCCGTCATCGGCACCGCCGCGCTGGTGTGGTTCGTCCGCAGGCAACTCCGTCTTCCTGCGCCCCTGATCGACGTACGCCTCTTCCACCACCGCGGATTCTCGGGCGCCGTCCTCGCCGATCTGCTCACCATTCTCGGCCTCTCCGGGCTCGTCTTCTTCCTCTCCCAGTTCCTCCAGCTGGTCCAGGGCCGCGGCCCACTGGAGGCCGGCCTCGCGGAGCTGCCCGCCGCCGCGGGATCGGTGGTGGCGGGCCTGCTGGCCGGCCGGGCGGCCCGCCGGTTCTCGGTGCGGGCCGTCGTCTCCGGCGGGCTCGCCGCCGTCGGCGCGGCCCTGGCGGCGGTCACCCTGATCGGCCAGGAGACCGCGTACCCGCCGATCGGCGCGGTGATGCTCGTCGTCGGCGTCGGCGCGGGATTCGCCTTCACCGTGACCGCCGACGTGATCCTCTCCAGCGTCCCCAAGGAGCAGGCCGGTGCCGCCTCCGGCGTTTCGGAGACCGCGTACGAACTCGGCGCCGCCCTCGGCATCGCCCTGCTCGGGTCCATCGTGACCGGCGTCTACCAGGGCTTCCCCACCCCGGCCGGAGTCCCGCCGGACACCACGGCCGCCGCCCACGAGTCGCTCGGCGGAGCCGTGGAGGCGGCCGGAACGCTGCCTGCTGCCCAGGCCGATCCGCTGCTCGCCGCCGCGCAGACCGCCTTCACCGACGGGCTGCGGGCCGCCGCCGGGATCGGCGCCGCCGTGCTGCTGGCGACGGCGGTGGCCGCCTGGTTCCTGCTGCGCGGACAGCGGCTGGAGGAGGGCGCCGAGCACCCGTGAAGCGCTGGCCGGCTGTCAGTCGACGGGCTTCTCCCACACCGAGACGTGCCGCCCGCTCTCGTTGCCGAACGGGGACCGGTCCCAGTCCTCGTGGCGCTCCCGCAGCCGCATCCCCGCGAGCTGCGCCATCAGGTCGAGTTCGGCGGGCCACACGTAGCGGAAGGGGATCGAGCGGTACTCGCCCCGTCCGTCGGCGAGGTCCACGTAGTTCGAGCTCACCGACTGGGTGGCGACGTCGTAGTCGTCGTACGCCCAGCGCGTCGCACTCGTGTGGAAGGGCACGATCCGCTGCCCGGCGGGGAGTTTGCGCAGCTCGGGGATCATCACCTCGATCACGAAGGTGCCGCCCGGCGCGAGGTGGTCCGCGACGTTGCGGAAACAGGCCACCTGGTCCGCCTGGGTCGTCAGGTTCATGATCGTGTTGAAGACCAGGTACGCGAGGGTGAAGGTGCCGTCCACCTTCGTACCGGTGAAATCCCCGATCGTCACCCCGATCGAGTCGCCGCCCGGCTTGGCGCGCAGCCGCTCCACCATCGCCCGGGACAGGTCGATGCCGTGCACCGGGACCCCGCGCCGCGCCAGGGGCAGCGCGATCCGCCCGGTTCCGATGCCGAGTTCGAGTGCCCGGCCGCCGCCTGCGAGCTCCGCCAGGAAGTCGGCGGTCGTGCCCACCAGATCCGGCGCGAACATGTCGTCCGAACGCTCGTCGTACGCCGCCGCGATCCGCTCTCCGAAGAAGTCTTCCTTGTCGGTCACGCCCGGCACGGTACTCCTGGCCTTCCTGCCGTGCCTCGGTTTTTCCGAACGCGGGCAGACGTGCGAAGGGCCCGCCTCCCGACAGGTCGTCCGTCGGTGGGCGGGCCCGGATGCCCCGTGCCGCTGGTTACGCGGCCTTCGCCTTCGTCGCGTACATGTCCACGTACTCCTGGCCGGAGAGACGCATGACCTCGGACATCACCGAGTCCGTCACCGCGCGCAGCACGTAGCGGTCGCGGTCCATGCCCTCGTACCGGGAGAACTCCATCGGCTCGCCGAAGCGGACCGTCACCTTCCCCGGCCGGGGGATCCCGGCGCCGCCCGGCTGGAGCTTGTCCGTGCCGATCACCGCGAAGGGGATCACCGGGGCGCCCGTCATCAGGGTGAGGCGGGCGATGCCCGTACGGCCCCGGTAGAGCCGGCCGTCGGGGGAGCGGGTGCCCTCCGGGTAGATGGCGAAGGCGCCACCCTCGTCCAGCACCCGGCGGCCCGTCATCAGTGCGGCGACTCCGCCCCGCCCGCCGTCGCGGTCCACCGGGATCATGCCGCTGCCGGTGAAGAACCAGGCCATCATGCGTCCCTTGAGGCCCTTGCCGGTCACGTACTCGTCCTTGCCGATGTAGTACACCGGCCGGTCGCAGCAGATCGGGATGATCATCGAGTCGATGAAGGTGAGGTGGTTGCCCGCGAGGATCACCGGACCGGTTCCAGGGATGTTCTCGGCGCCCTCGATCTGGGGGCGGAACATCAGGCGCAGGATCGGGCCGAGCACTGCCTTGATGACCGTGAGTCGGGACAACGGTTCCTCCGGTGTCGTGGCCGGGCCGGCCGGGGCGGTGACGCGATGGTCTGTGCAGGTGAGGACGATACTCGCGGCGACCCGCCGACCGCACATCGGGTTCACACGACGGATACGCAGTGTTGACACGAGTTCGCGGTGTGTTGGCCCGCCCGACCCCTGGTGTACCGGCCCCGTGCCTACGCTCGGGGCCGTGCCGAAGCCGGTTCCGCCACCCGAACATCACATGCGAGGAGCGTCCATGACAGAGCGTACGCGCAAGAGCCCCCGCCGCCGGGCCCTGCTCGGAGCCGCGGTGCTCGGCACGACCACTCTCGGCCTCTCGGCCGCCGGCACCGCAGCGGCCGACGACCGCGGCCACGACGACACCCGCGGGGACGGCGGGCGCGGCGCCGGGCGTCACCTGCGCGACCTGCCCGTGCCCACCGTCGTCGGCCACCGGGGCGCGAGCGGCTACCGCCCCGAGCACACCCTCGGCTCGTACCGGCTCGCGCTGGACCTCGGCGCCCACATCATCGAGCAGGACCTCGTCCCGACGAAGGACGGCCACCTCGTCTGCCGCCACGAGAACGACATCACCGGTACCACCGACGTCGCCTCCCACCCCGAGTTCGCAGGCCGCAAGACCACCAAGACGGTCGACGGTGTCCCGCTGACCGGCTGGTTCACCGAGGACTTCACCCTCGCCGAGCTCAAGACCCTGCGGGCCACCGAGCGCATCCCCGGCAACCGTCAGAAGAACACCCTCTACGACGGCCGCTGGGAGATCCCCACCTTCGAGGAGGTCCTGCGCTGGGCCGACGCCGAGGGCCGCAAGCGCGGCAAGCCGGTCTGGCTCTACACCGAGACCAAGCACCCCACGTACTTCCGGAAGCTCGGCCTGGCGCTGGAGGAGCCGCTCGCCAAGCTGCTGCGCCGCTACGGACGCGACCGCGCCGACGCCGCCCTCATCCTCCAGTCGTTCGAGCCCGACTCCGTGCGACGGCTCTCCCGACTGGTGTCCACCCCGCGCATCGTGCTGCTCGGCGGCGCGACCTCGCGCCCCTGGGACTTCACCGAAGCGGGCGACCCGCGCACCGTCGCCGACCTCGTCACCCCGGCCGGCCTGAAGTGGATTGCCTCCTTCGCCCAGGGCATCGGCCCCACCCTCGACCTGGTCGTCCCCAGGGACTCCGCCGGCCGCCTCGCCGCGCCGACCACCCTGGTCCGGGACGCGCACGCGCAGGGGCTGATCCTGCACCCGTACACGATGCGCAACGAGAACGTCTTCCTGCCCACCGAGTTCCGCTGGGGCACCGACCCCAATGCGTACGGCGACGCGTTCGGCGCCTTCCGCGCGTACTTCGCGACCGGCATCGACGGGATCTTCTCCGACAACGCCGACACCGCACTCCTCGCGGCGGCCGACGCCCACCGCGCCTGACGGTCCCCTCCACCCGCCGGGGCGGGGCCGGTCCGCCGTCAGCGCCGGACCCGCCGTGCCCCGGTCGGGTGGCACTTCCCGCCCCGTGCAACCACCCGCGCGCGGGACGCGTTGAGCGGGCGTGACCACCGCCGAACCCGCAACACCCCTCGCCGGGCGCGGGACGACCTCCCCCGGCCGCGCGCCGGGCGTCGCCCCCCGCTCCCACCGCGCTCCGGGCGCTCCCACCGCGTACACCGTCGTGGTGCTGACGGCCCTGCACCCGCTGGTCCGCGCCGAGGTGACGGCCGAGGCGCCGGCGACGGGCACGGACCCGGCCGACCTCGAACAGACCGTCTGGCTGAGGTTGCTGGAGCGCCTCGCCTCCGGGGTTCCGTTACCCGATCCGCCCCGCTGGGTGCGCGAGACCGTACGCGCCGAGGTCCGCGGGGCCCGCCGCGCCGCCCTGCGTGAACTCCCGCACGCCGACGGCGGTCCCGTCGCGGGACCGGGCAGCTGTCCGGAGCGCGCCACCCTCGGCGCCGCCGAACGGCGGGCGCTGCGCGCGGCCGTCGCCCGGCTGCCCGGCCGCTGCACCGGGCTGTTGACCGCCCTGCTCGACCCCGGCGACCGCACCTACCGTGAAATCGCGGGGGAGTTGGGTATGTCACAGGGGAGCTTGGGGCCGATTCGTTCCCGATGTCTTGGATGTCTCCGCAGAATGCTCGCGGCCGAGGTTGCCGCTCCCGGCACGCGGGGAAGGGTGCGATAGACAACCGGCCTATCAGGTGAGCGGAAGGCATGCACACATGGGCATGAGTGTGATCATCTCGGCGGCGGACCCTGACGACGCCGAGCAGCTCTTCAGGCTCCAGTACCTCTGTTTCCAGAGCGAGGCGGAGCTCTACGGGAACTACCGCATCGACCCGCTCGTGCAGACCCTGGAGTCCGTCCAGGACGAACTCGCCACCGACCTGGTCTTCGTGGCCCGGCTCGGCGACGAGGTCGTCGGCGCCGTCCGGGGGTTCACGGCGGAGGACGGCACCGGCCGGATCGGCAAGCTCTGCGTCCACCCCCGGCTCCAGGGCCACGGCCTCGGCGCCCGGCTGCTGCGCGCGGCGGAGACGGGGCTCGCGGCCGAACGCGCGGCCACCCGCTTCAGGCTGCACACCGGGCACCGCAGCGAGGGCAATTTGCGCCTCTACCGCCGCGCCGGATACGCGCAGATCGGCGCGGAGACCGGCGAGGACGGGGTGCGCCAGATCCTGCTGGAGAAGGAGGCCCCGGCGGCCCAGGAGTACCTGGCGAGCGCGTAGCGGCTCCACGGCCGGGCGGCTCCCCGGCCGGCAGGAACGCGAAGTCCCGCCCGCACGCGACGTGCGGAGCGGGACCGCGCGGTCACCGCACATCGCCCCGGACCCCGCGGGCCCGGGAACGCACCCGGTATCAGGCCTGCTTGGCCCGGCGCAGCCAGAGCAGTCCGGTGACCGGCAGGATCACCGGGATGAAGACGTAGCCCATGCCGAAGTCCGACCAGACGGTGGCGTCCGCGAAGGCGGAGGGCTCCAGCATCGTCCAGGTGCCCACGATCAGAACGCCCGTGAGTTCGGCGGCGCAGCAGACCAGGGCGGCCCGGCGCGCCTTCTCGCCGCCGCGCACCAGGGAGTACGTGATGAACCCGTACACCAGGGCGGCGACGGCCGACAGTACGTACGCCAGCGGAGCCTTGCCGAAGTCCAGGATGATCTGGACGATCGCCCGCGAGGCGGCGGCGACCGTGAACACCCCGTAGAACCAGACGAGTACGCGCCCGGGGCCGGTGCCCAGGTCGAACGGCTGCTTCTGCGCCGCCGCTCCGGCCGGTGCCGGGGTCTCGGTGCGATCGGTACCGGTCACGTCAGTTTCCCCAGATGTCGTAGAGCCGTACTTCGAGCACGGCCAGCACCACCGCGCCGGCGGCCACCGTCGCCGAGCCCCAGCGGGTGCGCTCGCTCAGTGACAGGAATCCCGCCGCGGGAACGGCCGCGAAACAGCCGATGAGATAGCAGATGAAGATCGTCATGCCCTGCTCCGGGCGCTCGCCGCGCCCCAGCTGCACGATCCCCACCACCAGCTGGGCGAGGGCCAGCAGCGTGACGACCGCCATGCCGATGAAGTGCCAGTCCTTGGTCGGCTGGTCCCGGTAGGCGGCGAATCCGCACCAGGCGGCGAGGGCGAGCGCGGCCACGGCGAGCGTGACCGTCAGGGCGTCGAGCATGAGCCGAGGGTATTACGGCCGTACCCCCTGCCCGCGTCCGGCCCCGCCTCCCGGCGGTCGTGCGCGAAGGCCGGGCACTCGTGTGCGAAGGCCCCGAAGTCGTGCACGGGGCCCGGCGAAGGCAGGGCAGCGGTGCCTGGCGCCCGGCCGGGGCGCGCGCCCGCCCCGGCGGGCCGTGGCGTCCGCCACAGGAACCCGGGCCGGGCAAAGGCCGGGGGCCCCGGCCGGGCGACCTCGCCCAGTGGCCGCGTTCCCGCAGGTCGGAGAGGTACGCGAGCGGGGCGTGACGGGGCGCGGCGGCGGTCGGCGGTCTCGGCGGGAGTGTCCGGCATCCGGACGCACCGGTTCCGCTCGTCGTTACATCTGTTTTACTTGGCGCATGACCACGACGAGCAGCCGCACCCGTGCGACCGAGGCGATCCGTACGCCCGGTGCTCGCTGTATGTGTCGAATGCGCGCCATCTGAGGGCCCCCGCCAGAGTCTCGCGCCCCGAAGCGAGACCGCGCCGGCGTCGTCGCCTCCCGGTTCCCCGGTAGGGACGCTCCGGCCCCGCACGGCTCGACCGGTACCCCTGTGCCGCGGCCGTGCCGAGATCCCGGCCGACGAGGGCCGGTGCGTCTCCCTCGGACGATCGCCCCGTGCCCGGCGCACCACACCGCCGCGAGCACTCGACAGTGACGGAAACCCTGTGATCACCACTTCGGGCCTCACGAAGGTCTACCAGTCGCGCGACCGTGAGGTCACCGCACTCGGCGGAGTCGATCTGCACGTCGAGGAGGGTGAGGTCTTCGGCGTCATCGGCCAGAGCGGCGCCGGCAAGTCCTCCCTCATCCGCTGCGTCAACCTGCTGGAGCGACCCACCTCCGGCACCGTGACCGTGGCCGGTCAGGACCTCACCGCCCTCGCCGGCCGGGGCCGCCGGGCGGGCAAGGAACTGCGCGAGGCGCGTAGCCGCATCGGCATGGTCTTCCAGCACTTCAACCTGCTGGCCTCGCGCACCGTCCAGGGCAACGTGGAACTCCCGCTGGAGATCCTCGGCGTGCCCGGCCGCGACCGCTCCCGCAGGGCACTCGAACTGCTCGACCTGGTCGGGCTCGGCGACAAGGCGAAGGCGTATCCCGGACAGCTCTCCGGTGGCCAGAAACAGCGCGTGGGCATCGCCCGCGCCTTGGCCGGCGACCCGAAGGTGCTGCTCTCGGACGAGGCGACCTCGGCGCTGGACCCCGAGACCACCCGGTCCATCCTCCAGTTGCTGCGCGACCTCAACCAGCAGCTCGGCCTGACCGTCCTGCTCATCACCCACGAGATGGACGTCGTCAAGACGGTCTGCGACTCCGCCGCGCTGATGCGCCGGGGCCGCGTGGTCGAGTCCGGCACGGTCGGCGAACTCCTCGCCACCCCAGGCTCCGAGCTGGCCCACGCACTCTTCCCCGTCGGCGGCGGCACCTCCGGCCCCGGCCGCACCGTCGTCGACGTCACCTTCCACGGCGACTCGGCCGGCCGACCGGTGATCTCCCAGCTCTCCCGTACGTACAACATCGACATCTCGATCCTCGGCGCGGCCATGGACACCGTGGGCGGCAACCAGATCGGCCGCATGCGCATCGAGCTGCCCGGCGGCTTCGAGGAGAACGTCGTGCCCATCGGCTTCCTGCGCGAGCAGGGGTTGCGGGCCGAGGTCGTGGACGAGGCCGCCGCCACCGCGATACCCGAGCAAGCCACCGCCCCGCTCACCGAGGAGGCCGCGAAGTGACCTGGTCCGAAATGCAGCCCCTGCTGACCCAGGGCACCGTCGACACCCTCTACATGGTCCTGTGGTCCGCGGTCGTCACCGTCGCCGTCGGTCTGCCGCTCGGAGTGCTGCTGGTCCTCACCGACAAGGGCGGACTGCTCCAGAACACCGTGGTGAACAAGATCGTCGGCGTGGTCGTCAACATCGGCCGCTCGCTGCCCTTCATCATCCTGCTGATCGCGCTGATCCCCTTCACCACCTGGGTCGTCGGCACCTTCATCGGCCCGACCGCGATGATCGTCCCGCTGGCCGTCGGCGCCATCCCCTTCTTCGCACGCCTGGTGGAGACCGCCGTCCGCGAGGTCGACCACGGACTCGTCGAGGCGGTCCAGTCGATGGGCGGCTCCATCCCCACCATCGTCCGCAAGGTCCTGCTCCCGCAGGCCCTGCCCTCGCTGATCTCGGGCGTCACCACCACCGTGATCGTGCTCATCGGATACTCCGCGATGGCCGGCGCCGTGGGCGGCGAGGGACTCGGCTCCAAGGCCGTCACCTACGGATTCCAGCGCTTCGACAACCGGTTCATGATCGTCACCGTCGTGCTGCTCATCGTCCTCGTGACCCTCGTGCAGCTCATCGGCGACCTCGCCGGACGCCTGCTCGCCCGCCGCGGCCGCACCGCCTGACGCGCCCCGGCCGCCGGCGCCCCACCACTCCGTCCCGCGTCCGCTCCGCCGCGTACGCGCGACGGCCGAGCCCGCACTCCTTGTCCGGGCAAGAGGGCTGACCCGTAACCCCCGGTGGGTGCGCGACGCCGGCTACGGCGCCTCGCGGCGTTGTCGGAGCGTCCGGATACGCCCAGTATCCGGACACTCCTCCGCCTTGCGGTGCACCGCATCCGGCGCCGCGCACCGATCCCCCGCGGATTACCGGACAGCCCACACCACCACCATCCGAAAGAGGCACTTTTCGTGCGCAAGACCATCAAGCTCTCCGCGGCAGCCGCCGCCACCGCCGCGCTCGCCCTGGGCCTCAGCGCCTGCGGTACCGACTCCGACCCGGCCGCCGGAGGCACCGGCGCGAGCGCCGACACCTCCAAGGCCCTCGTCGTGGGCGCGTCCCCGACGCCGCACGCCGACATCCTGAACTTCGTGAAGAAGAACCTCGCGGCGAAGGCCGGCCTCAAACTGGAGGTCAAGGAGTTCACGGACTACGTCCTGCCGAACACCGCCACCGAGAACGGTCAGATCGACGCCAACTTCTTCCAGCACAAGCCCTACCTGGACGACTTCAACAAGAAGAACGGCACCCACCTCGTGCCGGTCGTCGACGTCCACCTGGAGCCGCTCGGCCTCTACTCCAAGAAGGCCGACTCCGTCGCCGGCATCAAGTCCGGCCAGACGGTCGCGGTGCCCAACGACACCACCAACGAGGGCCGCGCACTCCTGCTCCTCGCCGACCAGGGCCTGATCACCCTCAAGGCCGGTGTCGGCACCGACGCCGGGCTGAGCGACATCACCGACGCCAAGGGCCTGAAGTTCAAGGAGCTGGAGGCCGCCACCGTGCCCCGCGCCCTGGACGACGTCGACGCCGCCGTCATCAACGGCAACTACGCGATCGAGGCCGGGCTCAAGCCGGCGACGGACGCGCTGGCCCTGGAGAAGGCGGCCGACAACCCGTACGCCAACGTCCTGGTCGTCAAGAAGGGCGGCGAGACCGACCCCCGCGTCGAGAAGCTCGCGAAGCTCCTCAACTCCGACGAGGTCAAGAAGTACATCGAGGACACCTACGAGGGCGCCGTCATCCCCGCCTTCGGTACCCCGGCCGCTTCCTGACCGGCGCCCCGCGCCCGCCCACGGAGCCCCGTCCCTCCCGCCGAGGAGGTGCGGGGCTCCGCCGCGCGGACCCGCCCATGCGCGGCGCGCGCCCGATACTGCATGCTGTGCCTTTACCGGTCTTCGGCATGGAGCTGCGCATGACTACCACCTTTCCGTCGATCTCGATCAGCACGGACCGACTGGTGCTGCGCCCCTACGACATGTCGGACCTCCCGGAGCTGACCGACATGATGAACGACGAGGCCGTCACCGCCTGGACGGACGGCCCGCAGCCGTACACCCGGCTCGACGGCGAGCGGTGGATCCGGCGGATCGCCCCGGGTGAGCGGACCCAGGGCCGCGGCATCGTCTTCGCCGTCCACGAGTTCCTCACGCAGCGGCTCGTGGGCTCCGTGCGGCTGCTGAACACCGACTGGCGCACCCGCTCCACCGAGGTCGTCTACGTCACCGCCCACTGGGCGCGGGGCGAGGGATACGCCACCGAGTCGGTGCTGGCGCTCGCCGAGTGGCTCTTCCGCGACCAGGCCTTCGAGCGCATCGAGTTGCGGACCCAGGCAGACAACACCGCCTCCCAGCAGGTCGCCCAGAAACTCGGCTGCATCAGCGAGGGCGTCCTGCGGAACGCCCGGATAGCGCGGACGCAGACCGAGGACGGCGAGTGGGTCGACTTCCGCACCGACCTCATCGTGTGGGGACTCCTCCCGGAGGACCTCGAGGGCGTCGCCGAGCAGCTCGCGGACGCGGGCGGCTACGGCACCTTCAACGACTGGAACTGACGGAGAGCCGCCGCCCGCCTCCCCTCCGGACCGGCCCTTGCGAGCGACCCGATAGCCTCTACCCGGATCCATCCCGCGGAGGCGGGCACCGCCCCGGCGGCGAACGCCCCCTCCCACCCCACCACTCCAGGAGACGGACGACGATGGCCGACCGCGTCACGGTGATCGGCTGGGACGGCTCACCGCTGACCAGAGCGGCCACGGCAGCACTCTCCGCCGCCACACTCGTCGCCGGAGCCGCACACCACCTCGCGCTCGCCGACGTGCCCCGCGACGCCGAGCGCATCCGCCTCGGCAGCGTGGACCTCGCCGCCCGGTGCATCGCCGGACACCGGGGGAGCGCCGTCGTCCTGGCGGACGGCGACCCCGGCTTCTTCGGAGTCGTACGCACCCTCCGCGCGCCCGAACACGGCCTGGAGGTCGAGGTCGTGCCCGCCGTCTCCTCCGTCGCCACCGCCTTCGCCCGCGCCGGGATGCCCTGGGACGACGCCCAGGTCGTCGTCGCCCACCCGAGAACCCTGCGACGTGCCGTCAACGTCTGCCGGGCCCACCACAAGGTCGCCGTCCTCACCTCACCCGGCGCCGGCCCCGCCGAACTGGCCCTGTTGCTCGAAGGCGTCCACCGCACCTTCGTGATCTGCGAGGAGCTCGGCACCGCCCGGGAGCGCGTCACCGTCCTCACCTCCGACAGGGCCGCCGACCACGACTGGCGCGACCCGAACGTCGTCATCGTCGTGGGCAGCGGCCCCACCACCGCCTCCGCCGGCTGGATCGGCGGCCGCGACCCCGCCCGCCCCGACGGCGTACGGGGCTGGGCGTTGCCCGAGGACGCCTACCGCCGCACCGGGAACGCGCCCGCCGGACACGCGGCCGCCGGATACGAACCGGCCGGACACGCGCCCGCCGCGCACGAACCGTCCGTACACGACCGGTCGTGTACGGGACAGAGCACCGAGGGCGAATCCGCCGGGATACGCGCCGCCCAACTGGCCCGCCTCGGCCCGCGTACCGGCGACCTGGTCTGGGACATCGGCTCGGGAACCGGTGCGCTGGCCGTCGAGGCGGCCCGCTTCGGCGCGGCCGTCATCGCCGTCGACCGCGACCCCGCCGCCTGCGCCCGGGCGACCGCCGCGGCCCGCTCCTTCGGCGTGGCCGTCCAGGTCGTCCAGGGCCTCGCCCCGCACGTGCTCGAACGGCTTCCCGAACCCGATGTCGTACGCATCGGCAGCGGCGGCGTTCCCGTGGCCCTCGCCGTCGCCGACCGGCGCCCCGAGCGGATCGTCACCCACGCCTCCACCCGGGACCAGGCGGAGGCCCTCGTCACCGCGCTCTCCGGCAGCGGCTACACGGTGGAGTGCGTGCTCCTCCAGTCCGTGGACCTGGACACCTCGGACTGGGAAGAACGCGAACGGTCCGTCGCGTTCCTGCTCTGCGCGGTGCGTTCGGATCTTGCCCCGTGACCAGCTCGCTACAGGGCGGAAGGTAGGCTGGCCGATTGTTGTACCGAACCGGTCGTTCGTCGCTTCGTGCGTCAATGTCCGGAAAGGGAGTCATCTAGATTCTCCCTGTGGTACGGCGCAACCGGGAACGCGCGAAGTGGCGCAGTCCACAGCGAACCGCGGCGCGACAGACCTGTCGCCGCGGCGAACGGCCGCCAGAATAGGTACGAGGTCTGCGGGCGTTTCGTGCCGCGCGGCGAGCCCGCTCGTTCTAGTTGACGAGCACCGGCGTGCCGTGACGCGGGCGTCCCGGGCGATGGGCCGAAGAAGCACTGACGATGGGCGAGGGGTACGCATGACTGACACCGGCCAGATCCCGGGCGAGGGACAGCCGGAGAACGCAGGCATGGTGGAGCAGCCGGGCGTCCTCGCCCCGGATGCCTACACCTACCTCGACCCCTCCGAGCAGGCACCCTTCGAGGACGACGTGCTGTTGATGCCCGCCGCCCAGGGTGCGTGGAGCGACCCGCAGATCGTCCCGGCGCCCGCCGAGGACGCCTTTTCGCAGTTCCCCCCGCAGAGCACCTACCCGTCCCAGGCCCAGGAGCCCGCGCCCCAGGAGCCCGTGGGCCACGACTCGGGCGCCTACGACCTCGGCGGAGTACGCATTCCGGCCCCGGCGTCCGCACCCGCCGCCGCGCACGCGATGGCCTCCGCGCCGTCCCGCCGTCCGCTGCACCGCGGCCCCTCGGTCGGCGGCCCCTCGTACGGCGGCCAGAGCGGCCTCGTGCGCTCGCTGGCCGACCGTGGCCCGGCGGGGTCCCCGCAACCCCCGGCGCCTGTCCGTGCGGTGCCCCCGGCCCCCGTGGCGCCCGAGTACCCGGCGCACACCGAGGCCCCCGTCCACACCGAGGTTCCGGCGCAGGCCGAGGTTCCCGTGCAGGCGGCCGAGGTTCCCCCGTACGCCGAGGCGCCCGTTCTCCCGGGCCCGCAGCTGGGCGAACTCCCGGAGTCGGCCGGGATCCCGCTGCAGGGCGCCGCCCCGTGGGGTGCGCCCGCGCCGGTGGCCGCCGCCGAGCAGCCCGTCGCGGACGTGGACCCGGCAGGCGAGACCCTGCCGCCCGAGCCCGCCTTCCACGAAGCCGCGCCCGCCGAGACCCCTTCGCCCGAGACCCCTTCGCCCGAGGCCGTGTCGGCCGAAGCCGCCTCGGCCGGGATCGTTCCCGTCGGCGCGGACCCGACGGCGACCGCCCCGGCGGACTCCGTACCGGCCCAGGCGCTCCCGCTGCCCGCACCGGAAGCCGCGGCCGCACCCGAGGCGGCGCCGGGGTTCGAACCGGCCGCCCCCGCCCAGGAGTTCGCGACGGGTCGCGCCCTCGCGGAGCTGCCGACAGAGGTAGCGGCAGAAGCTCCGGCGGAGGTCCCGGTGACCGAGACCGACCCGGTGATCGCCCCGGCGGGGACGGCGGTCCCCGAAGCGGGCGAAACCTTCGCTCCGGCGCCCGTCTTCGCGCCCGAGGCGACCCAGGAGCCGTACTTCCCCGTGCAGGGCTCGGTGCCCGCCACCGGGTTCACCGCGGCTCCGCTGCCCGAGCAGGTCCAGGCGCCCGCTGGGGCCGCCGCCCCCGAGGCGCTTGGCCCCGCGGAGCAGGCATTCCCCGAGGCCGCCGTCGAGGAGCCCGCCGCCGATCCGCTCCAGGTCACGGGGCCGGCGGCGCTCTCCGAGCCCGTCGCTCACGACGCCGTACCGGCCGCCTTCGCCCAGGACGCCGTACCGGCCGCCTTCGCCCAGGAGGCCGGCGCGGTGGACGGGGGAGTCGTGGAGTTCGCCGCGCCGCAGGCCGCCGGAGCGCCCTGGGCCGTCGAGACCCCCGCCGCCGGACAGGACGACGGGCCGCAGTACACGGAACCGGCACAGCAGGACGTGCGACAGGAGCAGCTCCCCCCCGCCGAGGCTCCGGAAGCCCCGGCCGTCGAAGCCCCGGCCGTCGAGGTCGAACCGGACGGTCCGGCCGGACCCGTGGCGCCCGCCGACGGGACCGCACCTGACGGGACCGCACCCGACGGGACCGCACCCGTCGACACCGCACCCGCCGAGACGGTGGCCCTGCCCGGCGCCGAGGTGCCGGAGACCGAGTACGCAGCCGCCCCCGAGGAGCCGGCGACCGACCCGGCCCCCGGCTACGACGAGGCGGAGCGCGAGGCCGTGCTGCGGGTCATGCGCGAGCGCCGTGACATCCGCAACGGCTTCCGCAGCGACCCCATCCCGCACGAGGTCCTGCTCCGCGTGCTGGAAGCCGCCCACCACGCCCCCAGCGTCGGGCACTCGCAGCCCTGGGACTTCGTGGTCATCCGCTCGGCGGAGACCCGGCGTTCCATGCACGAGCTCGCCCAGCGCCAGCGCGACGCCTACGCCAAATCGCTCCCGAAGGGCCGCGCCAAGCAGTTCCGGGAGATGAAGATCGAGGCCATCCTCGACACCCCCGTGAACATCGTCGTCACCGCCGACCCCACCCGCGGCGGACGGCACACGCTCGGCCGCCACACGCAGCCGCAGATGGCCCCGTACTCCTCCGCGCTCGCCGTGGAGAACCTGTGGCTCGCCGCCCGCGCCGAGGGTCTCGGCGTCGGATGGGTCAGCTTCTTCGACGAGCGCGAGATGGTCCGCGCCCTCGGCCTCCCCGAGCACCTCGAAATCGTCGCGTACCTCTGCGTCGGGTACGTCGACGAGTTCCCCGACGAACCCGAACTGATGCAGGCCGGCTGGTCCAAGCGCCGCCCGCTCTCCTGGGTCGTCCACGAGGAGACGTACGGTCGCCGGGCGCTCCCCGGCGAGGAGCCGCACGACCTGCTCCAGGAGACCATCGCCAACATCCGCCCGCTGGACGCCAAGGCGCTCGGCGAGGCATGGGAACGCCAGAAGCGGATGACCACCCCCGCAGGTGCGCTCGGCATGCTGGAGATCATCTCGGCGCAGCTCTCCGGACTCTCCCGGATGTGCCCGCCGCCGGTCCCGGAGCCCGCGGCCGTCGCGATCTTCGCCGGCGACCACGGCGTGCACGCCCAAGGGGTGACCTCCTGGCCCCAGGAGGTCACCGGGCAGATGGTGGCCAACTTCCTGGCCGGCGGCGCCGTCTGCAACGCCTTCGCGAGCCAGGTCGGCGCCGAGGTCTGCGTGGTGGACGTCGGGGTCGCCACCGAACTCCCCGCCACCCCGGGCCTGTTGCCCCGGAAGGTGCGGCCCGGCACCGCGGACTTCACCACCGGTCCGGCGATGAGCCGCGAGGACGTCCTCGCCGCGATCGAGGTCGGCATCGAGACGGCCCGCGACCTCGTCGCCGCAGGCAACAAGGGCCTCCTCATCGGCGAGATGGGCATCGCCAACACCACGGCGTCGGCCGCCCTCATCTGCGTCTACACCGGTGCCGACCCCTCCGAGGTCACCGGGCGGGGCACCGGCATCAACGACGAGATGCACGCCCGCAAGATCGACGTGGTCCGTCGTGCCCTGGAACTGCACCAGCCCGACCCGGCCGACCCGATCGGTGTGCTCGCGGCCGTCGGCGGCCTGGAGCACGCGGCCATGGCCGGCTACCTCCTGGGGGGCGCCTCGCTGCGCACCCCGGTCATCCTGGACGGCGTGAGCGCCGGCGCCGCAGCCCTTGTCGCCCGCGCGATCGCCCCCGAGGCACTCGCCGCCTGCATCGCGGGCCACCGCAGCGCGGAGCCCGGCCACGTGGCCGCGCTCAACAAGCTCGGCCTGCGTCCGCTGATCGACCTCGACCTCCGCCTCGGCGAGGGCACGGGCGCCCTGCTCGCGCTCCCGATCGTGCAGAGCGCCGCGCGTGCCATGAACGAGGTGGCGACGTTCGACTCGGCGGGCGTCACGGAGAAGTAGTACGGGACAGCCCCGAGGCCGTCCCCGTCCCCGGCCGGGCCCCGCGCCCGCCCGGGGACGGGGACGTGCTCCCCGGGGCCCTGCCCCCGGGCGGCCCCACCCCGTATGGTGGTCCCCGCCCCACCTGCTGAACCCGCACGTCACAGCCGCTCCAGAGCCGCAGCGGCAGCCCCGTCCGCCGCCGCCGCGTCCCGTACGCCGGACCGGACTCCCCGTACGGCGCCCCACCGCGCCGCACGCACCGTTCCCTGCCGAGGAGCCAGCACCGCCATGGCCGAGCACGTCGATCACCCCGCGTACCCCGTCGGACTGCGCCTGAACGGGCGCCGCGTCGTCGTCGTCGGCGGCGGCCAGGTCGCGCAGCGCCGCCTCCCCGCACTCATCGCGACCGGCGCCGACATCACCCTCGTCTCGCCGTCGGCCACCCCCTCCGTCGAGGCGATGGCCGACGCCGGGGAGATCCGCTGGGAACGCCGCCGGTACGCGGACGGCGACCTCGCCGACACCTGGTACGCCCTCGTCGCCAGCAGCGACCCCGCGGCCAACGCCGCCGCGTCCGCCGAGGCCGAGCGCACCCGGACCTGGTGCGTCCGCAGCGACGACGCCGAGGCGGCCACCGCCTGGACCCCCGCCACCGGCCGCAGCGAGAACGTCACGGTCGCGGTGCTCACCACCACCTCCCGGGGCCGCGACCCGCGCCACTCCGCAGCCGTGCGCGACGCCATCGTCGAGGGACTCCGCGACGGCACCCTCGCCGCCCCGCACCACCGCACCCACACCCCGGGCGTCTGGCTCGTCGGCGGCGGACCCGGCGACCCCGACCTGATCACCGTGCGGGGGCGCCGGCTGCTCGCCGCTGCCGACGTCGTCATCGCCGACCGGCTCGGCCCCCGCGACCTCCTGGACGAACTGCCCCCGCACGTCGAGGTCATCGACGCCGCGAAGATCCCCTACGGCCGTTTCATGGCGCAGGAGGCGATCAACCGGGCGCTCATAGAACACGCGAAGGCGGGCAAGGCCGTCGTCCGGCTCAAGGGCGGCGACCCGTTCGTCTTCGGCCGCGGCATGGAAGAGGCCCAGGCGCTCGCCGCCGAAGGCATCCCGTGCACCGTCGTCCCCGGCATCTCCAGCTCCATCTCCGTGCCCGGTGCCGCCGGAATCCCCGTCACCCACCGGGGCGTCGCGCACGAGTTCACCGTCGTCAGCGGGCACGTCGCCCCCGAGGACCCCCGTTCCCTCGTCGACTGGGCGGCCCTCGCCCGGCTGCGCGGGACCCTCGTCCTCCTCATGGCCGTCGACAAGATCGGCGCCATCGCGGAGGCCCTCATCGCCCACGGCAAGGACCCCGCCACCCCGGTCGCCCTCGTCCAGGAGGGCACCACCGCCGCGCAGCGCCGCGTCGACGCGACACTCGCCACCGTCGGCGAGCGGGCCGTGACCGAGGACGTACGGCCACCGGCCGTCATCGTCATCGGTGAGGTCGTCGCCGTAGGACCCGACGCCCTCGCGACCCCCACCGCGTAACCGACGGTCCCACCGTCGCCCCCACTCCGGACGAGGCAGCACTCCTGTGGCAGAGATCATCACCGTCGAGGACCCCGACGACCCGCGCCTGCACGACTACACGGGCCTCACCGACGTCGAACTGCGCCGCAGGCGCGAACCCGAGGAGGGCCTCTTCATCGCCGAGGGCGAGAAGGTGATCCGCCGCGCCGGGCAGGCCGGGTACGCGATGCGCTCCATGCTGCTCACCCCCAAGTGGACCGAGGTGATGGGCGATGTCATCGAGGCGGCCGAGTCACCGGTGTACGTGGTCACCCCTGAACTCGCCGAGCGGGTCACGGGGTACCACGTGCACCGCGGTGCCCTCGCCTCCATGCGGCGCGAGCCGCTGCCGGACGCCGCCGGGCTGCTGGCCGGGGCCCGCCGGGTCGCCGTCTTCGAGGACATCGTCGACCACGCCAACATCGGGGCCGCCTTCCGCAACGCGGCGGCTCTCGGCGTAGACACGGTGCTGCTCACCCCGCGCTGCGCCGACCCCTTCTACCGGCGAGCGGTGAAGGTCTCCATGGGCGGTGTCTTCCAGGTGCCGTGGACCCGGCTGGAATCCTGGCCCGAGGACGTCGGGGTGCTGCACGCGGCGGGTTTCACGGTTGCCGCCCTCTGCCTCAGCGAACGGGCGATCACCCTGGACGAGCTCGCCGCGCGGAAGGACGAACGGCTCGCCCTCGTCTTCGGTACGGAGGGGGCGGGCCTCACCCCCAGGACACTCGCCGCGGTCGACGACCACGTCCGTATCCCGATGGACGCGGGCGTCGACTCGCTCAACGTGGCCGCCGCCTCCGCCGTCGCCTTCTACGCGACCCGGCCCCGCCACCCCTGACCGCTGCCCGGCGTCGAGGTCAGGGCAGCTGCTTGACCGGCAGCCCGCCGGGGCGGCCGTCGGGGTCATCTGCCGACCGCTCGTCCGACGGCGGTCCGCTCCACTGCTGCGCAGGTGTTCCGCCGAGTCCGCGCGCCGGTCCCTGGCAGCCCTGCGCGGCCGCGATACCGAGTGCCACCAGCAGCGTCACCACCACGAAGACGAACAGGCGCTGCCGCAGCAGCCGGGGGTTCGCGGGCCGCCGCCCGGTCCCGGTCGGCCGGGCCCCGGGACGGGTGCCCGGCCTGCCGTTGGTGCCGCTCGTGCTGCTGGTGGGGCGTGGCCGCTTGCCCGGCCGGACCGCACCGCGCGCCGGCCGGGGCCGCACGGCTCCGGGCCGGGGCGAAGCCGCACCCTGGCGCGAGGCGAAGCCCGCCGACGGCGCGGACGACGCCGTGTTCCCGGAGGCCCCCGACGAACCGGCCGAGGGCGCGGAGGCCGGCGCGGGACGACGGCCCTGCGGCGAACGTCCGGTGGAAGGTCCCTCGTGCCTGCGCGTCTGCTGCTCGGTGTACGGGCCGTCGAGCCGCCCGGTGGGCCGGTCGGCCTCGTGCGCGGAACGCTGGACGGGCGGACGGCTCTCGTGCAGCCCCTGTGCCTCGCGCGCCGCGATCTCCTTGAGCCGCATCGACAGCTGCAGGGTGCTCGGCCGCTCCTCGGGGTCCTTCGCCAGACAGGCCCGCACCAGCGGAGCGAGCGCGTCGTGCACGTCGGCGAGGTGCGGCTCCTCGTGCACCACCCGGTACAGCATCACCTCGGAACTGCCGTGCCCGAAGGGGGAGTCCGCCGTCGCCGCGTACGCGAGGGTGGCGCCCAGCGAGAAGACGTCCGTCGCGGGCGTCACCGCCGCCCCGCGCACCTGTTCCGGCGCGAGGAACCCGGGCGACCCGACCGCCGTACCGACGTGGGTGAGCGTGCTCGCCCCGGTCGCCCACGCGATGCCGAAGTCGATGATCCGGGGGCCCTTGGGGGAGAGCAGGATGTTCGACGGCTTGAGGTCCCGGTGCACCACCCCGGCCTCGTGGACCGCGACCAGACCCTCGGAGAGCGCGGCCCCGATCGAGGCCACCTCCGAGGCGGAGAGCGGGCCCTCCTCGGCGACCTTGTCGTGCAGCGAGGGACCCGGTACGTACTGCGTGGCGAACCACGGTCGTTCCGCGTCCAGATCCGCGGCCACCAGCCGGGCCGTGCAGCCGCCGCGGATGCGCCGCGCGGCGGACACCTCGCGCGCGAACCGGGACCGGAACTCCTGATCCTCCGCCAGGTCGGGCCGGATCACCTTGAGGGCGACGCGCTGCCCCCGCCGGTCCGAACCCAGGTAGACGACACCCATCCCGCCGGCCCCGAGCCGCCGGTGCAGCCGGAACGAGCCGACGAGACGCGGGTCCTCGCGCCGGAGCCGCATCATCGCCATCGTCTGCCCATCCCCGCTGCCTGATCCGCCTGACGGGCACAGCTTACGTACCCGGCGCCCGGCGCGCTCAGAGGCCGCGCCTTCACCCGGGATTCGGTTGCCCGTACCGAACCGGACGTGTGAAGAACGGTCAGCAGTGCGCCGATCCGGGCGATTCCCTCCCCGTCCCTCCCCAAAGGGGCATCGGTGCACGGGGATTGACGACGCGCCACCGCTCACCGGCCGGCCGGGCGCCCTTCCCGGACCGTCCGGCCGGCCCATCGGGAGCACCGGTGCCCGCCTCCCAGCCGCCGGGGGAGCGGGGTCCTGGCGGGAGGCGGCGTGAGTGATGTCACCCGTTCCGCCGCGTGTCCGCCGGACACCGCCCGCGACCGCGGCCTCCCCGCCGCTCCGGCCCACGGCCCGGCCGGCTCCACCCCCGTGCACCCCGTCTCCACCCAGGGGAGTACTCCGGCCACCCAGGGCTCATCCTCCCGGAGGCCCGCCGATCGGTACGCGGGCATGACGCCCGTACGGCCCGGTCTCCCTAGGCTGGGAACGAACGGGGGCGGAACCCTCCCGGCCGGGACCGGCCGCCGGCGTTCACCTCGGTCAGGAGAGGAACCATGTCGGACACGGCCACGCGGACCACGCTCCGCACGCAGGGACGCAAGGCGTACGGAGCGTTCGGCGGCCGCCGGTCCGGCACCCGCCACCCGCTGGTGGCCGCGGCCATGGTCCTCCCGCTGGCGGCACTGCTGGTGGTCGCCTTCGGCGGCTGGGAATCAGTGGTCACACAGGCGTCGTCCGTGGGCGTGATGATGGGGCGCTGAGTGGCGCCCCACCGGTCCGGAAGAGCGGTCCGGACCGGAACATCCGGCCGACAGCCCCGTGGGGACGGGGGGAAGGCGGACGACAGCGTTTGTCCGGCCGGCTGGGGAGCCGGCCGGACATCGCGCTTCCCGGCCGGTGTCCGGCCATGAGCCGTCGGACTCCGCCCGGGCCGCCGCAGGGCCCGGCCGACCGTCCGCCGGGCACCACCTAACCTGGGGCTCCGCCACCACTTCCGTCGGGGGACCCTTGAACAGCGCCGATGTCGTACGCACAGTCGGCGCCCTGGCCCACGCCGCCGCCCACCCCGCCTCCGGTACCGACTGCACCTGTACGCCGCCCGTGGTGCTCGCCGACCGGCCGGACGGCACAGTCGTCCGCAGCGGCACCGTCGTCGCCAAGGCCCACGCCCCCGGTACCGGCGGCCCGGACTTCGCCGAGCGGCTCGCCCTGGCCGCCGCGCCCGCGCTCTCCGGTGTGCTGCTGCCGCCCCTCCCCGCGCCGCACCCGCTGCCGAGCGTGGACGGACGCCCCGTCACCCTCTGGCCGTACGGCGACCCCGTGGACCCCGACGACCACGAGGCCGCCCCGTGGGAGGAGGCGGCCGTCCTTCTCGCGCGCCTCCACCGCACCGCGCCCCCGGCGTCGCTCCCGGCGATGCGGGGACCCGCCAAGGCGGCGCTCGCCGTCGCCCGGCTGCGGGCGGCGCCCTCGGCCGGCCCCGCTCGCGGCGCGGTCCTCGCCGCCTGGGCGGCGCTGCCGGGGTGGGCCCGTGACGAGGCGCCGGCTCCGGCGCCCCGTGCGGGATTCCTCTGCCACGGCGACCTCCACCTCGGCCAGCTCGTCCGCCACCCGGCCCCGCACGGACCCTGGCTGCTGATCGACCTCGACGACGCGGGGACGGGCGACGCCACCTGGGACCTCGCGCGGCCCGCAGCCTGGTACGCCGCCGGGCTGCTGCCCGGGACGGTCTGGACGCGATTCCTGGACGCCTACCGCGCGGCGGACGGCCCGGCGGTCGCGGCCACGGGCGACCCGTGGCCCGGACTCGACGTGGCCGCCCGTGCCCTCACGGTGCAGACCGCCGCCCTCGCCCTCGCCAAAGCGGCGGAGCAGGGCAGGGAACCCGACGAGGTCGAGCGGCTGATGACCGACGCGTGCGCCCGTATCGCCTCGCTCCCGCCCGAGTTGGCGCCACCCCGCACGTCGTAGGGTGAACCGACCGCCGGCGGGCAGAGATTCCGGTGGCGGACCACCGAACGGCGAGGAGCCGAACCGATGATGCAGTGTCCCAAGTGCCACGCGCAGATGCACACGTACAACCGAAACGGTGTCCAGATCGAGCAGTGCAGCGGCTGCCGGGGGATATTCCTGGACTTCGGCGAGCTGGAGGCCCTGACGCGGCTGGAGTCGCAGTGGGGGCAGCAGGCGCCGGCCGCGCCGCCGGCCCCGCAGGCGTACCCGGCCGCAGGCCCCGCGTGGGGCGCCCCGCAGCACGGCGCCCCGCAGCACGGCGGCGGCCACTACGACCACCACCACCGCCAGAAGAGCTTCGGCCGGATGCTCTTCTCCTCCTGAGCCGGCGCAGCCGCCCGCCGGTCACACGCCGGGCGGCACCCCCGGCCCAGCGGCTTCCGGCACTCTCCGGGACGCGGCACGGGCACGACAAAAGCCCCGGTCGTGGAGACGACCGGGGCTTTCGGTGGTGCGCGATACTGGGATTGAACCAGTGACCTCTTCCGTGTCAGGGAAGCGCTCTCCCGCTGAGCTAATCGCGCAGGACGAACCTGCGTGTGCTGCGTGCGCGATACTGGGATTGAACCAGTGACCTCTTCCGTGTCAGGGAAGCGCTCTCCCGCTGAGCTAATCGCGCGGGAAGATCCGTACGGACCAGTGGACGATACTGGGATTGAACCAGTGACCTCTTCCGTGTCAGGGAAGCGCTCTCCCGCTGAGCTAATCGTCCTTGGAGGTGGAGACGGGATTTGAACCCGTGTAGACGGCTTTGCAGGCCGTTGCCTCGCCTCTCGGCCACTCCACCAGAAACAGGGGTTCGGGAAGAATCCCCCATTTTCCTGCGAGCGGACGACCAGGTTCGAACTGGCGACCTCAACCTTGGCAAGGTTGCGCTCTACCAACTGAGCTACGTCCGCTTGTCTTTCCCGGCCCGCTTGCGCGTCCCGGCGACGTGTTGAACTCTAGCGGATTCCTGGGCCAGCACAAAAACGCGTTTGCGCAGCGTGCTGCGGCCACCTCGCTCCAGGAGGGTCCGAGAGGCCTCCGGCCTACACTCGACCGCGTGTCCGACATTGCCCCCATGGCCCGCTTCGGCGGCCTCGTCGCCTCCGGTCTGCGGGACGTGACCAGCGATCCCGCGGCCCTCGACTCCGCCGGCTTCTGGGCCGTCTCCGCCGACTTCGAGGGGCGTGTCGTGTGCGCGCGCTTCTCCTCCGTACGCGAGGAGCCGGTGCCCCCGCCCGTGCCCGGAGCCTGGCGGGGCCCCGGCCCGGGGGAGTGGACCTCGTCCCTGGACCGCGAGGCGTACGAGGACGCCGTACGCCGGATCCGCGCGCACATCGCGTCCGGCGGGGTCTACCAGGCGAACCTCTGCCGGGTGCTCTCCGCGCCCCTGCCCGAGCCGGACCGCGCCGACGTGGACGCGCTGACGGCCCTGCTCGCGCGCGGCAATCCGGCCCCCTACGCCGGCACGCTCCGGCTGCCCGGCCACGGGGTCGAGATCGCGACCGCCTCCCCGGAGCTGTTCCTCTCGCGCGAGGGACGGACCGTCGGGTC
The DNA here is from genome assembly GCF_042871745.1 of Streptomyces sp. NPDC005576. Lineage (NCBI taxonomy): Bacteria > Bacillati > Actinomycetota > Actinomycetes > Kitasatosporales > Streptomycetaceae > Streptomyces > Streptomyces sp. NPDC005576. The sequence continues at coordinate 181,767 of NZ_JBIAJC010000007.1, read as the reverse complement.
CGGGCCGATCAAGGGGACCGGACGGACCGAGGCGGACCTGCTGGAGAAGGACCACGCGGAGAACGTGATGATCGTCGACCTGGTCCGCAACGACCTGGGCCGCGTCTGCGCCACCGGCACCGTGCACGTCCCCGACCTCTGCGTGGTGGAGAAGCACCCCGGCCTGGTCCACCTCGTCTCCACCGTGCGGGGGGAACTCGGCGACGGTGCGGGGTGGCCCGAACTGTTCGGCGCCGCCTTTCCGCCCGGCTCGGTGAGCGGGGCGCCCAAGTCCAGTGCGCTGCGGATCATCGAGGAACTGGAGACCGCCCCGCGCGGCCCCTACTGCGGCGCGGTCGGCTGGGTCGACGCCGACCGGTCGACGGCGGAGCTGGCGGTCGGCATACGCACCTTCTGGATCGACCGCACCGGACCCGTTCCGCGCCTGTGCTTCGGCACCGGGGCGGGCATCACCTGGGGCTCGGACCCCGCCCGGGAGTGGGACGAGACCGAGCTGAAGGCCTCGCGGCTGCTGGCGGTGGCGTCCGGAGCCGGGCCCACCGCCCAGGGGGCCGCGGGAGGTCGCGGGCCCGCTTCCGCGTACGGGGGTGACCGGGAGCCCTCCGGGCCGGTAGAACGGGTCCGGTGACCACGACCCTGCGGCCGATCGGGCCGACCCAGCAGAGCGCCGACGGCGCACGGACCCGTACGTACGACGTGTGCGACAACGGGCGCCCCGTCGGTACCGTCACCCTCGCCACGGATCCCGCCTTCGGCCCGGCCACCGGCGTGCTCAGCGGTCTCCGCGTGGCCGTGCACCGCCGTCGCCGGGGGCGGGCGATCATCGCCTCCCTCGCCGCCGAGGAGGTGCTGCGGGAGTGGGGGTGCGTGGAGGTGCGCGCCGAGGTGCCGGCCGGGAACGAACCGGCGCTGGGGCTCGCCGCCGTACTCGGCTACACCGAACGCAGCAGGAACATGGAGAAGGCGACCCCCGCGCGGGCCGTCGCACCGCCGCCCGGCCTCGTGGGGCGGCCGATGACCGGGGCGGAGTTCGTACCGTGGCTGGCCACCCGCTACGAGGAGTACGCGCGGGAATGGGCGGAGCGCGGTGTCCCCGAGGAGCAGGCCCGCCACAAGTCGGAGACCGACCACGCCCAGCTCCTGCCGCAGGGCCTGGCCACCCCGGGCACGTACATCGACGTCCTCGAGCGGGAGGAGGACGGCCTCGCCGCGGGCCACGTCTGGGTCTCCGGACGCCCCACCGCGACCGGTGAGGTGATCGGGCACGTCTTCTACGTCGAAGTGGACCCGGAGTTCCGGGGACGGGGGTACGGCCGCGCCCTCATGGGGCTCGCCGAGAACATGGCGCTGAGCGCCGGCTTCGACCGGATCGGTCTGCACGTCTTCACGTCGAACACCCCGGCCCGGCGGCTCTACGAGTCGCTGGGGTACGAGCCCACCTCCCACAACCTGGTGAAGGCGCTGTAGGCGATGCCCGGCGGCGATCTCCGCCGGGCCCCGGTGTCCGTCCTGGCCGGTCAGCCCCGGGCCGCGAGCAGCCCGTCGACGAGGGACTCGATCCGCTCGCGCAGCCCGTCCTGGCTCTTCCCGCCGTCGAGACGCTCGTCGCCGACGACATAGGTCGGGGTGCCGGTCACCCCGATCGCCTTGCCCTCGGCCTGGTCGGCGTCGACGATCAGCAGATGCCGGCCGTCGATCAGAGCGGTGTCGAACTCCTCGGCGTCCAGACCGAGTCCGGCGGCGATCTCCAGGAGCAGCGGCTCGCCCGCGCGGGACAGCTCGGCGGTGCGCCCCAGGACCGCCTCGATGTACGGCCAGTCCTTGCCCTGGGCCATGGCCTCCTCGGCGGCCTGGGCGGCCGCATAGGCGTGCTTGTGCTTCTCCAGCGGGAAATGCCGCAGCCGGATCTCGATGCGGTCCCCGTACCGGGCGCGCAGGGCGTGCACATCGGTGAGGGCGCGGTGGCAGTCGGGGCATTCGAGCTCGCACCAGAGATCGACGACGACGGGGCTTGCGGGGGTGGAATCGCTCATGCCACCAGTCTTTCAGCCGGGGCGGAGACCACCCAATCGGCGATCTGCCGACGCCGCGGGCCAACCCGGTACTGGCCCTGGAGGAGGAGCAGAACCCCGAAAAGTCCCTGACGAACGGCCGGCGGCATGGCCCGGGCCGCCGCGGGCGGTGCACGATGGAGGGGACGCCCTTTCCTGCCGCTGGAGGCTCCGATGATTGCCGAGACCATCTGCTCCGCGGCTTCGGCGGCGGGCCTGGGGATCGCCGCGGTGACGGCGTACCGCAAGAGGTTCCTCGCCGCGGCCCGGATCGCCGCGTACTCGCTCGTCCCCATCGGTCTCGTCCTGACCGGTGTCGTGGCATGGGTGGCCGGGATCGCGTTCAAGCCCAGCGTGTGGATCGGTTTCCTCCTCCTCGGTGCCGCCTGGCTGCTCTTCGCCACCACCCGGGCGGTGGAGCGCCGCCGCGGACCGACCCGCGAGGAGCGCAGGGCCGCGCGGCGGGGCGGGGAAGGCGACCGCGTCGACCCGGCGGCCTCCGCGCCCTCCCTCCGTCCGACGACCGCCGGACAGCGCCCCGGCACCCGTCCCGGGGCGAAGCCCGGCGGAGCGGGGAAGGCGGAGCCGGGGGACGACTTCAGCGACATCGAGGCCATCCTGAAGAAGCACGGCCTCTGAGCGGGTCCACGGGTACCGGCCCGCCCACCGGCGGCGGGCCTGCCGCCCGGGGTCGTGCCGCCTCCCTGTGAACCCGGCCGCCGGGGCAGGACGGTTTGCCGCCTGCTTTCCGGCGGCGCGGCGGAGAACCCGTACCGGTCCGGGGCTCCAGGCGGGGCGAACCCGTCGCGGAGCGAACCCTTTCGTGCCTCCGCCCGGGTCCCGGATCGGCGACCGTCCTCCGTACGATGGGAAAAACTGCCGACCGGGCACGGCGGCCGAGGGCAGCAGCCGGCATCAGTGGGGCAGGACAAGTGGGGCGTGTGGCAGGGATCAAGGATGTGGCCCGGCGGGCCGGCGTCTCGGTGGGCACCGTCTCCAACGTCATCAACCGGCCCGACGCGGTGCTGCCGGAGACGCGCGCACGCGTCCTCGCGGCCATCGAGGAGCTGGGGTACGTGCGGAGCGAGTCCGCGCGCCAGCTCCGGGCCGGCCGCAGCCGCATCATGGCGCTGCTCGTCCTCGACATGGGCAACCCGTTCTTCGTGGACGTGGCCCGCGGCGCGGAACGCGCCGCACGGAAGGCCGGCCTCGGGGTCATGATCTGCAACAGCGACCAGAACCCGGCCGAAGAGGCCGAATACCTCGGCCTCTTCGCCGAACAGCGGGTCTTCGGCGTCCTGGTCACCCCGGCGGACGCGAGCGGCCGCAACCTGGAGTCCTTCGCCCGCCACCGGATTCCGTTCGTCCTGGTCGACCGGGTCGCGTTCGGCCCCAGCTCCTGTTCCGTCTCCGTGGACGACGTACGCGGCGGGGCACTGGCCGTGGGCCACCTCCTCCAGGCCGGCCACCGGAGCGTCGCCTACGTCAGCGGCCTCGGCGATCTCCACCAGATCCGCGACCGCCGGGTGGGGGCCCTCGCGGCCCTCGCCGAGGCCGGTCTGCCCCCCGAGGCGCTCGTGGACATCGCCTCCGACCGGCTCGACGTCGCGGCCGGCCGCGACGCCGGCGCCCGGCTGCTCGGTCTGGTGCCCCGCCCCACCGCCGTCTTCTGCGCCAACGACCTGCTCGCCCTCGGCGTACTGCAGGCCCTCTACGCGGCCGGGGTGCGCGTGCCCCAGGACGTCGCCATCGTCGGGTACGACGACATCGAGTTCGCCGCAGCCGCAGCCGTACCGCTCACCTCCGTCCGGCAGCCCGCCGGACGGATGGGCCGGCTCGCGGCGGAGCTGCTGCTGGAGGAGGCGGACGACGGCTCCGGTACCCATGAGCACCGGAACGTCCTGCTCCAGCCCGAACTCGTCGTCCGCGCCTCCAGCGCCGCCCACCGCTGACGACGACTGCCCGTACCGGACGCCGCCTTCCGCACGGCCGTCCGGCGGACACCCGGGGGAGAGTCGGACGAGCGAGCGATTTCCGTGCTTCTTCGAGGTGAACTCCCGGACCCAAAAACTGCGTTGATCACCGCGGCGGCCCCGGCTGGGTCATGATCACTGCGAAATGTTGGAGACATCCCGGGGCGAAGCCCCCGCACAGACCGCCGAAGAGCCTCGTGGCTGCCTCTTCGCTCTTTCCCAGCCGCCGTTGATGATCTTCCTCACGGTGGTCGGCAGCCTGATCCTCATGGCCGCGCTGCACGATCTCTTCCTGCTGTGAGCCGGGGACGACCTGCGAGCCGGGGACGACGGACGGCCCACCGGCCCGGGGCGTGCGCGCACCCACCCCCCGCGCACGTCCCCTCGCGCGCCGCGGTCTTCCGCGCCAGGATCCCGCCCGGAGCGGACCGCCCGGCGCGACCGGCGCCGGAATCCGGTCCGGCGGCGGGCCCCGGTCGCGGGCCAGTGCCGCGCCCGGCAAGCTCTGCCACGGGCAAACATTGCCGGGCGCGGCACTGGCTCAGCCGGTCGCTTCCTTGCGCCGGGCCCGGTACGCGGCGACATGGAGGCGATTGCCGCAGGTGCGGCTGGAGCAGTAGCGGCGGGAGCGGTTGCGCGAGAGGTCGACGAACGCCCGGCCGCAGTCCGGGGCCTCGCAGCGCCGCAGCCGCTCCTGCTCGCCCGTGACCACGATGAACGCCAGAGCCATGCCGCAGTCGGCCGCCAGGTGGTCGGCGATCGAGGCGCCCGGTGTGAAGTAGTGGATGTGCCAGTCGTAGCCGTCGTGGTCGGTCAGCTGCGGCGTGGTGCCCGCGGCGGCGACCAACTGGTTGACGAGATCGGCGGCGCGCCGGGCGTCGTCCGTGGCCGCGAAGACCGCCGCGAACTTCGCGCGAACGGCCCACACCGCCCGCAGGTCCTTCTCGCCGAGCCGCTCGACCCCGCTGACGCGATGGTGCGCCGCGAACGCGTACAGCTCCGTGGTTCCGGCGATGCCGTCCGAGGGCCCGCCGTCGGGCGACCCGCTCTCCGGGGCGGTGTTCACCAGATCGACCACCGTGTCGAGGGCGATGCGGGTGTCGTGTGGGATCAGCACGCTTGTCTCCCTGGCCTCCGGCGGGCGCCGCGCCCGCAGATGCGGGCAGACTCTACTGGCTCCTACCGCCCGTACCGGTGCCGGGACCGGCGGTGGCCGGTGCTCGGGGCCGTGGCCTGGCGGCGGACACCGGCCGCCGCTCCGTCCGTGGGCGCGCACGCGCCGGCGCCGCCACCGCGGTGGGTTCCGCGGTGACGGCGCCGGCGTGTGCCCTATGAGGTTGTCCGCGCGACGCCGTCTCCCCGAGTCGGACGGCGCCCCGCAGTTCGTTGCCTGGCTCAGCTCTCGGCCAGGATGTGTGAGAGCTCGGTGTCGAGGTCGAAGTGACGATGCTCGGTGCCCGGCGGAACCGCGGCGTCGGTCCTCTTCAGGAACGACTCCAGGGCCCGCGCCGGGGCTTCGAGCAGGGCCTCTCCCTCCGGAGAGCTCAGTGCGATGCAGACGACGCCTTGGCCGTGACTACGAGATGGCCAGACGCGGACGTCTCCGGTGCCGGTGGGCCGGTGCAGCCCCTCGGCAAGGAGGTCACGGGCGAAAACCCACTCGACCGTCTCCTCCGCTCCGGTATGGAAGGTGGCGTGCACGGCATAGGGATCGGCCGTGTCATACCGCAGGCCCGCGGGTACAGGCAGTGAGGACTCGCTCGACACAACGAGGCGCAGGTGCAGCTCGCAGCTGACCGTGGTGTTCATAAGCGCCAGGGCCTTTCGCTCAGTGTGCGCTCGGGGATTCGCACGTCGGCGAAATCGACATGCCACTTACGGTGGCGTTGTAAACCCCTCTGACCGTTTTGTGCTTCTTTGGGTCCCCCGTACAGCGGTGTGTAACTTTCCGTCATGCACCCATTCCAGTGATGGAGAGCGGTCGGGTAGGTTGAGTCCCATGAATGCGCAGAGTGACGAGCGGGGTGGAACCGTGCCGGTCGCGGAGCCGGATCTCGCGACGGGGGACGGGGCGGGCGCGGAGCGTGAGCTGGGGTCACGGGCGCCGGCGTTCATCAAGGCGTCTAGGCCTCTCCACGTGAGCTGGCAGGTGGGCGTCTTTGCGGTGGGCCTCGCCGTCGTCGCGGCGGGGGTCGCGATGCTGGTGCTGCCCGGACCGGGATGGTTCGTGATCTTCGGCGGCATGGCGATCTGGGCGACCGAGTTCGTCTGGGCGCAGCTCGTGCTCCGCTGGACCCGGCGGAAGGTGACCGAGGCGGCGCAGAAGGCGCTCGACCCCAAGGTGCGGCGCCGCAACATCATCCTCACCGCCGTCGGCCTGGTGATCGTCGCGGCGCTCGGGGCGGTCTACTTCTGGCGGTTCGGCCTCAGCCTGCCCTGGAACGTCAGCGAGTGAGGGCGGGGTGGTCCGGGTGCGCCGATGACATGCGGTAATGTGTGCGGTGCGCCCGGGCGATTAGCTCAGTGGGAGAGCGCTTCGTTCACACCGAAGAGGTCACTGGTTCGAACCCAGTATCGCCCACCCGGACGGAAGGCCCGAGAGACCGCAAGGTCTCTCGGGCCTTCCGCGTTGCGAGCCCCTGCCTTCCCGGTGCGGGTCAGGCAGGGGGCAGGGCCTCACCGCAGCCGGCCCAGGGCCTCCCTCATCCGCCGGGCGTCCCGCAGCCGCTTCTCGTACGTGGCACCCACCGCGAGCAGCAGCACCCCGGCCGCCGCCGGCACCAGCCACCTCGGCAGCGCCCCCACCACCTGCACCACGTACGGAGCGAGTTCGTGCAGGCCGAGCAGGGCCAGCACCCCGCCGCCGAGGAGCAGCGGGGCCTGCAGACGGCCCCGCGCCCCGGCCAGCGTGACCACGAGGGCCGCGAGCCCCAGCAGGAGCGGGCGCGTCCAGCCCGGGTCGCCCCAGGCCGTCAGCAGGCTCGGCGCCAGCGTGACGGTGAGCCCCGCGCCGTACGCCGTCCAGGAGGACGCCTCCGGGTCGCGGCGACGCCGCAGCACCCCCACCACCAGGGCCGGCACGGTCACCGGCAGGGTGTACGCCTCCGGGGCGGCGACCTCCGAGGCCGCCAGCCGCATCCAGGACGCCAGCACGAACAGCACCAGTGCGAGCCCACCCGCCACCTTCCGGCGCTCCGGCCGCACCGCCGCGCCGGACGCGAGCACCCCGGACAGCCCCAGTACCAGGGCGAGCGACGCGGCGTCCGTGACCGCCGGCCCCACCGCCACCAGCGCGCCGAAGGCACCGGTCAGCTCCACCGGCACCGCCACCGGGCGGCGCCGGAGCACCCCGCCGAGCAACACCGTGACCGCCGGACCGGCCAGCAGCAGCGGCGCCCCGCGCGAGGCCGAGAGCCCCAGCGAGCCGACCGCCGCGACGGTCAGCGCGATCCCGCCGAGGACGGCGGCGCAGGCGGCCACCGAGCGCGCCGGGCGATCCGGCAGCCGGATCGCCGTCGCGGCGAACAGCGCGGTCAGCGCCCCCACCACGGCGTACGTCGCCCCCTCCGAGGCCAGCGACAGCGCCGCCACGCTCACGGCTCCCGCCAGCGCGCAGCCGAGCGCGGCGGACCCGGCGGCCGACCCGGCCGGCCCCCGGACGGTGCGCACCAGCAGCTCCAGCGCACCCGCGACCAGCAGGGTCTCCACCACCGCCCCGACCGCGTACGGGACGTCCACGACCGCAGCCGTGACCAGCAGCGCGCCGCCCGCCAGCGCCGGTACGGCCACCGGGGCCGCGCCCCGCCACCGGGTCAGGTAATCCCGCGCACCGGTCGGGGCGGTGGCGCCCCCGGCCCCGGCGGGCTCCCCCGCCCACCGGTGGACCGCCGCTCCCAGCGCGGCCACCACCGCCAGGGTCACCGGCGCGGCCATCGTCCAGGACCAGCCGACCGGCGCGCCGAGCGCGGCCCGCAGGCCGTCCGGGGCGCCCGCCCACACCCGCGTCGCCGCCGAGAGCGGACCCGTCAGGACCACGGCCACCCAGGGGGCCGCCCAGAGCAGCGACCCCCCGACCACGGCCGCCACCGCCGCGGCCGGACCCCGTCCGGGCGCGCCCGCGGGCAGCACCCGGGCCGCCGACCGGACCTGCGGCACGGTCAGGAGCGCGATCGCCGCCGGCAGATACGCCACCACGGCCCACTCCGGCGGCAGCGCGGCCCGTACCACCCCGCCGGTGCCCGCCACCGCCGCGAGACCTCCGACGAGTCCGCACGCCGTCGCGGAGCCGGCCGGCGCCCCTCGCACGGCGAGCAGCGCGGCGGCCCCCACGACCACGAGGAGCGCCCCGGGGGCGAGGGCCGGTACCGGGCCGCCGGCCCCCAGCGACCGTGCCAGCGCCAGCAGCAGCGCCCCCGACCCGGTGACCGCGAGGCAGACCAGGGCGGTGACCCGCACTCCGGTCCGGCCGGAGCGGAGTGCCCGGACCGCGATCACGCTGTCCAGTACCGCCGTGACCAGCAGCGCCCAGCCGAAGACGAGGGCCGGGGCGCCGGCGGCCGAGCAGCCCAGGACCAGCGGCAGCTGACCGGCCACCACCGCCGCCGGAACCGGCAGTACCGGTCGGCCGGGCGTCAGGCCGTAGGCCGCCCAGAGCGCGGCGAGCGCGGCCGAGGCCACGGCGGCGAACGCCGTGCCGTCGGTGCCGGGGAGGGCCACCGCGTGGAGGGCGTAGGCGTCGAGGAGCGTCAGTACGAGTCCGAAGGCGCCGAGCGCCTCCGCGGTGGCCCGCAACCCGGACCGCCGCAGCAGGACCGGGGCGGCGAGGGCGGCCCCGGTCACGGTGGCCAGCACCGCCGAACGCCCGCCGATGCCCATCGCGCCCCAGCTGAACAGCGTGAAGGCGATGGCGGCGACCGCGAGGAGCAGCCCGCCGAGGGCGAGGAGCACGTTCTGCGCGCCGTGTCCGGACGGGGCACGGGACGTGAAGTGCGGGCCCGACGCCCGCGCCGGGGGAGCGAAGGCCGTGCCCACACCTACGGGGCCGGGGCGGGCCGAGGCGTGCAGGGCCTGCACCAGCCAGGCGCGGCGCTGGAGCAACTGCGCCCGGCGGGCGTCCAGATGGGACAGTTCACGATCGAGGAGCGCCAATTCCTCGGCGGGCGGCGGGACATGTTCCATGTCCGGAGTGTCGGGTCCGGGCAGGGGTGCGTACATGCGTTCAGGTACTCACTTCGGGGGGTGAGCACCTGGGGCGCTCGCTCCCGGAGCGCGCAGACTGGCTTCATGAATCCGAACCACTACCGGTTCACGAGTGAGTGGGACCTCCCCGCGCACCCCGCCGCCGTCCTCGCGGTGCTGGAGCGGGCCGAGGAGTACTCGGTCTGGTGGCCGCAGGTCCGCGAGATGGTCCAGGTGGACGCCACCACGGGGCGGGCACACTTCCGGTCCGTCCTGCCCTACGACCTGGTCGTCACCCTGGAGCGGGCCCGCCGCGATCCGGCGGCCGGGACCCTCGAAGTGTCCATGACCGGTGATCTGGAGGGCTGGGCCCGCTGGACCGTCACCGGGAGGGGAGGCGGCAGCCGCGTCCGGTACGAGCAGGAGGTCGAGGTCCGCAAGCGCCTGATGCGCCTGCTGGGGCCGGTCGCCCGGCCGGCCTTCCGGGCGAACCACGCCCTGATGATGCGCGCGGCGCGGCGCGGGCTGACGGCCCGGCTCGGCGCGGTTTGAACGAAGGCCGCCGAGCCCTGTAGTGTTCAACCCGTTCCCGGGCGATTAGCTCAGTGGGAGAGCGCTTCGTTCACACCGAAGAGGTCACTGGTTCGAACCCAGTATCGCCCACCGGGAAGAGCCGGTCCGTCAGCACACGACGGACCGGCTTTTGCGCGTCCCGCCCTGCACCAGGAGGTGCGGGCCGTACCGCTCACGCCGCCGCGGCCACCTCCGGGCGCGGACGCAGCGGCCAGGCGGGATCGACCCGCTCGGGCGTGCCGCTCCGGGCGAACCACGCCTCCAGGCCACGGGCCTGCGCCGCGTGCCAGGCGACCTGGAGCGTGTGCAACTCCGCCGGGCTCAGCCGCTCCAGCCGCGCGGTGAACCGCCTGCCCACGGCGCGCACCAGCTCCATCGAGGCTGCCGCGTCCGCCGCCGCGTCGTGGGCCCCGTCCAGCACCACGCCGTACAGCTCGCAGAGGTCGGTCAGGGTGCGGCGGCCCTTGCGGTAGCGGTCCAGGTGCTTGTCGAGCACCCGGGGATCGATCACGCACAGGGGGACGTGCTCCAGATAACGTGCGAGCGACGACGCCCGGTGCCGCTTCAGCTCGCGGTCGAGAAGGGTCAGGTCGAAGGGCGCGTTCATGACGACCAGCGGGCGGCCGGTCGCACACTGCTCCGCGAGCGAACGCGCCATCTCCTCCACCACCGGAGCCGGCCACCGGCCGTTGCGCTGGAGGTGGTCGTCGGTGAGGCCGTGGATTCCGGTCGCCTCCGGCGGCACCGGTATCCCCGGATTGATCAGCCAGCGGGTCACCCGGGCCCGTCCGCCGGCCGTGTCCTGGACGACCAGGGCGGCCGAGACTATCCGGTCCTCCTCGACGTCGACCCCCGTCGTCTCCGTGTCGAATGCGGCCAACGGCCCCTCGAACCAGTGCATCATCCCCGAACTCCTCGCACGCGCACGGCAGATGGCGTGATTCCTCTGCCCGATATCGGTGATACCCGCAGTGTTTGCCTGATACGCCGTTTGCGGGCCGTCTCCTTCGGTGACAACACTTCCGACGGGCACGGGAGTTGACCGGACGTGAGCCACCGGCCCCTGCCCCGGGCCCGTCGCGGCACGTCACGACCGGAAAACTGCACGGGGGTACCTCCACGCCGTGGCGGCAGCGGCCGGCCGCTCCCTCGCGCGCCCAGGACGACCTGCCTCGGGCCGGACGCGACCGGCCCGACCCGCGGCGCTGCCGCTACGGCAGGCAGGAGCCCTCGCTCCCGGTCCGGATCTCCGGCGCCGTCGTCCGGCCGCGCCGCTCGGGGCCGCGCGGCCCGGGACCGTACGGCTGCGTGTCCTCGCGGCGTCGCGGGGCTGGGCACGCCCCCTCGCGGTGTTGCCGGAGCGCCCTGGTAGCTCCGCCAGCAGGGCGCTCCGGCGTCTTGCGATCACCCGCACCCAGCCCCGCTCCTCCTTCCGCGCGACAACCCCGTACAGCCCCTGGGAGCGATTCCCCGGACGGGCCGCGCCCGGGACCGCCCTCCCCTCTTCCGTCGCGCTCGGAGAACGCAATGTGAATTAGGCTGCCCGGCTCGGTACGATCCGTGGAGCACGCGCAAGCAATGCGGTGCGCCCCCTGAGTCAGGAGAGACCGGTGTCAGACGTCCGTGTGATCATCCATCGCGATTCCGAGCGGGAAGAGCGCGTGGTGACGACGGGCACGACGGCCGCAGAGCTCTTCCCCGGACAGCGCTCCGTCGTGGCCGCCCGTGTCGACGGCGAGCTGCGTGACCTCGCACACGTCCTCCAGGACGGCGTGACCGTCGAGCCCGTGGAGATCTCCTCCGAGGACGGCCTCAACATCCTGCGCCACTCCACCGCGCACGTGATGGCCCAGGCCGTCCAGGGGCTCTTCCCCGAGGCCAAGCTCGGCATCGGTCCGCCGGTCAAGGACGGCTTCTACTACGACTTCGACGTCGAGAAGCCGTTCACGCCCGAGGATCTCAAGGCCATCGAGAAGAAGATGCAGGAGATCCAGAAGCGTGGCCAGCGGTTCTCGCGCCGCGTCGTCACCGACGAGGCCGCTCGCGAGGAGCTGGCCGCCGAGCCGTACAAGCTGGAACTCATCGGCATCAAGGGCTCGGCCTCGTCCGACGACGGCGCCGACGTCGAGGTGGGCGGCGGCGAGCTGACCATCTACGACAACCTGGACGCCAAGACCGGCGACCTGTGCTGGAAGGACCTCTGCCGTGGTCCGCACCTGCCGACCACCCGGTTCATCCCGGCGTTCAAGCTGATGCGCAACGCCGCTGCGTACTGGCGCGGCAGCGAGAAGAACCCGATGCTCCAGCGCATCTACGGCACCGCGTGGCCCACCAAGGAAGAGCTCAAGGCGCACCTGGAGTTCCTGGAGGAGGCCGCCAAGCGCGACCACCGCAAGCTCGGCAACGAGCTGGACCTCTTCTCCTTCCCCGACGAGATCGGCCCCGGCCTCGCCGTCTTCCACCCCAAGGGCGGCATCATCCGCCGGGCCATGGAGGACTACTCGCGGCGCCGCCACGAGGAGGAGGGCTACGAGTTCGTCTACAGCCCGCACGCCACCAAGGGCAAGCTCTTCGAGAAGTCCGGCCACCTGGACTGGTACGCCGACGGCATGTACCCGCCCATGCAGCTCGACGACGGGGTGGACTACTACCTCAAGCCGATGAACTGCCCGATGCACAACCTGATCTTCGACGCGCGTGGCCGTTCCTACCGTGAACTCCCGCTCCGCCTCTTCGAGTTCGGAACGGTCTACCGGTACGAGAAGTCCGGCGTGGTGCACGGCCTGACCCGCTCGCGCGGATTCACGCAGGACGACGCGCACATCTACTGCACCAAGGAGCAGATGGCCCAGGAGCTGGACCGCACGCTCACCTTCGTGCTGAACCTGCTCCGCGACTACGGCCTGAACGACTTCTACCTGGAGCTCTCCACCAAGGACCCGGAGAAGTTCGTCGGCTCGGACGAGATCTGGGAAGAGGCCACCGAGACGCTGCGCCAGGTCGCCGAGAAGCAGGGCCTCCCGCTGGTCCCGGACCCGGGCGGCGCCGCCTTCTACGGCCCGAAGATCTCCGTGCAGTGCAAGGACGCCATCGGCCGCACCTGGCAGATGTCGACCGTGCAGCTCGACTTCAACCTCCCCGAGCGCTTCGACCTGGAGTACACCGGCCCGGACGGCACCAAGCAGCGCCCGGTCATGATCCACCGTGCCCTGTTCGGTTCCATCGAGCGCTTCTTCGCGGTGCTCCTGGAGCACTACGCGGGCGCCTTCCCGGTCTGGCTCGCGCCCGTCCAGGCGGTCGGCATCCCGATCGGCGACGCCCACATCCCCTACCTCCAGGAATTCGCCGCCAAGGCGCGCAAGCAGGGGCTCCGGGTCGACGTGGACGCCTCCTCGGACCGGATGCAGAAGAAGATCCGCAACCAGCAGAAGGCCAAGGTCCCCTTCATGATCATCGCGGGCGACGAGGACATGGCCAACGGCGCCGTCTCCTTCCGCTACCGCGACGGTTCGCAGGAGAACGGCATCGCCGTCGACGAGGCCATCGCCAAGATCGCCAAGGCCGTCGAGGACCGCGTCCAGGTCTGACCCCGGCGTGAGCCCAGTACGGCCCCCGGCGCGGCGTCAGCCCGCCGGGGGCCGTTCCTCGTCCTCCCGCCGGAACACCTGGAGCAGCCACGACGAGAAGGAACCCGTCACCGCGCCCAGCAGCGCCAGACCGCAGACCATCAGCCCCGTCGCGACGATCCTGCCCTCCGGAGTGACCGGCACCGCGTCCCCGTACCCCACCGTCGTCAGGGTCGCGCACGCCCACCAGACCGCGTCGCCGAACGTGACGATGCTGGCGCCCGGCGCGGTGTGCTCCACGTGGTAGACGGTGAGCGCGGCGGAGAGACCGAGCAGGAGCGCGGAGAGCCCGGCGTACGACATCACGCGGGCGTACAGGCTCAGCCGCGGCTCGGCCCGGCGTTGCTGGACCGCCGTGTACACCTTCACCACCCGCAGCGGCCGCAGCAGCGGCATCACCAGGACCAGGGTGTCCAGCCAGTGCGTCGTCACGAAGCGGTGGCCCTGGCCGCTGAGCCGCAGGCGTACGAGGTAGTCCACGACGAAGAGCGCCCAGGTCCCGCAGACCAGCGCCAGCCCCACGTCCGGCCACGGGGCGCGGTCGCGGCCGGCCAGGACGTGGATCGCGTACCCCGCAAGGAAGACCAGCGAGGCCACCGCCAGGGGCACTTCCGCGCGCGCCTCCCACCGGGCGAGCCGCGGCGGCGGGACGGATCGGCCGCTCGCCCGGTCCGAGCGGTCGCCGGCGGGGGAGGGGCGGTCGCTGGGCGGGTCGGGGCGGTCGCTCATGGCCGCAAGCATCCCGCCGCAGCCCGGGGCCGGGCCCCGGCGACACGCGCGCCGGGGGTGACGCCATATGCTGAACGGCATGACGAGTGAGCCCGAGCAGCAGATCGGAGTGGGGACGCCCGACGCGTTCCAGCGCCTGTGGACCCCCCACCGGATGGCCTACATCCAGGGTGAGAACAAGCCGAGCGGTCCCGGCGCGGACGACGGCTGTCCGTTCTGTACGATCCCGTCCAAATCGGACGTGGACGGGCTCGTCGTGGCACGCGGCACACACGTATACGCGGTGCTCAACCTCTACCCGTACACCGGCGGCCACCTCATGGTCGTGCCTTACCGGCACGTCGCCGACTACACCGAGCTGGACGGCCCCGAGACGCTCGAACTGGCCGACTTCACCAAGAAGGCCATGGTCGCGCTCCGGGCGGCCTCCGGAGCGCACGGATTCAACATCGGCATGAACCAGGGAGCCGTCGCCGGCGCAGGCATCGCCGCGCACCTGCACCAGCACCTCGTCCCGCGCTGGGGCGGCGACACCAACTTCATGCCCGTGGTGGGGCACACCAAGGTGCTCCCGCAGCTCCTCGGCGACACCCGCGCGATGCTGGCCGACGCCTGGCCGGCCGCCTGACGCACGCCGTACGACGGAGGGGGCGCTCCCCGCGGGGAGCGCCCCCTCCGTCGTACCCAGGCTCAGGCGTCGTACGTGTCGGCCTTCTTCGGCGCCGCCTCCTGCACCTGACCGCTCAGCGACATCGAACGGCTGCTGAAGCGCTCGGTGTCCACGCCGTTCTCCTTCAGCACCCGCAGCGCCGCGGAGTGGACCACCCGCAGTACCGGAGTGGCGGCGCGCAGCGCGTCGTCCGCCATGAAGCGGTGGTTCCACGGCTGCGAGGCCCAGGCGTGCCGCATCCCGAACGGCTCCGGCAGGGTGATCTTCCCGCCGAGATGGTCCAACAGCGGCGGATACCAGGTCAGCGGGGCGCGCAGCGCGAGGCGGACGACCTCCTGCGGCTCGATCAGCGGCAGGTTGACCGTCCGGGTCTCCCAGAAGCGGAGCGTCTTGTTGACCTTCTTCGTCTTCGCCGCGGGCTTGGAGAAGAAGAGCGAGTGGACCGGACCCAGCGCGTGCCCGGTGACCTCGATGCGCAACGTCTCGTGGAGCACCGTCACCGTGATCATCATGGTCAGCACCAACTGGCCGTCCCAGAGCGTGAACTGCACACCCAGGTAGTGCCGGGCACCGCTGCCGAACTGCTGGTGGTTGCAGATGCGCTGTATCTCGTGCGGCTTGACCTGGAAGGTCGCCACGTCCTCACCGGCCGGCCGGGAGACCGAGTCGGCGTTCTCGCCCACCGGCGAGACGATCCAGTGCGTCACCGAGGGCTTGGGGAAACCACCGGTGTTCAGCGGCCCGCGCTCCAGCATCTTCAACTGGTCGTGGATGACGCGGATCACGTCCCAGCTGCGGAACTGGTGGAACTCCTTGGTGGGATCGGCCGAGACCAGCTCTTCGGCCAGCTGCCAGCTGCCCCAACGGGTGCCCATGCCGAGAATGCCCTTGGGGCCCGCGTAGAAGACCGAGTTCGACCGCTGCTCCGCCGCGAGCTTCTCCAGCGACTGACGCAGCGCCTCACGGGCGGTCTCGTTCGGGTTCTTCGGCACCGCGTCCGGGATCTTGGCACTCACCCCGCCACCCGAGAGCAGCCCTTCCCAACGGGCCCGCATGTCCCTGGCGGAGGTTTCCGCGATCCGCTTGGCGATCAGCC
Source organism: Streptomyces sp. NPDC005576 (assembly GCF_042871745.1). Taxonomy (NCBI): domain Bacteria; kingdom Bacillati; phylum Actinomycetota; class Actinomycetes; order Kitasatosporales; family Streptomycetaceae; genus Streptomyces; species Streptomyces sp. NPDC005576. Next base: position 165,871 of record NZ_JBIAJC010000007.1, on the reverse strand, counting down.
AGCCGACCACCGGGGCGACGATGGCCGCCCGCAGATAGAGCCCCAGGAAGCCGCCGACCGGCAGCGCGACCAGCGCCACCACCGCCAGACCGCCCATGATGACCAGCACCAGCGTGCCCAGGGCCTTGAACGCCGCGTCCTTGGACTTCGCGAGGGCGTCCCGCAGCCGGAAGCCGATGATCCACAGCAGCAGCCCGGGCAGGAACAGCACGCCGCACAGGAGCGTCACCAGGGTCAGCCGGGTGTCGCGCTCCTTGCGCAGCCGGGACGCCGACAGGCAGTGCTCCACGACCGTCTGCGGGTCCATCCCGAAGGACTGGATCAGCGCGCCGCGCGCCCCGCCCAACGTGCGCTCCTGCACCGCGCGCGAGAAGGCCTCGCCCAGGTTCGGCTTGAAGTAGTTGGCCTTGAAGAACTTCGAGGAACCCTCCGACACCGTGGACTTGTGCCACTCGTTGTCCGCCTTGAGGATCTCCTCCACCGGGCTGTCCCGGTACGCCGCCGAGGCCAGGGCGTTCGTCGCCACCGCCCCGGCGCTCGCGCCCTGGATCGGGATCTGCGCTCCGGGAGAAAAGTCGAATCCGTCGCTGGCCACTCGTTCGCCCCCACTCGCCGCATGGTCTGCTCCTGCGGGTGTGCCCAACTTCCGTACACGGCATACCTTCTGAGCTGCGCCCACAGCGTAGCGTCGAAACGACCCAGACCGCCCGTCACCGGAGCGCGGCCGTCGGTGATTGCGACAACGCGCCGTCCGAGCGCCCCCATGCCCCGCGAGGCCCCGGAACGCGACGCGCAGGACCCCCGGGACGGGTGCCCGTCCGGTGGACCGGCCGCGTGGTGACTACGATGGGCCAGCCGGTGGCCGAAGGGGCCGCACGGCCCACCGATCCCTCGGGGAAGGCCATGCTGAACAAGTACGCGCGTGCGTTTTTCACGCGTGTCCTCACGCCGTTCGCCGCTCTGCTGCTCCGACTCGGGGTGACTCCCGACGCGGTCACCCTGATCGGCACGGCCGGAGTGATGGCCGGTGCGCTCGTCTTCTTCCCCATGGGGGAGTTCTTCTGGGGCACCATCGTCATCACCGTCTTCGTCTTCTCGGACCTCGTCGACGGGAACATGGCACGGCAGGCCGGGATCTCCAGCCGCTGGGGCGCATTCCTCGACTCGACGCTCGACCGGGTCGCCGACGGTGCCATCTTCGGCGGCTTCGCCCTCTGGTACGCGGGCAACGGCGACGACAACGTCCTCTGCGCCGTGGCGATCTTCTGCCTCGCCAGCGGCCAGGTCGTGTCCTACACCAAGGCGCGCGGCGAGTCGATCGGTCTGCCGGTCGCCGTCAACGGCCTGGTGGAGCGCGCCGAGCGCCTGGTGATCTCCCTGGTCGCCGCCGGCCTCGCCGGACTGCACGGCTTCGGTGTGCCCGGCATCGACGTCCTGCTGCCGATCGCGCTCTGGATCGTCGCGGCGGGCAGCCTGGTGACCCTCGTCCAGCGGGTGGTCACCGTGCGCCGGGAGTCGGCCGAGGCGGACGCGGCGGCGGCCGCGGAAGCGGGCCCGGTGCGCCGGGGGACCGAGGACGGCCGGTGAGCAACCCCGGCACCGACCTCAGGGACAGGCTGACCGACGGGCTGTACGGGCTCGGCTGGGGAGCGGTGAAGAAGCTGCCCGAACCGGCCGCCCGCGCCCTCTTCCGTACCCTCGCCGACCAGGTGTGGAAGCGGCGCGGCAAGAGCGTGCTGCGGCTGGAGTCGAACCTCGCCCGCGTCGTCCCCGACGCCTCCCCGGCCCGGCTCGCGGAACTCTCCCGGGCCGGTATGCGCTCGTACATGCGCTACTGGATGGAGTCCTTCCGGCTACCCAACTGGAGCCCGGCGCAGATCAAGGAACGCATCGACGTCACCGGCGTCCACCGCGTCACCGAGGGCCTGGACGCCGGACGCGGGGTCGTCGTCGCCCTGCCGCACCTCGGGAACTGGGACCTCGCCGGAGCATGGGTCACCACCGACCTCAAGGTCCCCTTCACCACGGTCGCCGAACGCCTCAAGCCCGAGACGCTCTACGACCGCTTCGTCGCCTACCGCGAGAGCCTCGGCATGGAGGTGCTGCCCCACAGCGGCGGCGCCGCCTTCGGCACGCTGGCCCGCCGGCTGCGCGCGGGCGGGCTGGTCTGCCTGGTCGCCGACCGGGACCTGTCCGCCTCCGGCGTGGAGGTCGACTTCTTCGGCGCCCGCGCCCGGATGCCCGCGGGCCCCGCGCTGCTGGCCCAGCACACCGGGGCGCTGCTGCTCCCCGTCACCCTCGGCTTCGACGACACCCCCGTCATGCGGGCCCGGATCCATCCGGCCGTCGCGGTGCCCGAGGAGGGCACGAGGGCCGAGCGGACGGCCGCCATGACCCAGGCCCTCGCCGACGCCTTCGCGGAGGGCATCGCCGCCCACCCGGAGGACTGGCACATGCTGCAACGGCTCTGGCTGGACGACCTCGACGCCGTCGGCGGTACGGCCCAGGGAGAAGCCCCGTGAAGATCGGCATCGTCTGCCCGTACTCCTGGGACGTCCCCGGCGGTGTCCAGTTCCACATCAGGGACCTCGCCGACCACCTGATCCGGCTCGGCCACGAGGTCTCGGTGCTCGCCCCGGCCGACGACGACACCCCGCTGCCGCCGTTCGTCGTCTCGGCCGGCCGGGCCGTACCGGTCCCGTACAACGGCTCGGTGGCCCGTCTCAACTTCGGCTTCCTCTCGGCGGCCCGGGTACGCCGCTGGCTGCACGAGGGCACCTTCGACGTCATCCACATCCACGAGCCGGCCTCGCCGTCGCTGGGACTGCTCGCCTGCTGGGCGGCGCAGGGACCGATCGTCGCCACCTTCCACACCTCCAACCCCCGCTCCCGCGCCATGATCGCCGCGTACCCGATCCTCCAGCCGGCCCTGGAGAAGATCAGCGCCCGCATCGCGGTGAGCGAGTACGCGCGCCGGACCCTGGTCGAGCACCTCGGCGGCGACGCCGTGGTCATCCCCAACGGCGTCGACGTCGGGTTCTTCGCCGGTGTCGAGCCGAAGCCCGAGTGGCAGGGCGCCACCCTCGGCTTCATCGGGCGCATCGACGAACCGCGCAAGGGCCTGCCCGTCCTCATGAAGGCGCTGCCCACGATCCTCGCCGCCCGCCCGGACGCCCGGCTGCTGGTGGCGGGCCGGGGCGACGAGGAGGAGGCCGTCGCCCCGCTCCCGGTGGAACTGCGCGACCGCGTCGAGTTCCTCGGCATGGTGAGCGACGAGGACAAGGCCCGGCTGCTGCGCAGCGTGGACGTGTACGTCGCACCGAACACCGGCGGCGAGAGCTTCGGGATCATCCTGGTGGAGGCGCTGTCGGCGGGTGCCGCGGTGCTCGCCAGCGATCTCGACGCGTTCGCCCAGGTACTGGACCAGGGCGCGGCCGGCGACCTCTTCGCCAACGAGGACGCGGGAGCGCTGGCCGCCGCGGCGATCCGGCTGCTGGACGATCCGGAGCGCCGGGCCGGACTCAGCGCCCGGGGGAGCGCGCACGTACGGCGCTTCGACTGGTCGACCGTCGGCGCCGACATCCTCGCGGTGTACGAGACGGTCGCGGACGGCGCCGCGTCGGTGGCGGCCGACGAGCGCGCGACCGGCCTGCGGGCCCGCTTCGGACTCGTCCGTGACCGGGATGCGACGCAGCCCAGGGAGCGCGACGCCTCCCAGCCGTTCGGACCGGCCGGGGACTGAGCGGGCCGGAGCCCCGTCAAGTCCGGCCGCGGTCCCTCACGGGGTGAACGGCACGGGGTGAACGGCCGGTCGGGGCGGGCACCGGGCGACGGTAGCCTTTGCGCCCGTGACCGCAACCTTGATCTGGACCGTCGTCGCACTCGTCGCGATCGGCCTGTACCTCAGCTGGACCGCCGGGCGCCTGGACCGGCTGCACGCGCGGATCGACGCCGCCCGGGCCGCCCTGGACGCGCAGTTGCTGCGCCGAGCCTCGGTCACCCAGGAACTGGCCACCTCCGGTCTCCTGGATCCCGCCGCCTCCCTCGTCCTGTACGAGGCCGCGCACGCATCCCGCCAGGCCGAGGCGGACCACCGCGAGGTCGCGGAGAGCGAGCTGAGCACCGCCCTGCGCGCGGTCTTCGGCGAGAGCGCCCAGGTGGAAGCCGTACGGGAGGTCCCGGGCGGCGACGAGGCGGCGGACGAACTCGCCGCCGCCGTACGCCGGGTGCCGATGGCCCGGCGGTTCCACAACGACGCGGTGCGGGCCGCGCGGGCCCTGCGCACGCACCGCACGGTGCGCTGGTTCCGGCTGGCCGGACACGCTCCCTTCCCGCTCGCCTTCGAGATGGACGACACCCCGCCGACCGCGCTCGCCGACCGCCCCGGCACCTGAGCCGGGCGGGTCGCTCCGGCACCCGGGCCCGCCAACCGGCACCTGAGCCGGGCCGCCCGGGAAGCCGGGCAAGCCACCCGCGCGCCCGGACGGCGGCCAAAACGATCCACCGCCTCCTCATTGGCCCTTGCTGTGGACTGGTCGGGCAGCGTTTGCTCGGCAGTGCAGGAAACCAGTCCTTCCACCGAGTGAGGTCCCGTGTCCACGCTTCCCAGCGCCCCGCAGTCCGCAGTGTCCGTCGGTTCTGCCGGATCTGCCGGTTCTCCCGCCACCGGCACCGCCCGCGTCAAGCGCGGCATGGCCGAGCAGCTCAAGGGCGGCGTGATCATGGACGTCGTCGACGCCGAGCAGGCGAAGATCGCCGAGGACGCGGGCGCGGTGGCCGTCATGGCCCTGGAGCGGGTGCCGGCCGACATCCGCAAGGACGGCGGCGTGGCCCGGATGTCCGACCCCAACATGATCGAGGAGATCATCGCGGCCGTCTCCATCCCCGTCATGGCCAAGTCCCGCATCGGGCACTTCGTGGAGGCCCAGGTCCTCCAGTCCCTCGGCGTCGACTACATCGACGAGTCCGAGGTCCTCACCCCGGCCGACGAGGTCAATCACAGCGACAAGTTCGCCTTCACCACCCCGTTCGTCTGTGGCGCCACCAACCTGGGCGAGGCCCTGCGCCGGATCGCCGAGGGTGCCGCGATGATCCGCTCCAAGGGCGAGGCCGGCACCGGCAACGTCGTGGAGGCGGTCCGCCACCTGCGCCAGATCAAGAATGAGATCGCCCGGCTGCGCGGGTACGACAACAACGAGCTGTACGCCGCCGCCAAGGACCTGCGCGCCCCGTACGAGCTGGTCAAGGAGGTCGCCGAGCTCGGCAAGCTCCCCGTGGTGCTCTTCTCCGCCGGTGGCGTCGCCACCCCCGCCGACGCCGCGCTCATGCGTCAGCTCGGTGCCGAGGGCGTCTTCGTCGGCTCCGGCATCTTCAAGTCGGGCGACCCCGCCAAGCGCGCCGCCGCCATCGTGAAGGCCACCACCTTCTACGACGACCCGAAGGTCATCGCGGACGCCTCCCGCAACCTGGGCGAGGCCATGGTCGGCATCAACTGCGACACGCTGCCCGAGACCGAGCGCTACGCCAACCGCGGCTGGTAACCCGATGACCGGCAGGAACGACACTCCCGTGATCGGAGTGCTCGCCCTCCAGGGCGACGTACGCGAGCACCTGATCGCACTGGCCTCGGCGGACGCCCTGGCCAGGCCGGTCCGGCGCCCCGAGGAACTCGCCGGGGTCGACGGTCTCGTCATCCCCGGCGGCGAGTCCACCACCATGTCCAAACTCGCCGTGCTCTTCGGCATGATGGAGCCGCTGCGCGAGCGGGTACGCGCGGGCATGCCGGTCTACGGCACCTGCGCGGGCATGATCATGCTCGCCGACAAGATCCTGGACCCGCGCGCGGGCCAGGAGACCGTCGGCGGGATCGACATGATCGTGCGCCGCAACGCCTTCGGCCGCCAGAACGAGTCCTTCGAGGCATCCGTCACCGTACGGGGCATCGAGGAGGGCGCGGACGGACCGGTGGAGGGCGTCTTCATCCGGGCCCCCTGGGTGGAATCGGTGGGCGCCTCGGTCGAGGTCCTCGCCGAACACCGCGGTCACATGGTCGCCGTGCGCCAGGGGAACGCCCTCGCGACCTCGTTCCACCCGGAACTGACCGGTGACCACCGCGTCCACGCGCTCTTCGTCGAGATGGTGCGCGCAGTGGTCTGAACGATCCCGGTAGGATCTCTCGGGTTCGGATCGATTTTGGTGACGCGAAGGAGAAGGCAGATGTCCGGCCACTCTAAATGGGCTACGACGAAGCACAAGAAGGCCGTGGTTGACGCCAAGCGCGGCAAGCTCTTCGCGAAGCTGATCAAGAACATCGAGGTCGCGGCCCGCTCCGGCGGCGTCGATTTCGACGGCAACCCCACGCTCGTCGACGCCGTTCAGAAGGCGAAGAAGAGTTCCGTCCCCAACAAGAACATCGACTCCGCGGTCAAGCGCGGCGGCGGTCTCGAAGCGGGCGGCGCCGACTACGAGACGATCATGTACGAGGGCTACGGCCCCAACGGTGTCGCGGTGCTCATCGAGTGCCTCACCGACAACCGCAACCGCGCCGCCTCCGACGTGCGCGTGGCGATGACCCGCAACGGCGGCTCGATGGCCGACCCGGGCTCGGTCTCGTACCTGTTCCACCGCAAGGGCGTCATCCACGTTCCCAAGGGTGAGCTGACCGAGGACGACGTGCTGGGTGCCGTGCTCGACGCGGGCGCCGAAGAGGTCAACGACCTCGGCGACACCTTCGAGGTCGTCAGCGAGGCTACCGACATGGTTGCGGTCCGCACGGCGCTCCAGAACGAGGGCATCGACTACGACTCCGCCGACGCCAACTTCCTGCCCACCATGCAGGTCGAGCTCGACGAAGAGGGTGCGCGCAAGATCTTCAAGCTCATCGACGCGCTGGAGGACAGCGACGACGTGCAGAACGTCTTCGCCAACTTCGACGTCCCGGACGAGGTCATGGCGAAGGTCGACGCGGACTGATCCGGGGGGCGACCCGGATGCGGTACGCGACACGGGCCGACGGGGACACACCCCCGTCGGCCCGTCGCGTTGTCGGAGCCGCCCGATAACCTGCCAGAACAGTTGACCGAGCGGTGAGGACAGGGGGCGCTCCGTGCGCGTACTCGGCGTGGACCCGGGGCTGACCCGGTGCGGTGTCGGCGTCGTCGAAGGCGTCGCCGGCCGCCCGCTGACCATGATCGGGGTCGGGGTGGTGCGGACCGCGCCCGACGCCGCACTCGGCGACCGCCTGGTCGCCGTCGAGCGCGGCATCGAGCAGTGGCTCGACGAACACCGTCCCGAATTCGTCGCCGTCGAGCGGGTGTTCAGCCAGCACAACGTCCGCACGGTCATGGGTACCGCCCAGGCCAGCGCGGTCGCCATGCTCTGCGCCGCCCGACGCGGCATCCCCGTCGCCCTGCACACCCCCAGCGAGGTCAAGGCCGCCGTCACCGGCTCGGGACGCGCGGACAAGGCGCAGGTCGGCGCCATGGTCACCCGGCTGCTCCGGCTCGACGCCCCGCCCAGGCCCGCCGACGCCGCCGACGCCCTCGCACTCGCGATCTGCCACATCTGGCGGGCCCCCGCGCAGAACCGGCTCCAGCAGGCCGTCGCCGCCCATCGCACGCTGAAAGGCCGCACCGCATGATCGCCTTCCTCTCCGGCCCGGTGGCCGCCCTCTCCCCGGCCGCGGCCGTCATCGAGGTCGGCGGCATCGGCATGGCCGTCCAGTGCGCCCCGCGCACCCTCGCCGACCTCCGGATCGGCCAGCAGGCCCGGCTCGCCACCTCCCTCGTCGTGCGCGAGGACTCCCTCACCCTCTACGGCTTCGCCGACGACGACGAACGCCAGGTCTTCGAACTGCTCCAGACCGCCAGCGGAGTCGGCCCCCGGCTCGCCCAGGCCATGCTCGCCACCCACAGCCCCGACGCGCTGCGCCAGGCCGTCTCCACCGGCGACGAGAAGGCACTGATGGCCGTCTCCGGCATCGGCAAGAAGGGCGCCCAGAAGCTCCTGCTGGAGCTCAAGGACCGGCTCGGCGCCCCGGTCGGCGCCCACATCGGCCGACAGACGCCCGGAGCCACCGCCGTCGCCGACTGGCGGGAGCAGCTCCAGGCCGCGCTGATCGGCCTCGGCTACGCCGCCAGGGAGGCCGAGGAGGCGGTGTCCGCCGTCGCCCCGCAGGCCGAGGCGGCCCTCGCGGACGGCGTCCGGCCCCCGGTACCGCAGCTGCTGCGCGCCGCCCTCCAGACCCTCAACCGCACCCGCTGACCGGCGCCGAACCCCGAGGCAGGACTGACCCGATGAACTGGGACGAGACCGGACCCGACACCGACGAGCGGGCGGCCGACGCTGCGGCGGCGTACGACGACCGGCTGGTCACCGGCGTCGCGGACGGCGAGGACACCGCCGTCGAAGCCGCCCTGCGCCCCAAGGACCTCGACGAGTTCGTGGGCCAGGAGAAGGTCCGCGAACAGCTCGACCTCGTCCTCAAGGCCGCCCGCGCCCGGGGGGCGACCGCCGACCACGTGCTGCTTTCGGGTGCACCGGGTCTCGGGAAGACCACTCTTTCGATGATCATCGCGGCGGAGATGAACGCACCCATCCGGATCACCTCCGGGCCCGCGATCCAGCACGCGGGCGACCTCGCGGCGATCCTCTCCTCCCTCCAGGAGGGCGAGGTGCTCTTCCTGGACGAGATCCACCGGATGTCCCGGCCGGCCGAGGAGATGCTCTACATGGCGATGGAGGACTTCCGCGTCGACGTCATCGTCGGCAAGGGCCCCGGCGCCACCGCCATCCCCCTCGAACTCCCGCCCTTCACCCTGGTCGGCGCGACCACCCGGGCCGGCCTCCTGCCGCCCCCGCTGAGGGACCGTTTCGGCTTCACCGGCCACATGGAGTTCTACGCCCCCGCCGAGCTGGAACGCGTCCTCCACCGCTCCGCCGGGCTCCTCGACGTGGCCATCGACACCGCGGGCGCCGCCGAGATCGCCGGCCGCTCCCGGGGCACTCCCCGCATCGCCAACCGCCTGCTGCGCAGGGTCCGCGACTACGCCCAGGTCAAGGCGGACGGCGTGATCGACCGGGACATCGCCGCGGCGGCACTCAAGGTGTACGAGGTCGACGCCCGCGGACTCGACCGGCTCGACCGGGCCGTCCTCGGCGCCCTGCTGAAGCTCTTCGGCGGCGGTCCCGTCGGCCTCTCCACCCTCGCCGTCGCGGTGGGGGAGGAGCGGGAGACGGTCGAGGAGGTCGCCGAGCCCTTCCTCGTACGCGAGGGACTGCTGGCCAGGACGCCCCGCGGGAGGGTGGCCACACCGGCCGCTTGGGCCCATCTGGGGCTTGTTCCGCCGCAGTACGGCGCAAAGGGACAAGCGGGCCTGTTCGGGGCGTGATGCGTCACAGCTTGACCATTTGCGGAACCGTGGTGCGATGCTGGGCGTTGTTCCAGCGATGCGGACTCGCTTAGACTCCGCCGATGCCGCCCTTAAAGGTCGGTGTACCCACCCCCGTAGATACAGGCCGCATTTTCAGCGCGGTCGTGCGAAGGAAATCCGTCCTGTGAGTCTCCAACTTCTTCTCCCCGTCATCCTGATCTTCGGCGTCATGTTCATGATGTCCCGGTCCGCCAAGAAGAAGCAGGAGGCTGCCTCCCAGATGCGCAACGAGATGCAGCCCGGCACCGGCGTCCGCACCATCGGTGGCATGTACGCCACGGTCAAGGAAGTCCAGGAGGACACCGTCCTCCTGGAGGTCGCCCCGGGCGTCCACGCGATCTACGCGAAGAACGCCATCGGCGCGGTCCTGGACGACGCGGAGTACAACCGCATCGTCCACGGCGACACCGAGGAGCTCGACTCGCCGGTCGTTCCGGACGACGCCTCTTCGCTCACCGAGGGCCACACCGACGGTGTCGAGAAGATCGACCTGGGCAAGAAGTCCGCGGACGACGCCTCCGACGCCGAGGGCACCCCGGTGAAGGACGCCGAGGCGAAGGAAGCCAAGGGCATCAAGGACGACGGCGACACCGGCGCGAAGTAGTCGCACGACACGGGGACACCGCCCGCCCACCCGGCGCGCGGTCTCCCCGGACCGTCCGGTCTTCTGCGGGGGCGGGTCCCCACAACACTTCGTGGCCGCTCGGGCGCGTACCCGGCGCGGGGCGGTTGGACAGGGAGAAACGAAAAGGTGGCAGCACCGAAGAAGGGCCGAGGGCCGGCCGGTGGCGGTCAGGGAAGGCCGGGGCGTTCCCTGGCTCTCATCCTGATCGTCATGGTCGCGCTCGCTGGCGGGATGTTCCTGTCCGGCCACACCACTCCGAGACTGGGCATCGACCTGGCGGGTGGAACGTCGATCACGCTCCAGGCCAAGAGCCAGCCCGGCAAGCCGGACGCGATCAACGAGACCAACATGAACACCGCCGTCGGCATCATCGAGCGCCGTGTCAACGGTCTCGGTGTGTCGGAGGCCGAGGTTCAGACCCAGGGCTCCAGCAACATCATCGTGAACATCCCGAAGGGGACCAACTCCGAGCAGGCCCGTGAGCAGGTCGGTACGACCGCCCAGCTCTACTTCCGGCCCGTTCTGACCGTCGAGGCCAGCGGCTCCGACGCCACCCCTCCGGCCACCGCCACTCCCTCGGGCAGCGCCTCTCCGAGCGCCGAGCCGTCGGCTTCCGCCTCCGCGAAGGCGACCGACGGCGAGACGGCCACGGACGGCGACAAGGCCGGCTCCTCGGCCACTCCCTCGGCGAGCGCCACCACCCAGGGGCGCGCCGTCACCGGAGCGCTGACCAAGGACGACCCCACCCCGAACGCCTCGACGACCGGCGCCGCCACCGCGGAGACCCCCGCCGCGGCCTCGCCGAGCGCCTCCGTCGACCCGGCCACCGCGAAGCTCCAGGCCGAGTTCGCCGCCCTCGACTGCTCCGACCCGAAGCAGCGCGCCGAGGCCGGCCAGAACGCCAAGGCCACCGACACCATCGTCGCCTGCGGTTCCAACACCCCGGGCAGCTACGAGAAGTACGTCCTCGGCCCGGCCGCGGTCTCCGGCAGCGACGTGGACAACGCCCAGGGCACCATCGACCAGTCCACCGGTGAGTGGATCGTGTCGATGGAGTTCACCTCCGGCGGCGCGAAGAAGTTCAACAAGATCACGTCGACGCTGTCGAAGCAGACCGCGCCGATGAACCAGTTCGCCATCGTCCTCGACGGCGAAGTGGTCTCCGCGCCCTCGGTCGCCAGCGCGCTCAGCGCCAACGCCCAGATCTCGGGCAACTTCACCCAGCAGTCGGCGCAGGACCTCGGCAACATCCTGTCCTACGGTGCCCTGCCGCTGACCTTCAAGGAGGCGAGCGTCACCACGGTGACCGCCGCCCTCGGCGGGGAGCAGCTCCAGGCCGGCCTGATCGCCGGTGCGATCGGCCTGGCACTGGTCGTCATCTACCTGGTGGCCTACTACCGCGGCCTCGCGACCATCGCGCTGCTGAGCCTCCTGGTCTCCGGTGTCCTCACGTACACGATCATGGCCCTGCTCGGCCCGGCCATCGGCTTCGCGCTGAACCTGCCGGCGGTCTGTGGTGCCATCGTGGCCATCGGTATCACCGCGGACTCGTTCATCGTGTACTTCGAACGGGTGAGGGACGAGATCCGCGAGGGACGCACCCTCCGGCCGGCCATCGAGCGTGCCTGGCCGCGCGCCCGGCGCACCATCCTCGTCTCCGACTTCGTCTCCTTCCTCGCCGCGGCCGTGCTCTTCGTGGTCACCGTCGGCAAGGTCCAGGGCTTCGCGTTCACGCTCGGCCTCACCACCGTGCTCGACGTCGTCGTGGTGTTCCTCTTCACCAAGCCGGTCATGACGCTGATGGGCCGGACGAAGTTCTTCTCCAGCGGTCACCCGTGGTCCGGTCTGGACCCGAAGCGGCTCGGCGCCAAGCCGCCGCTGCGCCGCTCGCGCCGTGTCAACTCCTCCACCGACCCGAAGGAGGCGTGAGATGTCGCGACTCGGCAACATCGGCGCCCGGCTCTACCGAGGCGAGCTCGGTTACGACTTCATCGGTAAGCGCAAGATCTGGTACGGCGTCTCGATCCTGATCACCATCACGGCCATCCTCGGCCTGGCGGTCGGCGGCCTGAACATGGGCATCGAGTTCAAGGGCGGCGCGGTCTTCACGACCGACACCAAGGCGAAGATTTCCACCTCGCAGGCCCAGGAAGCCGCCGTGGCGGCCTCCGGCCACGAGGCGATCGTGCAGGAGCTCGGCAACGGCGGCCTGCGCATCCAGATCACCGAGGTCGACACCGCCAAGGCCGACGGCATCAAGACCCAGCTGTCGAAGGACCTCGGCGTTCCCGCGTCGAAGATCAACGCCGACCTGGTCGGCCCCAGCTGGGGCGAGCAGATCGCCAACAAGGCGTGGACCGGCCTCGGGATCTTCATGGTCCTCGTCGTCGTCTACCTGGCCATCGCCTTCGAGTGGCGGATGGCGGTCGCCGCCCTGGTGGCGCTGATCCACGACATCACCATCACGGTCGGCGTCTACGCCCTGGTCGGCTTCGAGGTCACCCCGGGCACCGTGATCGGTCTGCTCACCATCCTCGGTTACTCCCTCTACGACACGGTCGTCGTCTTCGACAGCCTCAAGGAGGGCCAGAAGGGGATCACCAAGCAGACCCGGTACACGTACAGCGAGATCGCGAACAGGTCGATCAACGGCACGCTGGTGCGTTCCATCAACACCACCGTGGTCGCGCTCCTCCCCGTCGCCGGTCTGCTCTTCATCGGTGGCGGCGTCCTCGGCGCCGGCATGCTGAACGACATCTCGCTCTCGCTCTTCGTCGGTCTCGCCGCCGGCGCGTACTCCTCGATCTTCATCGCCACTCCGCTCGTGACCGACCTCAAGGAGCGCGAGCCGCAGATGAAGGCGCTCACCAAGCGCGTTCTCGCCAAGCGCGCGGCGGCCGGGGCCAAGGGCGAGTCCGCAGAGGACGAGTCGCAGGACACCGGGTACGCGGGTGCCGGAGCGGGCTCCTCGGCCTCGGTGATCGGCCAGCGCCGTGAGCCCGGTGGCAGCACCGGCCGCGGTCAGGGGAAGCGTCGATGACCAGCACCGAATCCGTCCGGGAGCTGCTGCTCAGCCGTATCCGTGACGTGCCCGACTACCCGAAGCCGGGCGTCCTCTTCAAGGACATCACCCCGCTGCTCGCGGACCCGGTCGCCTTCACGGCGCTGACCGACGTCCTCGCGGAGCTGTGCGTCCGGCACGGCGCCAACCGGATCGTCGGGCTGGAGGCGCGCGGCTTCATCCTCGCCGCCCCCGTCGCCGTCCGGGCCGGACTCGGCTTCATCCCCGTCCGCAAGGCCGGAAAGCTGCCCGGAGCGACGCTCCGCCAGGCCTACGACCTGGAGTACGGCACCGCCGAGATCGAGGTGCACGCGGAGGACATCACCGCCGACGACCGGATCATGGTCATCGACGACGTCCTCGCCACCGGCGGCACCGCCGAGGCCTCGCTGGAGCTCATCCGGCGGGCGGGCGCGAAGGTCGCGGGCGTCGCGGTCCTCATGGAGCTCGGCTTCCTCGACGGCCGCGGCCGTCTGGAACCCGCCCTCCAGGGGGCCCCGCTGGAGGCACTGATCACCGTCTGATCACCCTCTGAGCGATTGGTACGACCACGCGCGGGCATCCGGGGAACAACCGGGTGCCCGCGCGTGTTGTCAGAGCTTCCACGGTCCCCGGACGAGGAGCCGTCGGTGGCTCGATACCATGGCCTTCCGGGTAGTCCGGATACGCATGAGGAGTGCCCTTGCCAGACGAGGCCAACGCAGCCGGAACGCCGCAGCCGGAGAAGCCCGCGGCGGGTTCCGCCGTGCCCGGTGACGCCGCCCCGCAGGGCGGGACCCCGACGGCCCCCGAGGAGCGGTCCGCCGCACCGGACGCCACCGGGCCCGAGAAGCGGCCCGCCCCCGCCCTTCCGGCGCCGCCCGCCTCGAAGAATCCGGCCAGGCCCGTGAAGCCGGCCACGCCCGCCGGGCAGCCCGCCCGCACCGGCGGCTCCTCCAACCGGGTGAGGGCCCGCCTCGCCCGGCTGGGCGTACAGCGCTCCAGCCCGTACAACCCCGTCCTGGAACCGCTGCTGCGCACGGTGCGCCAGAACGACCCCAAGATCGAGTCGGCCACGCTCCGGCAGATCGAGCGGGCGTACCAGGTCGCCGAGCGCTGGCACCGGGGGCAGAAGCGCAAGAGCGGCGACCCGTACATCACACACCCGCTCGCGGTCACCACGATCCTCGCCGAACTGGGCATGGATCCGGCCACCCTGATGGCGGGGCTGCTGCACGACACCGTCGAGGACACCGAGTACGGCCTGGACACCCTGCGCCGCGACTTCGGCGACGTGGTGGCGCTGCTCGTCGACGGCGTGACCAAGCTGGACAAGGTGAAGTTCGGCGAGGCCGCCCAGGCCGAGACCGTCCGCAAGATGGTCGTCGCGATGGCCAAGGACCCCCGGGTCCTCGTCATCAAGCTCGCCGACCGGCTGCACAACATGCGCACCATGCGGTATCTCAAGCGGGAGAAGCAGGAGAAGAAGGCCCGCGAGACGCTGGAGATCTACGCTCCGCTCGCCCACCGCCTGGGCATGAACACCATCAAGTGGGAGCTGGAGGACCTCGCCTTCGCGATCCTCTACCCCAAGATGTACGACGAGATCGTCCGCCTCGTCGCCGAGCGCGCCCCCAAGCGCGACGAGTACCTCGCCATAGTGACCGACGAGGTCCAGTCCGACCTGCGGGCCGCGCGCATCAAGGCCACCGTCACCGGGCGGCCCAAGCACTACTACAGCGTCTACCAGAAGATGATCGTGCGAGGCCGCGACTTCGCCGAGATCTACGACCTGGTGGGCATCCGCGTCCTCGTGGACACCGTCCGCGACTGCTACGCGGCGCTCGGCACCGTGCACGCGCGATGGAACCCGGTACCCGGCCGGTTCAAGGACTACATCGCGATGCCCAAGTTCAACATGTACCAGTCGCTGCACACCACGGTCATCGGTCCCAGCGGCAAGCCCGTCGAGCTCCAGATCCGTACCTTCGACATGCACCGCCGCGCCGAGTACGGCATCGCCGCGCACTGGAAGTACAAGCAGGAGGCCGTCGCGGGGGCGTCCAAGGTCCGCACCGACGTGCCCAAGAGCACCAGCGGCGGTCGTAGCCAGGACACCGTCAACGACATGGCGTGGCTGCGGCAGCTCCTCGACTGGCAGAAGGAGACCGAGGACCCCAGCGAGTTCCTGGAGTCGCTCCGCTTCGACCTCTCGCGCAACGAGGTCTTCGTCTTCACGCCCAAGGGCGACGTGATAGCGCTGCCGGCCGGGGCGACCCCGGTCGACTTCGCCTTCGCCGTCCACACCGAGGTGGGCTACCGCACCATAGGAGCACGCGTCAACGGGCGGCTCGTACCGCTCGAATCGACGCTCGACAACGGCGACCTCGTGGAGATCTTCACCTCCAAGGCGGCCGGCGCCGGACCCTCCCGGGACTGGCTCGGCTTCGTCAAGTCGCCCCGGGCCAGGAACAAGATCCGGGCCTGGTTCTCCAAGGAGCGTCGCGACGAGGCCATCGAGCAGGGCAAGGACGCCATCGCCCGCGCGATGCGCAAGCAGAACCTGCCGATCCAGCGCATCCTGACCGGCGACTCCTTCGTCACCCTCGCCCACGAGATGCGCTACCCCGACATCTCGTCCCTGTACGCGGCGATCGGCGAGGGCCATGTCACTGCCGCCGGTGTCGTGCAGAAGCTGGTGCAGGCCCTCGGCGGTGAGGACGCCGCCAACGAGGATCTCGCCGAGAGCGCCCCGCCC
Organism: Streptomyces sp. NPDC005576; assembly: GCF_042871745.1. NCBI lineage: Bacteria > Bacillati > Actinomycetota > Actinomycetes > Kitasatosporales > Streptomycetaceae > Streptomyces > Streptomyces sp. NPDC005576. Next base: position 150,017 of record NZ_JBIAJC010000007.1, on the reverse strand, counting down.
TCGCGCGGCCGGAGCAAGCGCCGGGCGAACAACGACCCCGGGGTCGTCGTCAAGGGCGTCGACGACGTCTGGATCAAACTGGCCCGCTGCTGCACCCCCGTACCCGGCGACCCCATCATCGGGTTCGTGACCCGCGGCAGCGGCGTCTCGGTGCACCGCGCGGACTGCGTGAACGTGGACTCGTTGTCGCAGCAGCCGGAACGCATCCTGGAGGTCGAGTGGGCGGCGACCCAGTCCTCCGTCTTCCTGGTCGCCATCCAGGTCGAGGCCCTGGACCGCTCGCGGCTCCTCTCGGACGTCACCCGCGTCCTCTCCGACCAGCACGTCAACATCCTGTCGGCGGCCGTGCAGACCTCCCGCGACCGGGTGGCCACCTCCCGGTTCACCTTCGAGATGGGCGACCCGAAGCACCTGGGCCACGTCCTGAAGGCCGTACGCGGCGTGGAGGGCGTCTACGACGTCTACCGGGTCACCTCGGCCCGGCGGCCGTAGCAACAGCACGGACGGACAGAGAGAAGGGGGTCCCGTACGCGTCACGCGTACGGGACCCCCTTCTCGCACCTGCCCGTCAGCCGCCGAATTCCTCCAGGCCCTTCAGCGCCTGGTCGAGCAGCGCCTGCCGGCCCTCGAGCTCACGGGCGAGCTTGTCGGCACGGGCGTTGTTGCCCGAGGCGCGGGCGGTGTCGATCTGACCGCGCAGCTTGTCCACGGCCGCCTGGAGCTGACCGGTCAGCCCCGCGGCACGCGCACGCGCCTCCGGGTTGGTCCGGCGCCACTCCGACTCCTCGGCCTCCTGGAGCGCGCGCTCCACGGCGTGCACGCGGCCCTCGATCTTCGGCCGGGCGTCGCGCGGCACGTGGCCGATGGCCTCCCAGCGCTCGTTGATGGTGCGGAAGGCCGCACGCGCGGCCTTGAGGTCCCGCACCGGCACCAGCTTCTCGGCCTCGGCGGCGAGCTCCTCCTTGAGCTTGAGGTTCTCGCCCTGCTCCGCGTCCCGCTCGGCGAAGGTCTCGCCCCGGGCGGCGAAGAAGACGTCCTGCGCGCCGCGGAAACGGTTCCACAGCTCGTCCTCGGCCTCGCGCTGGGCGCGGCCCGCCGCCTTCCACTCCGTCATCAGGTCGCGGTACCGGGCCGCGGTGTCACCCCAGTCCTTCGACCCGGAGAGCGCCTCGGCCTCGACGACCAGCTTCTCCTTGACCTTGCGGGCCTCCTCGCGCTGCGCATCCAGCGAGGCGAAGTGGGCCTTGCGACGCTTGGAGAACGCGGACCGGGCGTGCGAGAAGCGGTGCCACAGCTCGTCGTCCGACTTGCGGTCGAGCCTCGGCAGGCCCTTCCAGGTGTCGACGAGCGCCCGCAGCCGCTCACCGGCGGAGCGCCACTGCTCGCTCTGCGCCAGCTCCTCGGCCTCGACGACCAGCTTCTCCTTGGCCTGCTTGGCCTCGTCGGTCTGCTTCGCCTTCTGGACCTTGCGCTCCTCGCGCCGCGAGTCGACCGTCGCGACGAGCGCGTCCAGCCGGGTGCGCAGCGCTTCGAGGTCGCCCACCGCGTGGTGCTCGTCGACCTGCGTGCGCAGGTGGTCGATCGCCGCCGTCGCGTCCTTCGAGGAGAGGTCGGTGGTCTTCACCCGCTTTTCGAGGAGGCCGATCTCGACCACCAAGCCCTCGTACTTGCGCTCGAAATAGGCCAGCGCCTCCTCGGGCGTACCGGCCTGCCACGATCCGACGACCTGCTCGCCCTCGGCAGTACGCACGTACACGGTGCCCGTCTCGTCGACACGGCCCCACGGGTCGCTGCTCACAGCGCCTCCTCCACCTGATGCCTGCGAGGGGGTGGGCCCCCCGGGCATCGTCCACAGTTTCCTGGGGCGGGCAGCGCCCGCCCTGCACCCCGCCAATCTAGGCGACCGGCGGCCCGGCTGTCCGCACTCCGCACGGCTGGATTTCTCCGGTCCGGGCGGGTCCGGGCAGGTTCGCGCGACCGTACCGGGCATTTTCGACAACGCGGAGCCCCGGCGGCCGGGACAGCAGGCCTCCGGGGCTCCGCGGAGCGGGGTGACTCACTCCTTGTCGACGGTCACCTTCGACACGGCCACGGCCTTCTTCGGCGCACCGTCGGCGGCACCGCCGGAGACGCCGGCCGCGCCGATCGCCTGGACGGCCTTCAGCGAGGCGGCGTCCATCGTGCCGAACGGGGTGTACGTCGGGGGCAGCTTGGAGTCCTTGTACACGAGGAAGTACTGGCTGCCGCCGGTGTGCGCCTGGCCCGTGTTGGCCATGGCGACCGTGCCCGCCGGGAACGTCACCGTGCCGTCGGCGCCCGCCTTGCCGAGGGCGTCGAGGTTCTCGTCCGGGATGGTGTAGCCGGGACCGCCCGTGCCGTCGCCCTTGGGGTCGCCGCACTGGAGGACGAAGATGCCCTGCGTCACCAGACGGTGGCACTTCGTACCGTCGAAGAACCCCTTGTCGGCGAGGTACTTGAACGAGTTCGTCGTGTGCGGGGTCTTCGACGCGTCCATGGTGAACTTCAGGTCGCCCTGGTTCGTCTTGACGGACATCGCGTACGTGGCCGTCTTGTCGATGGTGACCTTGGGCTCGGGCGCCGCGCTCTCGCTCGCGGACGGCGAGGGGGACGCGGGCGTGCTCGCCGCTGCCTCGGGCTTCTTGTCGCTGTCGTCGTCGTTCCCGACGGTCACGTAGGTGACCACGCCTATGACGGCGACCACGGCAACCGCGGAGGAGATGATCGCGGTGAGCCGCCGGGTGCGCCGACGCGCTTCCTCCCGCCGCTGCTGCTGCCGCTCGTACTTCTCCCGGGCGAGCTGCCGCCGCCGCTGATCGCTGCTGACCACCGGTTCGTCTCCTTGTACGTTCGTATGGGTGGGGCCTGAGGGCTGTCCCGCCCTTCCTGGTGGATCAGTGCGCGGCGTCGGATGCGGTGCATCGCAAGGCGGAGGAGCGTCCGCATACGGGATGTATGCGGACGTTCCGACAACGTGGCGAGGTGCCGTAGCTGTCGTCGCGCACCCGCCAGGAATGGCGGGACAGCCCTCAGGCTGCCCGTACCGTATATGGGTTAGCTGTGGAATGAGGAGCGCCGGTAGGCTCTGGTCTGCCGCACAGGCTGCCGCGGCCCCGTTTCCACCGGCCCGAACGCCGACCGAACGCCGGACCGAACGAAGGACGATCGTGCTCATTGCCGGGTTCCCCGCCGGGGCCTGGGGGACCAACTGTTACCTGGTCGCCCCCGCCGCCGGTGAGGAGTGCGTGATCATCGACCCGGGCCACCAGGCCACCCAGGGAGTCGAGGACGCGCTCAGGAAGCATCGGCTCAAGCCCGTGGCGGTCGTGCTCACCCACGGACACATCGACCACGTGGCCTCGGTCGTCCCGCTCTGCGGCTCCCACGACGTGCCCGCCTGGATCCACCCCCGGGACCGCTACATGATGAGCGACCCGGAGAAGGCCCTCGGCCGCTCCATCGGGATGCCGCTCATGGGCGAACTGACCATCGGCGAGCCCGACGACGTGAAGGAACTCACCGACGGGGCGCGTCTGGAACTGGCCGGGCTGGAGTTCGGCGTCGCGCACGCACCCGGCCATACGAAGGGGTCGGTGACGTTCAGGATGCCCGGGGCGGGCGACGTACCGCCGGTCCTCTTCTCGGGCGACCTGCTCTTCGCCGGCTCCGTCGGACGCACCGACCTGCCCGGCGGCGACCACGCCGAGCTGCTCGAGTCGCTGGCCCGCGTGTGCCTGCCGCTCGACGACTCGACCGTGGTGCTGTCCGGCCACGGCCCCCAGACCACCATCGGCCGCGAGCGCGCCGCCAACCCGTTCCTGAACGGGCTGGACGCGCCGCGCCGAGGAATGTGACGAGAGACCTCTTCCTGTGAGTACTTTCCAGGCCCCCAAGGGCACCTACGACCTCATCCCGCCGGACTCCGCGAAGTTCCTGGCGGTCCGTGAGGCCATCTCCGCCCCGCTGCGCAGCTCCGGCTACGGCTACGTCGAGACCCCGGGCTTCGAGGACGTGAACCTTTTCGCCCGCGGCGTCGGCGAGTCCACCGACATCGTCACCAAGGAGATGTACACCCTCACCACCAAGGGCGGCGACGAGCTGGCGCTGCGCCCCGAGGGCACCGCCTCCGTGCTGCGCGCCGCGCTGGAGGCCAACCTCCACAAGGCCGGGAACCTGCCGGTCAAGCTCTGGTACTCCGGCTCGTACTACCGCTACGAGCGTCCGCAGAAGGGCCGGTACCGCCACTTCTCGCAGGTCGGTGCCGAGGCCATCGGCGCCGAGGACCCGGTGCTCGACGCCGAGCTGATCATCCTGGCCGACCAGGCGTACCGCTCGCTGGGGCTGACCGGGTTCCGCATCCTGCTGAACTCGCTCGGCGACAAGGAGTGCCGTCCCGTCTTCCGCGAGGCGCTCCAGGGCTTCCTGCGCGATCTCGACCTGGACGAGGAGACCCGCCGCCGCATCGAGATCAACCCGCTGCGGGTGCTCGACGACAAACGGCCCGACGTGCAGAAGCAACTCGTCGGCGCCCCCAAGCTCGGCGACCACCTCTGCGACGCCTGCAAGGCGTACCACGAGGAGGTGCGTGGCCTGCTGACCGCCGCCGGGGTCGTGTACGAGGACGACGAGAAGCTCGTCCGCGGCCTGGACTACTACACCCGCACCACCTTCGAGTTCGTCCACGACGGGCTCGGCTCGCAGTCGGCCGTCGGCGGCGGCGGCCGGTACGACGGCCTCTCCGAGATGATCGGCGGCCCCGCGCTGCCCTCCGTCGGCTGGGCGCTGGGCGTGGACCGCACGGTGCTCGCACTGGAGGCCGAAGGCATCGAGCTGGACATCCCCGCGGCCACCAGCGTCTACGCGGTGCCGCTGGGCGAGGAGGCCCGCCGGGTGCTCTTCGGCGTGGTGACCGCGCTCCGCAAGGACGGGATCGCGGCCGACTTCGCGTTCGGCGGGCGCGGCCTCAAGGGCGCGATGAAGAGCGCCAACCGCTCGGGGGCGCGGTACACGATCGTCGCCGGCGAGCGCGACCTCGCCGAGGGCGTGGTCCAGCTCAAGGACATGGAGTCGGGCGACCAGACGGCGGTGCCGCTGGACGGGATCGCCGAAGCGGTGCGGACGCGCCTCGCCTGAGCGGCGCGGCGGGACCGCACCGGGACCGTACGGCGGGACCGTACGGCATACGAGGGGCGGCCGGGTCGGACGACCGGGCCGCCCCTCGGCACATCCACGCCGTGCCCGGCCGGCGCTCCGCCGGGGTGGAGCCGGTGCGGTGTCAACGCCGAGCTCCGTACGTCATTCCCCCGAGTGATCATCGGTGCGGGTGTCCGAAGAATGCCGGCGCGACTTCCCCTCCGGCCTCCGGACCCGTTCCGCCACGCCAGAGCCCTGAACCCCGCCCGCAGCCGCGGGAGAGAGCGCCCGAACGTCGCACGTTCTTATGCGGATCGAACGGAAGACCCGAACGGTGGTACGGCAGAATGGCCGTGCCCGGTCGGACACTCAGCGATGGAACGGCGATATGACGACTGCAGCGGTAGATCACCACTCCTCGGCACAGGCTGAGGACGGCGGTAGAAGGACCATCGGGAGCGGTCGTGCCCTCGCGCTGCTGCTGGCGATCACGGGAGCGGCCGGACTGCTGGCCGCCTGGGTCATCACCATCGACAAGTTCAAGCTCCTGGAAGACCCCAGCTTCACCCCGGGGTGCAGCCTGAACCCGGTGGTCGCCTGCGGCAACGTCATGAAGAGCGAGCAGGCCTCCGCCTTCGGCTTCCCGAACCCGATGATCGGACTCGTCGCCTACCCCATCGTGATCGGCATCGGCATGGCTTTGCTCGCCGGAGCCCGGTTCCGCCCGTGGTACTGGCTCGGCCTCAACGCCGGCGCCCTCTTCGGCGTCGGCTTCTGCACCTGGCTCCAGTACCAGTCGCTGTACAACATCAACTCGCTCTGCCTCTGGTGCTGCCTGGCCTGGGTCGCCACGATCGTCATGTTCTGCTACGTCACCATCCACAACGTGAAGCACCGCATTCTGCCCGCGCCGGCCTGGCTGCGCGCCGGCCTCACCGAGTTCCACTGGGCGCCCCCGGTGCTCTGGATCGGCATCATCGGCATGCTGATCCTGACCCGTTGGTGGGACTTTTGGACCAGCTGACCGGCGTCCGTCCCGGCCGCCCGCCGGATCGGGCGGTTCGAGGGGAGCACCCGGGCCCGACGCCCTGTCGGTACGGTGGCTTAGGCTTCTGGGGTGGAGCCCGATCTTTTCACCGCAGCCGCCGAAGAACGCCAGGAGAAGGACCCGTCCAGCAGCCCCCTCGCTGTCCGGATGCGCCCCCGGGTCCTGGACGAGGTCGTCGGTCAGCAGCATCTGCTGAAGCAGGGCTCCCCACTGCGCAGGCTCGTCGGCGAGGGCAGCGGCGGTCCGGCCGGCCCGTCCTCGGTGATCCTCTGGGGCCCGCCCGGCACCGGCAAGACCACCCTCGCCCACGTCGTCAGCAAGGCCACCAACAAGCGGTTCGTCGAGCTCTCGGCGATCACCGCCGGCGTCAAGGAAGTGCGAGCCGTCATCGACGGTGCCCGCCGTGCCGTCGGCGGCTTCGGCAAGGAGACCGTCCTCTTCCTCGACGAGATCCACCGCTTCTCCAAGGCCCAGCAGGACTCGCTGCTCCCCGCCGTCGAGAACCGCTGGGTCACCCTGATCGCGGCGACCACCGAGAACCCCCACTTCTCCATCATCTCGCCGCTGCTGTCGCGCTCGCTGCTGCTCACCCTGGAGTCCCTCACCGAGGAGGACCTGCGCGCGCTGCTGCACCGCGCCCTCACCGACGAACGCGGTCTCGGCGGCGCGGTGACGCTCCCCGAGGACGCGGAGGACCACCTGCTGCGCATCGCGGGCGGCGACGCCCGCCGCGCGCTCACCGCCCTGGAGGCGGCGGCGGGGGCCGCCCTGGCCAAACACGAGGCGGAGATCACCCTCTCGACGGTCGAGGAGACCGTCGACCGGGCCGCCGTACGGTACGACCGGGACGGCGACCAGCACTACGACGTGGCGAGCGCCCTGATCAAGTCGATCCGGGGCTCGGACGTGGACGCGGCGCTGCACTACCTGGCGCGCATGATCGAAGCGGGGGAGGACCCCCGGTTCATCGCCCGCAGGCTGATGATCTCGGCCAGCGAGGACATCGGGCTGGCCGACCCGACCGCCCTGCCGACGGCGGTCGCCGCAGCCCAGGCCGTCGCCCTGATCGGCTTCCCCGAAGCGGCCCTCACCCTCAGCCACGCCACCATCGCCCTGGCCCTCGCCCCCAAGTCCAACGCGGCCACCCTGGCGATCACGGCCGCCCGCGAGGACGTCCGCAAGGGGCTGGCCGGCCCGGTCCCGGCCCACCTGCGCGACGGCCACTACGGGGGCGCCGCCAAGCTGGGGCACGCCCAGGGATACGTCTACCCGCACGACGTCCCCGGCGGCATCGCCGCCCAGGAGTACGCCCCCGAGGCGGTCCGGGGCCGCCGGTACTACACCCCCACCCGGTACGGCGCCGAGGCCCGGTACGCCGACGTGGCGGACCGGGTCCGCGAGCGCCTCGGCCGTCCGGACGGCGACGGCGGGACGCGCGAGCGCTGACCGGCGGGGGCCTCGCGCGCGTGAAGCGACCCGCGACAGGAGTCACACCCGCCCCCGGTACGAGGAGCTCCGCGGAGCAGGTAGTCTGTAGACGAGTTCGTGTGCGTTCGGCCTGCTGACGGCAGCCGACGATTTTCAAGCCCGCTGGGACGCGGCTGACCACGATCAGATCGGCCTTCCGTCGTTACGGCACCCTTGTGCGTGCCGTCGCTTCTTCGTGATGTCCGTGATGTGTGTGGTGTTCCCAGGGCGAGACGCGCGTTCTCTCGAGTGAGGTAAACCCCTACAACGGAGGTCTGGAGAACGTGCCTAACCAGTCGCGTCCCAAGGTCAAGAAGTCGCGTGCCCTCGGCATCGCTCTGACGCCCAAGGCTGTCAAGTACTTCGAAGCGCGTCCGTACCCGCCGGGCGAGCACGGCCGTGGGCGCAAGCAGAACTCGGACTACAAGGTCCGTCTGCTGGAGAAGCAGCGCCTGCGTGCGCAGTACGACATCAGCGAGCGCCAGATGGCGCGTGCCTACGACCGCGCCAAGAAGGCCGAAGGCAAGACCGGCGAGGCGCTGGTCGTCGAGCTGGAGCGTCGCCTCGACGCCCTGGTCCTGCGTTCGGGCATCGCCCGCACCATCTACCAGGCCCGCCAGATGGTCGTCCACGGCCACATCGAGGTCAACGGCGGCAAGGTCGACAAGCCGTCGTTCCGCGTGCGCCCCGACGACGTCGTCCAGGTCCGCGAGCGCAGCCGCACCAAGGTCCCCTTCCAGGTGGCCCGCGAGGGTGGTTACGACACCGACGGTGAGACCCCGCGCTACCTCCAGGTGAACCTGAAGGCCCTGGCCTTCCGCCTGGACCGGGACCCGAACCGCAAGGAAATCCCGGTCATCTGCGACGAGCAGCTCGTCGTCGAGTACTACGCCCGCTGATCCAGGCGCAGCGCTCGCATCAGAGCTCGGGCCCGCCCCTTCCGGTCATCCGGGAGGCGGCGGGCCTTCGCGTTTCCCCGGCCGCAGGGACACCTCCCGGCGGGAGGCCCTCCGCAGAAGATGAGGCGTCCACCGGGTGTCGGCGTCCGCCGGTCAGCGCCCGCCGTACCGCCGTGTCGTAGTCGAGCAGCGCCCCGGCGCGCAGTGCGGCGCCGTAGGCGTCGTCCCCCAGCTCCGCGCGGGCGAGCCCGGCGCACTCGGCGCGCGGGGTGCCGTAGTGGGCCGAGCCGAAGACCGGCACCCCCACGGAGGGCCAGATCGCCGACGCGGCCCCCTGGAGCACGGCAGCCTCCGCCGCGTCACCCTCCACGGCGGTCAGCAGTGCCAGCAGTTCCAGGGAGAGCACGCTGCCCAGCGGATCGTGGAACCGGTGGCCGGTGGCCAGCGCCTCCAGGACCATCCGGCGGCTCGGTCCTGGGCGGCCCTCCCGCAGCGCCACGAAGGCCAGGACGTACAGCGCGTACGCCCGGACCCACCGCTCCCCGTGGTCGTCGCAGACCTCCTCGACCTCGCGGCAGTGCGCGGCGGCGTCCTCCAGATCCCCCTGGAACACCCGCGCCATGCCCAGTTCCACCTGGGCCATCAGGACGTTGCTGTTGAGCTCGCCCACCTCCCGGTACCGAGCCAGCGCGTCCCGCAGCAACTCCTCCGCACGGACCACGTCGTCGGTGACGAGGGCCAGGCAGCCCGTCCGGTGCACCGCGTACGCCGCGGCCGCGTCGTCCCCGGACTGCTCCGCCCCCTCCCGGCAGTCCTGGAGCGCGGCGATCGCGCCGATGGTGTCGCCCTGGAGCACCGCCACGTATCCCAGCACCCACTGCGCCTTCAGCCGCGAAGGATCGTGGGTGGCGTCCTCGTCGAGGACGTGCTCCAGCCAGTACCTGCCCTCCGCCAGCCGCCCGCAGCCGACCCAGAAGTACCAGAGGGTTCCGGCCAGGTACTGCGCGAGGTGGATCTCGTCCGAGGACTCCATCGAACACTCCATCGCCCTGCGCAGATTGGGGAGTTCGCACTCGACTCGGGCCGCCACCACCTCCTGCCGGGGGGAGAACCAGTCCAGCTCGCACCAGGTCGCGAGTCCCAGGAACCAGTCCCGGTGCCGCCGCCGCAGGCGCTCGGCGTCCCCGGTGGCCGACAGCCACTGGGCCCCGTACTCACGGATCGTGTCCAGCAGCCGGTAGCGGGTGCCCGCGGGGGAGTCCTCGCGCAGCACCACCGACTGGGCGATGAGCGCGTCCAGCACGTCCAGCACGGTGTCGGCCGGCAGGCCCGGACCGCCGCAGATGTACTCCGCGGCCTCCAGGTCGAACTGTCCGGCGAAGACGGAGAGCCGCGCCCAGAGCAGCCGCTCCACGGGCGCGCACAGCTCGTGGCTCCAGCCGATCGCCGTCCGCAGGGTCTGGTGGCGCGCCGGGGCGCTCCGGCTGCCGCCCGTCAGCAGCCTGAACCGGTCGTCCAGTCGCTGGAGGATCTGCTCCGGTGCGAGCGCACGCATCCGCCCGGCGGCGAGTTCCAGGGCGAGCGGAATCCCGTCCAGGCGCCGGCACAGCTCCCGTACGGTCTCCCGGACCGCGTCGGTGAGCGCGAAGCCGGGCCGTACGGCGCCGGCCCGGGCGGCGAACAGCTCCAGCGCGTCCTCGCCGCCCATCGGCGCGAGCGGGTGGAGCACCTCGCCGTCCACCCGAAGCGGCAGCCGGCCCGCCGCCAGCACCCGCAGCCGCGGCGCGCGGCGCAGCAGCTCCCGGACCAGTCCGGCGCAGGCGTCGACGTGCTGTTCGTACCCGTCGAGCACGAGCAGCACCTCCCGGTCGGCGAGATGCTCCAGCAGGATCGTCCGGGGCGGCCTGCGGGTGTGGTCGGTCAGCCCCAGCGCGTCGGCCACCGCGTGCTCCAGCAGGTCGGAATCGCCCAGACCGGCCAGGTCGGCGACCCCGACTCCATGGCAGTACCGTTTCTCCAGAAGCGAGGCGATCCGCACCGCGCAGCGGGTCTTCCCGATGCCGCCCACTCCGACGACGGTGACCAGCCGGCTCTCCTCCAGCAGCGCGCCGACTGCGGTGAGATCGTCGTGGCGTCCGACGAAGGAGCTCAGCTCCGCGGGCAGTCCGCCACGACGGGGGGCGTGCCCGGAGTCCTGGTCGTCGGGCTCGGGGGGCCGACCCTGAAGGCGTCGCATGAAACACGCAGAGTACTGGCTCGGAAGCACTGCGTACAAACTTCTCCCGCAACCCCTTTCCCGGCGACGGGTAATGCGGTACAGGGCGTGACGCCCGGCGCGATAGGCTCGTCGAAACGACGACTGGCCCAGTGGCGGGTGTGCCCGGGTGCCGCGGCCGGTCCGGACGGTGACAGCCCCCCCCACGGGGGCGAGCGGCGAAGAGAGAGCGGTGCGCAGTGACCGGTGGAGAGGTGGCCGGAATCCTGGTGGCCGTCTTCTGGGCGATCCTGGTCTCGTTCCTCGCCGTGGTGCTGGTGAGGCTGGCCCAGACGCTCAGGGCGACCACCAAACTCGTGGCGGACGTGACCGAGCAGGCAGTACCGCTGCTCGCCGACGCCTCCGCGACCGTACGCTCCGCGCAGACCCAGCTGGACAAGGTCGACGCCATCGCGTCCGACGTCCAGGAGGTCACCTCCAACGCCTCCGCCCTCTCCACCACCGTCGCGTCGACCTTCGGCGGCCCCCTGGTGAAGGTCGCGGCCTTCGGTTACGGCGTCCGCCAGGCCCTCGGCCGCCGGACCGTACCGGAGCCCGGACGCGAGGCCCCGGCCCCCCGTCGTACCGTGGTCGTCGGACGAACCGTGCCGTCCGCCCGCAAGAAGCGGAGCGGACGCAGCTCCCGCGGACAGAAGGACTGAACCAGCGATGTTCCGCCGAACCTTCTGGTTCACCGCCGGCGCGGCCGCCGGCGTGTGGGCCACCACCAAGGTGAACCGCAAGATCAAGCAGCTCAGCCCCGAGAGCCTCGCGGCGCAGGCCGCGGACAGGGCGATCGAGGCCGGTCACCGGCTCAAGGACTTCGCCCTCGACGTGCGCGAGGGCATGGTCCGGCGCGAGGCCGAACTCGGTGGAGCGCTGGGCCTGGACGCACCGGCCGACCCGGAGCTCTCCGTACGGCGTCCCCGCGCCGTCGAGGCGGCCGGACCCGCGCACCGCGCGGACGGGCCCCCCGTGTACCGCACCCTCCCCCGCAACTCGAACAACCGGAATGAGGACCACTGATGGAGTCGGCCGAAATTCGCCGTCGCTGGCTGAGCTTCTTCGAGGAGCGCGGTCACACCGTCGTTCCCTCGGCGTCGCTCATCGCGGACGACCCGACTCTGCTGCTGGTCAACGCGGGCATGGTGCCCTTCAAGCCGTACTTCCTGGGTGAGGCCAAGCCTCCCGCCCCGCGCGCCACCAGCGTGCAGAAGTGCGTCCGGACCCCGGACATCGAAGAGGTCGGCAAGACCACCCGCCACGGCACGTTCTTCCAGATGTGCGGGAACTTCTCCTTCGGCGACTACTTCAAGGAAGGCGCCATCAAATACGCCTGGGAGCTGCTCACCGGCTCCCTCGCGGAGGGCGGTTTCGGCCTGGAGCCGGAGAAGCTGTGGATCACCGTCTACCTCGACGACGACGAGGCGGAGACGATCTGGCGGGACGTGATCGGTGTCCCTTCCGAGCGGATCCAGCGCCTGGGCAAGAAGGACAACTTCTGGTCGATGGGTGTGCCCGGACCGTGCGGGCCCTGTTCCGAGATCAACTACGACCGGGGCCCGGAGTTCGGCGTGGAGGGCGGCCCGGCCGTCAACGACGAGCGGTACGTGGAGATCTGGAACCTGGTCTTCATGCAGTTCGAGCGGGGTGCCGGTGACGGCAAGGAGGACTTCCCGATCCTGGGGGACCTGCCGTCGAAGAACATCGACACCGGGCTCGGCCTCGAACGCCTCGCGATGATCCTGCAAGGCGTGCAGAACATGTACGAGACCGACACCCTGCGGGTCGTCATGGACCGGGCCACCGAGCTCACCGGTGTCCGCTACGGCGCCGACCACTCCACCGACGTCTCCATGCGGGTGGTCGCCGACCACATGCGCACCTCCGTCATGCTCATCGGCGACGGTGTCACCCCGGGCAACGAGGGCCGCGGCTACGTGCTGCGCCGCATCATGCGCCGCGCCATCCGCAACATGCGCCTGATGGGCGCCACCGGCGCCGTGGTGCAGGACCTGATCGACGTCGTCATCGACACGATGGGCCGGCAGTACCCGGAGCTCCTGACCGACCGCAAGCGCATCGAGACGGTCGCGCTCGCCGAGGAGGCCGCCTTCCTCAAGGCCCTCAAGGGCGGCACGAACATCCTGGAGACCGCGGTCACGGAGACGAAGGCCGCCGGCGGCCGGGTCCTCGCCGGCGACAAGGCGTTCCTGCTCCACGACACGTGGGGCTTCCCGATCGACCTGACCCTGGAGATGGCCGCCGAGCAGGGCCTGGCCGTCGACGAGGACGGCTTCCGCCGCCTCATGCAGGAGCAGCGCGACAAGGCCAAGGCCGACGCCCGCGCGAAGAAGACGGGTCACGCCGACCTCTCCGCCTACCGGGCGGTCGCCGACACCGCCGGCGCCACGGAGTTCACCGGCTACACCACCACCACGGGTGAGTCGACCGTCGTCGGCCTCCTCGTCAACGGCGTCCCCTCGCCCGCCGCGACCGAGGGCGACGAGGTGGAGGTCGTCCTGGACCGCACCCCGTTCTACGCCGAGGGCGGCGGCCAGCTCGCCGACACCGGCCGTATCCGCCTCGACAGCGGTGCCGTCGTCGAGGTCCGCGACGTCCAGAAGCCGGTCCCCGGCGTCAGCGTCCACAAGGGTGTCGTCCAGGTCGGCGAGGTGACCGTGGGCTCCTCCGCCTTCGCCACGATCGACATCACCCGCCGCCGGGCCATTGCCCGCGCCCACTCCGCCACCCACCTCACCCACCAGGCACTGCGCGACGCCCTGGGCCCGACGGCCGCCCAGGCCGGCTCGGAGAACTCCCCGGGCCGCTTCCGCTTCGACTTCGGTGCGCCCGCCGCCGTTCCCGGCACGGTCCTCACCGACGTCGAGCAGAAGATCAACGAGGTCCTCTCCCGGGAGCTCGACGTGCAGGCCGAGGTCATGTCGATCGACGAGGCGAAGAAGCAGGGTGCCATCGCCGAGTTCGGCGAGAAGTACGGCGAGCGGGTCCGGGTCGTCACCATCGGCGACTTCTCCAAGGAACTGTGCGGCGGCACGCACGTGAACAACACCGCGCAGCTCGGCCTGGTCAAGCTGCTGGGCGAGTCCTCCATCGGTTCCGGGGTGCGCCGTATCGAGGCCCTGGTGGGTGTGGACGCGTACCACTTCCTCGCCAGGGAGCACACGGTCGTCGCTCAGCTCCAGGAGCTGGTCAAGGGCCGTTCCGAGGAGTTGCCGGAGAAGATCTCGACGATGCTCGGCAAGCTGAAGGACGCCGAGAAGGAGATCGAGAAGTTCCGCGCGGAGAAGGTCCTCCAGGCCGCCGCCGGTCTGGTCGACTCCGCCACGGACGTACGGGGTGTGGCTCTCGTCACCGGCCAGGTGCCGGACGGCACCTCCGCCGACGACCTGCGCCGCTTGGTGCTCGACGTGCGGGGGCGTATCCAGGGCGGCCGGCCCGCCGTGGTGGCCCTCTTCACCACCGCGGGCGGGCGCCCGCTGACGGTCATCGCCACCAACGAGGCCGCCCGCGAGCGCGGCCTCAAGGCCGGCGACCTGGTCCGCACGGCCGCCAAGACCCTCGGCGGCGGTGGCGGCGGCAAGCCGGACGTCGCCCAGGGCGGCGGCCAGAACCCCGACGCCATCGGCGACGCCGTCGCCGCCGTCGAACGCCTGGTCACCGAGACCGCATGACCGAGGAGAGTGCCCCGATGCGTCGCGGACGCAGGCTCGCGATCGACGTCGGGGACGCCCGGATCGGGGTCGCCTCGTGCGACCCCGACGGCATCCTGGCGACGCCGGTGGAGACCGTGCCGGGACGTGACGTCCCGGCCGCCCACCGGCGGCTCGGCCAGATCGTCGAGGAGTACGAGCCGATCGAGGTCGTCATCGGCCTGCCCCGGTCCCTGAACGGCGGTGAAGGCCCCGCAGCGGCGAAGATCCGCGCCTTCGCCCAGGTGTTCGCCCGCGCGGTCCACCCGCTGCCGGTGCGGCTGGTGGACGAGCGGATGAGCACGGTGACGGCGAGCCAGGGCCTGCGCGCCTCGGGCGTCCGGTCCAAGAAGGGGCGGTCCGTCATCGACCAGGCCGCCGCCGTGGTGATCCTGCAGAACGCACTGGAGTCCGAACGGGCGTCAGGGCATGCACCTGGCGAGGGCGTCGAGGTAGTGCTGTGATCGCGATACGGTAACGTTCCGCGCGATGCTGCGGTGTTCGAACAGCCCGCACGGCGAAGCGAAGAGACGGAAGGCGCGTCTCGCGGCTCTAGGGGATCGATGACTGAGTATGGCCGGGGCGCAGGCCCCGAACCGTGGCATCCCGAGGATCCCCTCCAGGGGGACCAAGGCTGGGCGGCCCAGGAAGCCTCACAGGGCCAGAACTCCTACGGCGGCCATCCGCAGGACCCCTACGCCCCGCAGCACCAGCAGCAGCCCTATCCGCAGGACCCGTACGCCCAGCAGCAACAGGGCTACGGCGATCCCCAGGACCCGTACACCCAGCAGCAGGCATACCCCCAGCAGGGTTACGGCAATCCCCAGGACCCCTACGGACATCAGCAGCAACAAGAACAACAGCCGTACCAGCAGCCTCAGGGCGGCGGTTACGAGCAGCAGCAGCCGTACGGGCAGCAGCAGCCCTATGAGCAGCAGCCGTACGGGCACCAGCAACAGCCGTACGACCCTCAGCAGCCCGGCTACGACCAGGGCTGGGACACCGGGCCGCAGCCCGCCATGCCGTACGGTGCCCAGCCGCACGACCCGTACGGCTACCCGGGGGAGAACTACGGCGCCCCCGGCGACCAGTACGCCACCGCGGAGGCGTTCCCGCCGCCGCAGCCGCCCGGCCGCCGCACCGCGCCGGAACCCGAGCCGCAGTCGCAGGCACAGACGGACTGGGACCCGGACGAACCGGTCGAGGAGACGCATCCCTTCTTCACCGGCGCCGACACCTCGGAGGAGCGGCGCGGGCGCGGCAGCCGCGGCAAGAACGGCTCCGAGGACCCGGACCGGGACTCCGACCCGGACGACGGCGCGGACTCCGAGTACGACGACGACCCGCGCTCCGGCCGCCGCGGCGGACGGAGCAAGAGCAAGAAGAAGAGCCGCAACGGCTGCGCCTGCCTCGTCGTGTCACTGGTTCTCGTCGGCGGCCTCGGTGGTGTGTCCTACTTCGGGTACTCCTACTGGAAGCAGCAGTTCGGCGCTCCCGAGGACTACCAGGGGATGGGCACCGGCCCGCAGGTCGAGGTCGAGATCCCCAAGAACGCGCTCGGCTACGACATCGCCAACAAGCTGAAGAAGCAGGGCGTCATCAAGTCGGTCGACGCCTTCGTCTCCGCGCAGAGCTCCAACCCCAAGGGCAACTCGATCCAGGCGGGCGTCTACCTCCTCAACAAGGAGATGTCGGCGGCCAACGCGGTCAAGATGATGCTCGACCCGAAGAGCCAGAACGCGCTGGTGATCCCCGAGGGCACCCGCAACGTCAAGATCTACGAAATGATCGACAAGCGGATCGGCCTGGCCGACGGCACCACCAAGAAGGTCGCGCAGGCCAAGGTGGCCGACCTCGGTCTGCCGGACTGGGCGATGCACCACTCGGATCTCAAGGACCCGCTGGAGGGTTTCCTCTTCCCCGCCGCCTATCCGGTCGCCAAGGGCTCCAAGCCCGAGGACGCCCTGAAGCGGATGGTCGAGCGCGCCGACGAGGAGTACAGCAAGCTCGACCTCGCGGGCGCGGCGAAGAAGTACGACCTGGACGGCCCGTGGCAGGTACTGACCGTCGCCAGCCTGGTCCAGGCCGAGGGCATCTCCCACGACGACTTCCGCAAGATGGCCGAGGTGGTGTACAACCGCCTCCAGCCGGACAACACGATCACCAACCGCAAGCTCGAGTTCGACTCTGCCTTCAACTACCTGAAGAACCAGAGCGAGATCAAGATCAGGTCGAACGAGATCCGCACCAACCCGGACCTCTACAACACCTATTACCACACCGGTCTGCCGCCGGGCCCGATCGGCAACCCGGGGGACGAGGCGATCAGCGCGACCCTCAACCCGACCGCCGACGGGTGGATGTTCTTCATCTCGCTCGACGGGAAGAAGACCGACTTCACCAAGACGGTGGAGGAGCACGAAGAGCTCAACAAGAAGTTCAAGGAACTCCATGGCCTCCAATGAGGGACCCCGCCGCGCCGCGGTCCTCGGCTCCCCGATCGCCCACTCGCTCTCGCCGGTCCTGCACCGGGCCGCGTACGCGGAGCTCGGCCTCGCGAACTGGTCGTACGACCGGTTCGACGTGGACGAGGCGGGGCTCCCGGAGTTCTTCGGGGGCCTGGACGGCACCTGGGCCGGGCTGTCGCTGACCATGCCGCTCAAGCGGGCGGTCGTCCCGCTGCTCGACGGGATCAGCGACACCGCTGCCTCGGTCGAGGCGGTCAACACGGTCGTGTTCACCGAGGAGGGCCGGCGGGTCGGGGACAACACCGACATCCCCGGCATGGTCGCGGCCCTGCGCGAGCGCGGCGTCGAGAAGGTGGAGTCCGCCGCCGTCCTCGGGGCGGGTGCGACCGCGTCCTCCGCGCTCGCCGCGCTCTCCCAGATCTGCGCGGGACCGGTCACCACCTACGTACGCAGCCGCGCGCGGGCCGACGAGATGCGCGGCTGGGGCGAACGCCTCGGTGTGGACGTCCGGATCGCCGACTGGGCCGAGGCCGCGGAGGCATTCGCCGCCCCGCTCGTCGTCGCGACCACCCCCGCCGGCACCACGGACACCCTCGCCGCGGCCGTCCCCGAGGCCCCCGGCACCCTCTTCGACGTGCTGTACGAGCCCTGGCCCACCGCCCTCGCCGCCGCCTGGGCGGACCGGGGCGGGGCCGTGGTCGGCGGTCTCGACCTGCTGGTCCACCAGGCGGTCCTCCAGGTCGAGCAGATGACGGGCCGCTCCCCGGTACCGCCGGCCGCCATGCGTACGGCCGGAGAGGCCGCGCTGGCGGCACGCTGACGGGCCGCCGGCCCCGGCCGTCGGGCTCGGTCCACCGGGCCCGGCCCCACCGGCGCGGACGCGCGTGGAGCGTCCGTCTGCTGGACCGGGGGCCGTCCGCCCCCTCAGGTCGTGGGAGTATCGGGGGCGGCGGGCCAGGGCCGCGCACCCGGCCGCGCCGTCGCAGTTTGCGCGCGAGCATGAGGAGCACCGTTGAGCAGGTTGCGCTGGCTGACCGCAGGGGAGTCGCACGGCCCCGCACTCGTGGCGACGCTGGAGGGTCTTCCCGCCGGCGTCCCGGTCACCACGGAGATGGTGGCCGACGCCCTCGCCCGGCGGCGGCTCGGTTACGGCCGCGGTGCCCGGATGAAGTTCGAGCAGGACGAGGTCACCTTCCTCGGCGGCGTACGCCACGGCCTCACCATGGGGTCCCCGGTCGCCGTCATGGTCGGCAACACCGAGTGGCCCAAGTGGGAGCAGGTCATGTCCGCGGACCCGGTCCCCGAGGAGGAGCTGGCCGCGCTGGCCCGCAACGCCCCGCTGACGCGCCCCCGGCCCGGCCACGCCGATCTGGCGGGCATGCAGAAGTACGGCTTCGACGAGGCCCGGCCGATCCTGGAGCGCGCCAGCGCCCGGGAGACCGCCGCCCGTGTGGCGCTCGGCGCCGTCGCCCGCTCCTACCTCAAGGAGACCGCGGGCATCGAGATCGTCAGCCACGTCGTCGAACTGGCCGCCGCCAAGGCGCCGTACGGCGTGCTGCCGACCCCGGCCGACGTGCCCGCGCTCGACGCCGACCCGGTCCGCTGCCTCGACGCCGACGCGTCGAAGGCGATGGTCGCCGAGATCGACCAGGCCCACAAGGACGGCGACACCCTCGGCGGAGTCGTCGAGGTGCTCGCGTACGGTGTGCCGGTCGGGCTCGGTTCGCACGTGCACTGGGACCGGCGCCTCGACGCCCGGCTCGCCTCCGCCCTCATGGGCATCCAGGCGATCAAGGGCGTGGAGGTCGGCGACGGCTTCGATCTCGCCCGGGTGCCCGGCTCCCAGGCCCACGACGAGATCCTGGTCACCGAGGGCGGCATCAAGCGTGCCACCGGTCGCGCCGGTGGCACCGAGGGCGGCCTGACCACCGGTGAGCTGCTGCGGGTCCGCGCCGCGATGAAGCCGATCGCCACCGTGCCCCGCGCGCTCGCCACCGTCGACGTGGGGACCGGTGAGCCCGCCAAGGCCCACCACCAGCGCTCCGACGTCTGCGCCGTGCCGGCCGCCGGGATCGTCGCCGAGGCCATGGTCGCCCTGGTGCTCGCCGACGCCGTCGCGGAGAAGTTCGGCGGGGACAGCGTCGCCGAGACGCGCCGCAACGTGCGGGGGTACCTCGACAACCTCCAGATCCGATGAGCGCGCCGCTGGTCGTCCTCGTCGGTCCCATGGGGGTCGGCAAGTCCACGATCGGTGAGCTGCTCGCCGAGCTGCTCGGAGCCCCGTACCGCGACACCGACGCCGACGTGGTGGCGACGGCGGGCAAGCCCATCTCGGAGATCTTCTTCGACGAGGGCGAGGAGCGCTTCCGTGAACTGGAGCGGCACGCCGTGCGCGAGGCCGTCGCCGCGCACACCGGTGTGCTCGCGCTCGGCGGTGGTGCGGTGCTCGACGCGGACACCCGCGCCCTGCTGGCCGGGCACGCCGTCGTCTACCTCTCCATGGACGTGGAAGAGGCGGTCAAGCGCGTCGGACTGGGCACCGCACGGCCGCTGCTGGCCGTCAACCCGCGCCGGCAGTGGCGCGAGATGATGGAACTCCGCCGCCACCTGTACGAAGAGGTGGCGCGGGTGACCGTCGCCACCGACGACCGCACCCCTGAGGAGATCGCCCGCGAGATCCTCGACGCACTGGAACTGCCGGAACGCGACACCACGCCCGGCCGGGAGAAGGCAGCAATGACCGAGCAGGCCCCCACCCGCATCCAGGTCGCCGGCACCGCGGGCAGCGACCCGTACGAAGTGCTGGTCGGCCGGCAGCTCCTCGGCGAGCTGCCGAGGCTCATCGGCGACCGCGCCAAGCGCGTCGCGGTGCTGCACCCCGAGGCACTCGCCGAGACCGGCGAGGCGGTCCGTGAGGACCTCGCCTCCCAGGGGTACGAGGCCATCGCGATCCAGCTGCCGAACGCCGAGGAGGCCAAGACCGTCGAGGTCGCGGCCTACTGCTGGAAGGCGCTCGGCCAGACCGGCTTCACCCGCAGCGACGTCATCGTCGGGGTCGGCGGCGGAGCCACCACCGACGTCGCCGGGTTCGTCGCGGCGAGCTGGCTGCGCGGGGTGCGCTGGATCGCGGTCCCCACCACGGTCCTCGGCATGGTCGACGCGGCGGTCGGCGGCAAGACGGGCATCAACACCGCCGAGGGCAAGAACCTCGTCGGTGCCTTCCACCCGCCGGCCGGGGTGCTCTGCGACCTGGCCGCCCTCGACTCGCTCCCGGTCCACGACTACGTCTCCGGAATGGCCGAGATCATCAAGGCCGGCTTCATCGCCGACCCGGTGATCCTCGACCTCGTCGAAGGGGACCCCGAGGGGGCCCGTACGCCCGCCGGACCGCACACCGCGGAGCTGATCGAGCGCTCGATCCGGGTCAAGGCCGACGTCGTCTCCAGCGACCTCAAGGAGTCCGGACTCCGCGAGATCCTCAACTACGGCCACACGCTGGGCCACGCGATCGAGAAGAACGAGCGCTACAAGTGGCGTCACGGCGCCGCCGTCTCGATCGGCCTGGTGTTCGCCGCCGAACTGGGCCGGCTCGCCGGACGGCTCGACGACGCCACCGCCGACCGGCACCGCACCGTCCTCGCCTCGGTCGGCCTGCCGCTGACCTACCGCGGTGACCAGTGGCCGCGGCTGCTGGAGAACATGAAGCTCGACAAGAAGTCCCGCGGCGACCTGCTGCGCTTCATCGTCCTGGACGCGCTGGGCAAGCCCACCGTCCTGGAAGGCCCGGACCCGGCCATCCTGCTCGCCGCCTACGGAGAGGTCTCCGCGTGACCCGCAGAGTACTCGTGCTGAACGGCCCGAACCTCGGCCGGCTGGGTTCCCGGGAGCCCGACGTCTACGGGGCCACCTCGTACGCCGGGCTCGTCGAGACCTGCCAGGCGCTCGGCAAGGAGCTCGGCTTCGACGTCGAGGTCCGCGAGACCAACGACGAGGGCCAGATGATCCGCTGGCTCCACGAGGCGGCGGACGGTTCGGTCCCGGTGGTCATCAACCCCGGTGCCTTCACCCACTACTCGTACGGCATGAGGGACGCGGCCTCCCAGCGCACCGCGCCCCTCATCGAGGTGCACATCTCCAACCCGTACGCGCGCGAGGAGTTCCGGCACAACTCCGTGGTCGCACCGGTCGCCACCGGGACCGTCGCCGGATTCGGCATCGGCTCCTACCGGCTGGCGCTGCGCGCGCTCGCCGACGAGCTGACGGACTGACCCGGCGTCACCACCCGCACGCCGCCCGCGTCCGGGCACTCGCCGCCGCCCCGGGCCGTTCACCCCGTGAACGCCCGGGGCGGTACGGTAGCCGTCCGACCAGCGCCAGTTGACCGCACGAGACGGAGTGGCACCGGATGCAGCACGCAGTGGGGGCTCCGTTGCCGCCTCCCCACCGGCCCGGACACGGCCCCGTCGACGGCCCGCACCACGCCCCGCACCCCGGCAGCCCCGCGCCGCCGCCCCCGATACCCCAGGCGCCCCCGGCGCATCCGGCCCAGGTATGGGCCGCGCCCGGCCCCGACCAGCAGCCCGCGTCTCGCTCCCGCGAGGTCACCGGCCACTTCCGGCTGCCGCCGGGCGGCCTCGTGCCGGTGCCCGCGCAGCCCGTCGAACCCGGCACCGGGGCCGCCACCCTCGCCGTCCTCCTGATCGGCCCGGCGGGCGCGGGCAAGACCACCGTGGCCAAGCTCTGGGCGGCCCGTCGCCGGGTGCCCACCGCACACGTCTCCCTGGACGACGTGCGCGAATGGGTGCGCTCGGGGTTCGCCGACCCGCAGGCCGGCTGGAACGACCAGTCCGAGGCCCAGTACCGCCTCGCCCGCCGCACCTGCGGCTTCGCCGCCCGCAACTTCCTCGCCAACGGCATCTCCTGCATCCTGGACGACGCCGTCTTCCCCGACCGGCCCGTCATCGGCCTCGGCGGCTGGAAGCGGCACGTCGGGCCCGGCCTGCTCCCCGTGGTCCTCCTGCCCGGCCTGGAGATCGTCCTGGAGCGCAACGCCGCCCGCACCGGCAACCGCCGCCTCTCCGACGAGGAGGTCGCCCGCATCCACGGCCGGATGGCCGGGTGGTACGGCTCCGGGCTGCCGATCATCGACAATTCGACGTACGACGTCGAGACCACCGCCCGGGTCCTGGACGACGTCCTCGCCCGCGCACTCGCCAGCCCGCCCTCCTGGTAGAGCACCCCGGAGCTCCCGCCCGCCCCCGGTCGGACAGCGCTGACGGGCGGGGCGGCGGATGGGCTCGTACGCTCGGGGCATGTCAGAGGTGTACGCCGTCCGCCGCGGGCTGGTCCGCGACCGGTGCGCCGCCGCCGGATCGGCCGCCGCCCTGGTCTCCCGCCCCGCCAACGTCCGCTATCTCGCCGGTGGGGCGCCTCCCGGTGCCGTCCTGCTGCTCGGCGCCGGCGAGGACGTCCTGCTCTGCCCCCGCCCCCCGGCCGGCGATCCGGCGCACGGGCGTACGGACGAGTCGCTGCGGGTGTCGGTGCTGAGCGGCGGGCGCGGGGACGCGGCCGTCGCCGCCGCGGACATGGCCGCCGCACACGGAACGGAGCGCCTCGCCGTCGAGGAGCACGACCTCACCGTGGCCCGCCACCGGGCCATGGTCACCGCCGCACCCCGCCTCCGTCTCGGCGACCTCGGCACCACCGTGGAGCAGCTGCGGGTGGTCAAGGACGAGGAGGAGATCGCCTGCCTGCGCATCGCGGCGGAGATCACCGACCAGGCGCTGGGGGAGCTCCTGGAGTCGATCCTCGTCGGCCGCACCGAACGCCACCTCTCCCTGGAACTGGAGCGCCGGCTGGTCGACCACGGCGCCGAGGGGCCCGCTTTCGCCACCTCCGTGGCCACCGGGCCCAATTCCGGCCAGGGGCGCCACCGGCCGACCGACCGGAGGGTCGAGGAAGGCGATTTCCTCAGCGTCTGCCTCGGCGCGAGTTACCGCGGATACCGCTGCGAGATCGCCCGCACCTTCGTCATCGGCACGGCCCCGGCCGACTGGCAGATCGAGCTGTACGACCTCGTTTTCGCCGCTCAGCGCGGTGGCCGGGAGTCTCTGCTGCCGGACGCCACCTACCGTGAGGTGGACCACGCGGCCCGTCATCGGCTGGACTCCGCGGGGTACGGCGAGGGGCTGATGCCGCGCACCGGGCACGGGGTCGGACTCGAAATCGACGAGGACCCGCAGCTGGCACCGACAGCCATGGGTAAACTGGACGCTTGCGTGCCGGTCACCGTCGGACCGGGGGTCCACCTCCCGGGCCGGGGCGGTGTCCGGATCGATGACACGCTCGTCGTGCGCCCCGAGGCGGACGGCGGACCCGAGCTACTCACCATTACGACCAAGGAGCTGCTCGCGCTCTAGCGCGCGTTCTTGGCCGTCCACTGCTTTCAGTCCAGGAGATTCCGCAACCGTGGCTTCCACGAACGACCTCAAGAACGGCCTGGTGCTCAAGCTCGACGGAGGCCAGCTCTGGTCCGTCGTCGAGTTCCAGCACGTCAAGCCCGGCAAGGGCCCGGCCTTCGTGCGCACCAAGCTCAAGAACGTGCTCTCCGGCAAGGTCGTCGACAAGACGTTCAACGCCGGCGTGAAGGTCGAAACGGCCACCATCGACCGGCGTGACATGCAGTTCTCGTACATGGACGGCGACTACTTCGTCTTCATGGACATGAGCACGTACGACCAGCTCATGGTCGACCGCAAGTCCGTCGGCGACACCGCCAACTTCCTCATCGAGGGCTTCACCGCCTCGGTGGCGCAGCACGAGGGCGAGGTGCTCTACGTGGAGCTGCCCGCCGCCGTCGAGCTGACCATCCAGCACACCGACCCGGGCGTGCAGGGCGACCGCTCCACCGGCGGCACCAAGCCCGCCACGCTGGAGACCGGTTACGAGATCGGCGTGCCGCTCTTCATCACCACCGGCGAGAAGATCAAGGTCGACACCCGTACGGGCGACTACCTCGGCCGGGTGAACAGCTAACCGTGGCTGCCCGGAACAAGGCCCGCAAGCGCGCCTTCCAGATCCTCTTCGAGGCCGACCAGCGCGGCGAGTCCGTGCAGACGGTCCTCGCGGACTGGGTCCGGCACTCGCGGACCGACGACCGCCAGCCCCCCGTCGGCGAATTCACGATGGAGCTCGTCGAGGGGTACGCGCGCTACGCGGACCGCATCGACGACCTCATCGTCACGTACGCCGTGGACTGGGAGATCGACCGCATGCCGGTCGTCGACCGCAGCATCATCCGGCTCGGCGCGTACGAGCTGATCTGGATGGACGAGACGCCGGACGCCGTCGTCATCGACGAGGCGGTCCAGCTCGCCAAGGAGTTCTCCACGGACGACTCCCCGTCCTTCGTGAACGGCATGCTGGCCCGTTTCAAGGACCTCAAGCCGAACCTGCGCCGCGAGCAGTAGCTCCGGGGCGCCGAGCGTTCAGCCGACGAAGGCCCGTGGTCATCCCGACCGCGGGCCTTCGGCATGCCCGGACCCCGCCCGGTCCGGGGCGGAGGAACAACGACGCCGGGCCGGCGGGGAGACCCTCTCGGGTCCTCCCCGCCGGCCCGGCGTCGAGAGGTGTTCGTGCGGGCGGGGCCCGGAGCCTCGCCGTGGGGCCTCAGCCCTCTTCGTGGGTGACGGCCCGGCGCGCGTCCGCGTCCAGCACGCCCCAGTTGATCAGCTGCTCCGTCAGGACGGAAGGCGACTGGTCGTAGATCACCGCGAGGGTGCGCAGGTCGTCCTGGCGGATCGAGAGGACCTTGCCGTTGTAGTCGCCGCGCTGGCTCTGGATCGTCGCGGCGTAACGCTGCAGCGGTCCTGCCTTCTCCGGCGGCACGTGGGCGAGGCGCTCCAGGTCCAGGACGAGCTTCGGCGGCGGCTCGGCCGCGCCGCCGGGGGTCGTGCCCGGCAGCAGCTCCTGGACGGGAACGCCGTAGAAGTCCGCCAGCTCCGCAAGACGCTGGACGGTCACCGCACGGTCGCCGCGCTCGTACGAGCCGACGACGACGGCCTTCCAACGGCCCTGCGACTTCTCCTCCACGCCGTGGAGGGAGAGGCCCTGCTGGGTGCGGATGGCGCGGAGCTTGGCCCCGAGCTGTTTTGCGTATTCGCTGGACATAAGGCTCCCCGGACGCTCGAACATGATGCGGCGCCGCCGCGTGGCTGGTGACTCACTGTGAGGTTACGCAGCGTTACTTGGATGCGTCAAGCCGGGAGGTTCCCGGCGGCTCCTGCGGGGGCCGGGTCGGGGGCCCCGGAGGGGCCCTGGTAACGTGGAAGACGTAATTTCGAGATTTTCGAGGTTTTCCGACGTCCTTTAAGATCCGTCCCGTGAGGCGGAGAAGGAGGTCCGTTTCTCAATGGACGCACAGCACGAAGGCACCGGCAACGCGGCACGGCCCGTTCTGGAAGCCCCCGACATCGCCCGGGCCCTGACCAGGATCGCCCACGAGATCGTCGAACGCGCCAAGGGCGCCGACGACGTGGTGCTCCTCGGAATCCCCACCCGCGGCGTCTACCTGGCCCGCAGACTGGCCGGGAAGCTCGAAGAGATCACCGGCCGCGCGATTCCGGTCGGATCGCTCGACATCACGATGCACCGCGACGACCTCCGGATGCGCCCCGCGCGCGCCCTGGGACGTACCGATATCCCCGGTGACGGCGTCGACGAGCGCCTCGTCGTCCTCGTCGACGACGTGCTCTTCTCCGGCCGCACGATCCGCGCCGCCCTCGACGCCCTCGGCGACATCGGCAGGCCCCGCGCCGTGCAGCTCGCGGTCCTCGTGGACCGCGGCCACCGCGAACTCCCGATCCGCGCCGACTACGTCGGCAAGAACCTCCCGACGTCGCACCGCGAGACGGTCACGGTCCAGCTCGCCGAGGAGGACGGCCGCGACGCCGTGCTGCTCGGCGACCGGCGGGCCGCCACGGCAGGCGGGCTCTAGTGCCCTTCCCGCACTAGCACCCCCACCGCAGAGCACCCCCGTACGGCCCGTCACCCGGTCCGTACGGACGCTGCAGCACGCCCGCATGCCCGACACCTCCACCACCCCCGGAGCACACCCAGATGAAGCGCCACCTCATCTCGGCCGCCGACCTCACCCGCGACGACGCCGTCCTCATCCTCGACACCGCCGAGGAGATGGCCCGGGTCGCCGACCGGCCGATCAAGAAGCTTCCCACCCTGCGCGGCCGTACCGTCGTCAACCTCTTCTTCGAGGACTCGACGCGGACCCGCATCTCCTTCGAGGCCGCCGCCAAGCGCCTCTCCGCCGACGTCATCAACTTCTCCGCGAAGGGCTCGTCCGTCTCCAAGGGCGAGTCCCTCAAGGACACCGCACTGACCCTGGAGGCGATGGGCGCCGACGCCGTCGTCATCCGGCACCACTCCTCCGGCGCCCCGTACCGCCTCGCCACCTCCGGCTGGATCGACGGCGCGGTGGTCAACGCGGGCGACGGCACCCACGAGCACCCCACCCAGGCCCTGCTGGACGCCTTCACGATGCGCCGCAGGCTGGTCGGGGCCGACCAGGGGCTCGGCCGTGATCTCGACGGCCGCCGGATCACCATCGTCGGCGACGTCCTGCACAGCCGGGTGGCCCGCTCCAACGTCCACCTGCTGACCACCCTCGGCGCCCACGTCACCCTGGTGGCCCCGCCGACCCTGCTGCCGATCGGCGTGGAGCAGTGGCCCTGCGACGTCAGCTACGGCCTGGACGAGGTGCTCCCGGAGTCCGACGCGGTGATGATGCTGCGTGTGCAGCGTGAGCGGATGAACGCGGCGTACTTCCCCACCGAGCGCGAGTACTCGCGGCGCTACGGCCTGAACGGCGACCGCATGGCGAAGATGCCCGAGCACAGCATCGTCATGCACCCCGGCCCGATGAACCGCGGGATGGAGATCACCGCCGAGGTGGCCGACTCCGACCGCTGCACCGCCGTCGAGCAGGTCGCCAACGGCGTCTCCGTCCGCATGGCCGTGCTCTACCTCCTGCTCGGCGGCTCCGAGCCCGCCACCACCGCCCGTCCCGAGGGGAACAAGTAATCATGAGCAAGATCCTTATCCGCGGGGCGAAGGTCCTCGGTGGCGAAGTCCAGGACGTCCTGATCGACGGCGAGACCATCGCCGAGACCGGTACCGGCATCGACGCGGCGGACGCCACCGTCGTCGAGGCGGCGGGCCAGATCCTGCTGCCCGGCCTGGTCGACCTCCACACCCACCTGCGCGAACCCGGCCGCGAGGACTCCGAGACCGTCCTGACCGGCACCAGGGCCGCGGCGGCCGGCGGCTTCACCGCCGTGCACGCCATGGCCAACACCTTCCCCGTCGCCGACACCGCCGGCGTCGTCGAGCAGGTCTGGCGGCTCGGCAGGGAATCCGGCTACTGCGACGTGCAGCCGATCGGTGCCGTCACCGTCGGCCTGGAGGGCAAGCAGCTCGCCGAGCTCGGCGCCATGCACGACTCGGCCGCCGGGGTGAAGGTCTTCTCCGACGACGGCAAGTGCGTCGACGACGCCGTGATCATGCGCCGCGCCCTGGAGTACGTGAAGGCCTTCGACGGGGTCGTCGCCCAGCACGCCCAGGAGCCGCGCCTCACCGAGGGCGCCCAGATGAACGAGGGCGCCGTCTCCTCCGAGCTCGGCCTCGGCGGCTGGCCCGCCGTCGCCGAGGAGTCGATCATCGCCCGCGACGTACTCCTCGCCGCCCACGTCGACTCCCGGGTGCACATCTGCCACCTCTCGACCGCCGGCTCGGTCGAGATCGTCCGCTGGGCCAAGTCCAAGGGCTGGAACGTCACCGCCGAGGTCACCCCGCACCACCTGCTCCTCACCGACGAGCTGGTGCGCTCGTACAACCCCGTCTACAAGGTGAACCCGCCGCTGCGCACCGAGGCCGACGTCATGGCCCTGCGCGAGGCGCTCGCCGACGGCACGATCGACTGCGTCGCCACCGACCACGCCCCGCACCCGCACGAGGACAAGGACTGCGAGTGGGCCGCCGCGGCGATGGGCATGGTGGGCCTGGAGACAGCGCTCTCCGTGGTCCAGCAGACGATGGTCGAGACCGGTCTGCTCGACTGGGCGGGCGTCGCCGACCGCATGTCCTTCCGCCCCGCGGCCATCGGCCGCCTCGACGGACACGGCCGGCCCGTCTCGGCCGGTGAGCCCGCCAACCTCGTGCTCGTCGATCCGGCATACCGTGGTGTCGTGGACCCCGCGGGCTTCGCGTCCCGCAGCCGCAACACCCCCTACGAGGGCCGCGAGCTGCCGGGACGGGTCACCCACACCTTCCTGCGGGGCCGTGCCACGGTCGTCGACGGGAAGCTCACGTGACAAAACTGATCCCCCTGTACCAGCTGGCCGCCGAGCAGAAGTCGGCCGACGTGACCGACTGGTCCGCCCGGATCAGCTGGGTCGTCGGAATACTGGTCTTCGTCGTCTTCGTCTACTGGCTGATGCGCCAGGGATGGAAATGGCGCGGCAGCCTCCAGTCCGGCCTGCCGGAGCTCCCCGCCACCCCCGCGGGATTCGCAAACTCGCCCCCGCTGCTGGAGCTCACGGGCCGCTACCACGGGTCCACCACCGCAGGGCAGTGGCTCGACCGGATCGTCGCGCACGGTCTCGGTACCCGCAGCCGGGTCGAGCTCACCCTCACGGAGCAGGGCCTCGACGTCGTACGCCCCGGAGCGAACGGGTTCTTCGTACCGGCCGAGGCGCTGCGCGAGGCCCGGCACGAACGGGCGATCGCGGGCAAGGTCCTCCCCGAGGGCGGCCTGCTGGTCATCACCTGGGCCCACGGCGACAAGCTGATCGACTCCGGGTTCCGCTCCGACCGGGCGGCCGAGCACCAGACCTGGATCGACACGGTCACCTCATTCACCAGCACTCTCACCAGCACTACGGAAGGCACCGCACGATGACGATCTCCACCCGGGGAGCCGTACACGCTCCCGCCGTACTCGTCCTGGAGGACGGCCGCATCTTCCGCGGCCGCGCCTACGGGGCCGTGGGGGAGACCTTCGGCGAGGCCGTTTTCTCCACCGGCATGACCGGCTACCAGGAGACGCTGACCGACCCCTCGTACGACCGCCAGATCGTCGTCGCCACCGCGCCGCAGATCGGCAACACCGGCTGGAACGACGAGGACGACGAGTCCGCCCGCATCTGGGTCTCCGGCTACGTCGTGCGCGACCCCGCGCGCATCCCGTCCAACTGGCGCTCCCGCCGCTCCCTGGACGAGGAGCTGAGCAGGCAGGGCGTCGTCGGCATCTCCGGCATCGACACCCGCGCCCTCACCCGCCACCTGCGCGAGCGCGGCGCGATGCGCTCCGGCGTCTTCTCCGGCGAGGCACTCGCCCCCGACGCCGAGCTGCTCGCCCGCGTCCAGGCGCAGCCGCAGATGAAGGGCGCCAGCCTGTACGAGGAGGTCGCCACCAAGGAGGCCTACACCGTTCCCGCGGTCGGCGAGAAGAAGTTCACCGTCGCGGCGATCGACCTCGGCATCAAGGGCATGACCCCGCGCCGGATGGCCGAACGCGGCATCGAGGTCCACGTGCTCCCCGCCACCGCGACCGTCGAGGAGGTCTACGCCGTCGCCCCCGACGGTGTGTTCTTCTCCAACGGTCCCGGCGACCCCGCCACCGCCGACGGCCCGGTCGCACTGATGCGCGCCGTGCTGGAGCGCAGGACGCCGCTCTTCGGCATCTGCTTCGGCAACCAGATCCTCGGCCGCGCACTCGGCTTCGGCACCTACAAGCTGAAGTACGGCCACCGGGGCATCAACCAGCCCGTCCAGGACCGTACGACCGGCAAGGTCGAGGTCACCGCGCACAATCACGGCTTCGCCGTCGACGCGCCCCTGGACAAGGTCTCGGACACCGAGTTCGGCCGCGCCGAGGTCTCCCACGTCTGCCTGAACGACCAGGTCGTCGAGGGGCTCCACCTCCTCGACCAGCCTGCCTTCAGCGTCCAGTACCACCCCGAGGCAGCCGCCGGCCCGCACGACGCCGCGTACCTCTTCGACCGTTTCGTCACCCTGATGGAGGGCCAGCGTGCCTAAGCGCTCCGATATCCAGTCCGTCCTGGTCATCGGCTCCGGCCCGATCGTCATCGGTCAGGCCGCCGAGTTCGACTACTCCGGCACCCAGGCGTGCCGCGTGCTCAAGGCCGAGGGCCTGCGCGTCATCCTGGTCAACTCCAACCCGGCCACGATCATGACCGACCCGGAGATCGCCGACGCCACCTACGTCGAGCCGATCACCCCCGAGTTCGTCGAGAAGATCATCGCCAAGGAGCGCCCCGACGCCCTCCTGCCGACGCTGGGCGGCCAGACCGCGCTCAACACCGCCATCTCCATGCACGACAACGGCGTGCTGGAGAAGTACGGCGTCGAGCTGATCGGCGCCAACGTCGAGGCGATCAACAAGGGCGAGGACCGCGACCTCTTCAAGGGCGTCGTGGAAGCCGTCCGCGAGAAGATCGGCCACGGCGAGTCCGCCCGTTCGGTCATCTGCCACTCGATGGACGACGTCATCCAGGGCGTCGAGACCCTCGGCGGCTACCCCGTGGTCGTCCGCCCCTCCTTCACCATGGGCGGTGCCGGCTCCGGCTTCGCCCACGACGAGGAGGAGCTGCGCCGCATCGCCGGACAGGGCCTCACGCTCTCGCCGACCACCGAGGTGCTCCTGGAGGAGTCCATCCTCGGCTGGAAGGAGTACGAGCTGGAGCTGATGCGCGACAAGAACGACAACGTCGTGGTCGTCTGCTCCATCGAGAACTTCGACCCGATGGGCGTCCACACCGGCGATTCGATCACCGTCGCCCCGTCGATGACGCTCACCGACCGCGAGTACCAGCGCCTTCGCGACCTCGGTATCGCGATCATCCGCGAGGTCGGCGTCGACACCGGCGGCTGCAACATCCAGTTCGCCATCGACCCCACCGACGGCCGGATCATCGTCATCGAGATGAACCCGCGCGTCTCCCGTTCCTCGGCGCTCGCCTCCAAGGCCACCGGCTTCCCGATCGCCAAGATCGCCGCCAAGCTGGCCGTCGGCTACACGCTGGACGAGATCCCCAACGACATCACCGAGAAGACCCCGGCCTCCTTCGAGCCCTCGCTCGACTACGTCGTGGTCAAGGCCCCTCGCTTCGCCTTCGAGAAGTTCCCCTCCGCCGACTCCACCCTCACCACCACCATGAAGTCGGTGGGCGAGGCCATGGCGATCGGCCGCAACTTCAGCGAGGCACTGCAGAAGGCGCTCCGCTCACTGGAGAAGAAGGGCTCGCAGTTCTCCTTCACCGGGGAGCCCGGCGACAAGGACGCCCTGCTCGCCGAGGCGGTCCGCCCCACGGACGGCCGCATCAACACCGTCATGCAGGCGATCCGGGCCGGTGCCACCCCCGAGGAGGTCTTCGACGCGACGAAGATCGACCCGTGGTTCGTCGACCAGCTCTTCCTGATCAAGGAGATCGCCGACGCGCTGGCCTCCGCCGAGCGCCTCGACGCCGACGTGATCGCCGAGGCCAAGCGCCACGGCTTCTCCGACGCGCAGATCGCAGAGATCCGGGGCCTCGGCGAGGACGTGGTCCGCGAGGTCCGCCACGCGCTGGGCATCCGCCCGGTCTACAAGACGGTCGACACCTGCGCCGCCGAGTTCGCCGCGAAGACGCCGTACTTCTACTCCTCGTACGACGAGGAGAGCGAGGTCGCGCCCCGCACCAAGCCCGCGGTGATCATCCTCGGCTCGGGCCCGAACCGCATCGGCCAGGGCATCGAGTTCGACTACTCCTGCGTCCATGCCTCCTTCGCGCTGAGCGACGCCGGCTACGAGACCGTGATGGTCAACTGCAATCCGGAGACCGTCTCCACCGACTACGACACCTCCGACCGGCTCTACTTCGAGCCGCTCACCCTGGAGGACGTCCTGGAGATCGTCCACGCGGAGACGCTGGCCGGTCCCGTCGCGGGCGTCATCGTCCAGCTCGGCGGCCAGACACCGCTGGGTCTGTCGCAGGCGCTCAAGGACAACGGCGTGCCCATCGTCGGCACGTCCCCCGAGGCGATCCACGCCGCCGAGGACCGCGGCGCCTTCGGCCGGGTGCTCGCCGAGGCCGGTCTGCCCGCGCCCAAGCACGGCACCGCCACCACCTTCGACGAGGCCAAGGCGATCGCCGACGAGATCGGCTACCCGGTCCTGGTGCGCCCGTCGTACGTCCTCGGCGGACGCGGCATGGAGATCGTCTACGACGAGACCCGCCTCTCCTCGTACATCGCCGAGTCCACCGAGATCAGCCCCACCCGGCCGGTCCTGGTCGACCGCTTCCTCGACGACGCGATCGAGATCGACGTCGACGCGCTCTACGACGGCACCGAGCTCTACCTCGGCGGCGTCATGGAGCACATCGAGGAGGCCGGTATCCACTCCGGCGACTCCGCCTGCGCGCTGCCCCCGATCACCCTCGGCGGCCACGACATCAAGCGCCTGCGGGTCTCCACCGAGGGCATCGCCAAGGGCGTCGGCGTCCGCGGGCTGATCAACATCCAGTTCGCGCTCTCCGGGGACATCCTGTACGTCCTGGAGGCCAACCCCCGTGCCTCCCGGACCGTCCCCTTCACCTCGAAGGCGACCGCCGTCCCGCTCGCCAAGGCCGCCGCCCGCATCTCGCTGGGCGCGACCATCGCCGAGCTGCGCGCCGAGGGCCTCCTGCCGGCCCACGGCGACGGCGGTACCCTGCCGCTCGACGCGCCGATCTCCGTCAAGGAAGCCGTGATGCCGTGGTCGCGCTTCCGCGACATCCACGGCCGCGGTGTGGACACCGTCCTCGGCCCGGAGATGCGTTCGACGGGCGAGGTCATGGGCATCGACTCGGCCTTCGGGACGGCTTACGCCAAGTCCCAGGCCGGCGCCTACGGCCCGCTGCCCGTCAAGGGCCGCGCGTTCATCTCGGTGGCCAACCGCGACAAGCGCTCGATGATCTTCCCGGCCCGGGAACTCGTCGCCCACGGCTTCGAGCTGATGGCGACCTCCGGCACCGCCGAGGTCCTCAAGCGCAACGGCATCAACGCCACCGTCGTGCGCAAGCAGTCCGAGGGCGAGGGCCCGGACGGCGAGAAGACCATCGTCCAGCTCATCCACGACGGCCAGGTCGACCTCATCGTCAACACGCCGTACGGCACCGGCGGCCGGCTCGACGGCTACGAGATCCGGACCGCCGCGGTGGCCCGCTCCGTGCCGTGCCTGACGACCGTCCAGGCGCTCGCCGCCGCGGTCCAGGGCATCGACGCGCTCAAGCACGGGGACGTCGGCGTGCGGTCCCTCCAGGAGCACGCCGAGCACCTGACGGCGATCCGCGACTAGGGCGGGGTACGGACCGGCTCCGGGACCGCGTCCCGGAGCCGGCCAGGCAAGGGGGACACCGGTGAAGCGGTGTCCCCCTCTTCGTGAGGACACCTTTGATGTACAAGTTCTTCTTCCAGCTGGTCTTCAAGCGGATGGACCCCGAGCAGGCCCACTACCTCGCCTTCCGGTGGATTCGTCTCGCCGCCCGTACCCCCGTCCTGCGGACCTTCGTCGCCGCCGCGCTCGCCCCCCGGTACGCGAGCCTGCGCACCGAGGCGCTCGGCTTGCGGATGCACGGCCCCTTCGGGCTCGCCGCCGGTTTCGACAAGAACGCGATCGCGATCGACGGCATGGCGATGCTCGGCTTCGACCACGTCGAGATCGGCACCGTCACCGGAGAGCCTCAGCCCGGCAACCCCAGGAAGCGGCTCTTCCGCCTCGTTGCCGACCGCGCCCTGATCAACCGCATGGGCTTCAACAACGAGGGTTCCGCCGCCGTCGCCGCCCGCCTCGCTGCCCGCACGCCCGTCTTCCGCACCACCGTCGGCGTCAACATCGGCAAGACCAAGGTGGTGGCGGAGGCCGAGGCCGCCGCCGACTACGTGAAGTCCACCGAGCGCCTCGCCGCGCACGCCGACTACCTCGTGGTCAACGTCTCCTCGCCCAACACCCCCGGTCTGCGCAACCTCCAGGCCACCGAGGCGCTCCGCCCACTGCTGACCGCCGTGCGCGAGGCCGCCGACCGCGCGGTGACCGACCGCCGCGTCCCGCTGCTGGTCAAGATCGCCCCCGACCTCGCGGACGAGGACGTCGACGCCGTCGCCGACCTCGCCGTGGAACTCGGCCTCGACGGCGTCATCGCCACCAACACCACCATCGCCCGCGACGGCCTCGGCCTGCGCTCGCCCGCCTCCCTCACCGGGGAGACCGGCGGACTCTCCGGCGCCCCGCTCAAGGCACGCTCCCTGGAGGTCCTGAGGCGGCTCTACGAGCGCGTGGGGGACCGGATCACCCTGGTGGGCGTCGGCGGCGTCGAGAACGCCGAGGACGCCTGGCAGCGCATCCTGGCCGGTGCCACGCTCGTCCAGGGCTACAGCGCCTTCATCTACGAGGGTCCGTTCTACGCCCGCGCGATCCACAAGGGGCTGGCCGCCCGGCTGGCCGCGTCCCCGTACGCCACCCTCGCCGAAGCCGTCGGCGCCGCCACCCGGAAGGCCTCACAGTGACCCTCGAACCCTTCGGCGCCCGGCTGCGCCACGCCATGGACAGCCGCGGACCGCTCTGCGTCGGCATCGATCCGCACGCCTCGCTCCTCGCGTCCTGGGGGCTGTCCGACGACATCGCGGGCCTGGAGCGCTTCACACGTACGGTGGTCGAGGCGCTCGCCGACCGGGTCGCCGTCCTCAAGCCGCAGTCCGCGTTCTTCGAGCGCTTCGGTTCGCGCGGCGTCGCCGTGCTG
The DNA here is from genome assembly GCF_042871745.1 of Streptomyces sp. NPDC005576. Classification (NCBI taxonomy): domain Bacteria; kingdom Bacillati; phylum Actinomycetota; class Actinomycetes; order Kitasatosporales; family Streptomycetaceae; genus Streptomyces; species Streptomyces sp. NPDC005576. The sequence goes on along the minus strand of NZ_JBIAJC010000007.1, from coordinate 115,165 downwards.
GAGACCGCCGTCGCCGAGGCGCGCTCGGCCGGCGCGCTCGTGCTGATGGACGCCAAGCGCGGCGACATCGGGTCCACCATGGGCGCCTACGCGGCCACCTACCTGGACAAGGACTCGCCGCTGTTCTCGGACGCGCTCACCGTCTCGCCCTACCTCGGCTTCGGATCGCTGCGCCCCGCGCTCGACGCCGCCGCCGTCTCCGGCGCGGGCGTCTTCGTGCTGGCGCTCACCTCCAACCCGGAGGGGGCCGAGGTGCAGCGCTCCACCGCTGCGGACGGCCGCTCGCTCGCCCAGCTGATGCTCGACCACATGGCCGCCGAGAACGCCGGGGCCGAACCGCTGGGCTCGGTCGGCGCGGTGGTCGGCGCGACCCTCGGGGACGCCGGCGTGGATCTGGCGATCAACGGTCCGCTGCTCGCTCCTGGGATCGGCGCCCAGGGCGCCACTCCGGCCGATCTGCCCGCCGTGTTCGGCTCTTCGGTGGGCAACGTGGTCCCGAGCGTGAGCCGGGGTGTTCTGCGTCACGGTCCGGACGTCACGGCGCTGCGCGGGGCCGCCGACCGCTTCGCCGACGAGGTCCGAACGGCCCTTCACGGATAGTTGAATGCGACACATAACAGCGCGTTGACGAATTCCTGAGCAAAATACCGGTCTTTATGCGGTAAATGTCCCAGTCGGCCAAGGCTGACCAGGACTTTTCGTTCGTTCTCGCTGACTCCGGAGCGGTTGGCCGCTAGTCTCCGTCGAGAGCCAACGAGCACAGGTTGTTGTTCGTGGCTCGCCAGGTGTGGGGCACAAGGTTCCTCACCGGTCCGTATCCGACAGATCGACATCCGAGGTGACGTAGGCGTGGCTCTTCCGCCCCTTACCCCTGAACAGCGCGCTGCCGCGCTCGAAAAGGCCGCCGCGGCTCGCCGGGAGCGGGCCGAGGTAAAGAATCGACTCAAGCACTCCGGCGCCTCGCTCCACGAGGTCATCAAGCAGGGTCGGGAGAACGACGTCATCGGAAAGATGAAGGTCTCCGCACTCCTTGAGTCCCTGCCGGGCGTGGGCAAGGTCCGTGCCAAGCAGATCATGGAGCGGCTCGGGATCTCCGAGAGCCGCAGAGTCCGGGGTCTCGGCTCCAATCAGATCGCATCCTTGGAGCGAGAGTTCGGCGGCTCGGCCGCCTGACGTTCTCAGGCACCTCTGAGAACCTGGATAATCGCTGCATGGCTGCAACATCCCGGGGGACGTCCCCCGTACCCCCGGACGTACGTCCGCGGCTGACCGTGCTCTCCGGCCCCTCCGGGGTCGGCAAGAGCACGGTCGTCGCGCATATGCGCAAGGTCCACCCCGAAGTCTGGCTCTCGGTGTCGGCGACGACCCGCAAGCCGCGACCCGGCGAGAGCAACGGCGTCCACTACTTCTTCGTGGACGACCAGGAGTTCGACAAGCTGATCGCCAACGGCGAGCTGCTCGAATGGGCGGAGTTCGCGGGCAACCGCTACGGCACCCCCCGCCGGGCCGTTCTCGACCGGCTGGAGAACGGGGAGCCGGTGCTGCTGGAGATCGACCTCCAGGGTGCCCGGCTGGTCCGCGAGTCGATGTCCGACGCGCGGCTCGTCTTCCTGGCCCCGCCGAGCTGGGACGAGCTGGTCCGCCGGCTCACCGGCCGGGGCACCGAACCGCCCGAGGTGATCGAGCGCAGGCTCGCCGCCGCCCGGGTCGAACTGGCCGCCGAGGCCGAGTTCGACACCACCCTCGTCAACACCTCCGTCGAGGACGTGGCGCGCGAGCTGCTAGCCTTGATGCTTCAGGCTTCCGACCACCGTGCCACGAGCGACTGACGAACCGACGCGAATGGCCTCACGGCCGACGCGGAGTGTCAGCCGCACCGCACGGATCACCATCGGTCGGCAGCCGCAGCATCAAAGATCTCTTTGATCTACACCCCCTTCGGAAGGCAGAGAGTGTCCTCTTCCATCACCACGCCCGAGGGCATCATCAACCCGCCGATTGATGAGCTCCTTGAGGCCACCGACTCGAAGTACAGCCTCGTGATCTACGCCGCCAAGCGCGCGCGCCAGATCAACGCGTACTACTCGCAGCTCGGTGAAGGCCTCCTCGAGTACGTCGGTCCGCTCGTCGACACCCACGTCCACGAGAAGCCGCTGTCGATCGCGCTCCGCGAGATCAACGCCGGCCTGCTGACCTCCGAGGCCATCGAGGGCCCCGCGCAGTAAGCAGCCACACCTCCCGCGCAGACGGGAGAAACGCACCTTCACCCCGGGCCCGGCGGAAACATCCGCCGGGCCCGGGGTGTGTCCGGGGCAGGCGCCCGCCCCGGACGGACCCACCCCGGCCCGCCGGACGGCGGGCGGCGGTGCTGGGGCAGCATGGAAGGACACCGAGCCGAGTGCGGGGAGACGCAGTGCAGAAACCGAAGGTCGTTCTGGGGGTCAGCGGTGGCATCGCCGCGTACAAGGCGTGCGAGCTGCTGCGCCGGCTCACCGAGTCCGGGCACGACGTACGCGTGGTGCCCACCGAGGCATCGCTGCACTTCGTCGGCGCCGCCACCTGGTCCGCGCTCTCCGGGCACCCGGTCTCCACCGAGGTCTGGGACGACGTCCACGAGGTCCCCCACGTACGCACCGGGCAGGGGGCCGACCTCGTCGTGGTCGCCCCGGCCACCGCCGACATGCTCGCCAAGGCCGCCCACGGGCTCGCCGACGACCTGCTCACCAATACCCTGCTCACGGCGCGCTGTCCGGTCGTGTTCGCGCCCGCGATGCACACCGAGATGTGGGAGCACCCCGCCACCCGGGAGAACGTCGCCACCCTGCGCCGCCGGGGTGCCGTGGTCGTCGAGCCCGCGGTCGGCCGGCTCACCGGCGTCGACACCGGCAAGGGACGTCTCCCCGACCCCGCCGAGATCTTCGAGATCTGCCGCCGGGTGCTGTCGCGGGGCGTCGCGGCACCCGATCTCGCCGGCCGCCACGTGGTGGTCAGCGCCGGAGGCACCCGCGAGCCGCTCGACCCGGTCCGCTACCTGGGCAACCGTTCCTCCGGCAAGCAGGGGTACGCCCTCGCGCGCACGGCCGTCGCCCGGGGGGCCAGGGTCACCCTGATCGAGGCGAACACCGGGCTGCCGGACCCGGCGGGCGCCGACGTGCTCCACGTGGGGACCGCGGTCCAGCTGCGGGAGGCCGTGCTGAAGGCGGCGGCCGACGCGGACGTGGTGGTGATGGCCGCCGCCGTCGCCGACTTCCGGCCGGCCGTGTACGCCACCGGGAAGATCAAGAAGCGCGACGACCGGGTGGATCCGGTCATCGAACTCGTACGTAATCCGGACATCCTCGCCGAGCTCTCCGCCGAACGGGCCGCGCCCGGTCAGGTGGTCGTGGGGTTCGCCGCGGAGACCGACGACGTGCTCGCCCATGGCCGCGAGAAGCTCCGCCGCAAGGGGTGTGACCTCCTCGTCGTGAACGAGGTGGGGGAGCGCAGGACCTTCGGTTCGGAGGAGAACGAAGCGGTGGTGCTGGCCGCGGACGGCGGCGAGACGGCCGTGCCGCACGGGCCCAAGGAGGGCCTCGCCGACGCCGTGTGGGACCTGGTAGCCGCCCGCTTCCCGGAGTAGATTCACCCCCACCCGCACCCGCGGATGCGGGTGGGGAGAAAATGGGTCTCCACCGTGCTTCCGCGGGAGGGTCCGCCGCCCGGAAAAGTCGGTGCCGCACGTCACAGCGCTCCCAAGGGGCGAGACGTGTGGCCCAACCGTCGGAAGCGACCGATAAACTGCTCGCGGAACGTGCCGGGCGCAGCTCCCGACCGTTCCACCCATGATCAGCCAGCAGCCGCTGCAACCCCAGGGAGCGATGTGTCCCGCCGCCTCTTCACCTCGGAGTCCGTCACCGAGGGTCACCCCGACAAGATCGCTGACCAGATCAGCGACACGATTCTCGACGCGCTCCTGCGCGAGGACCCCACCTCGCGCGTCGCCGTCGAGACCTTGATCACCACTGGTCTGGTGCATGTCGCGGGTGAGGTCACGACCAAGGCCTACGCCGACATCCCCAACCTCGTGCGCAACAAGATCCTGGAGATCGGCTACGACTCCTCCAAGAAGGGCTTCGACGGTGCCTCCTGCGGCGTCTCGGTGTCCATCGGAGCGCAGTCGCCGGACATCGCCCAGGGCGTCGACACCGCGTACGAGAAGCGGGTGCTCGGTGCGGCGGCCGTCGAGGACGACGAACTCGACAAGCAGGGCGCGGGCGACCAGGGGCTGATGTTCGGCTACGCCTGCGACGAGACCCCCGAGCTGATGCCGCTCCCGATCTACCTGGCGCACCGGCTCTCCCGCCGTCTCTCCGACGTCCGCAAGAACGGCACCATCCCCTACCTGCGCCCCGACGGCAAGACGCAGGTCACCATCGAGTACGACGGTGACAAGGCCGTCCGGCTCGACACGGTCGTGGTCTCCTCGCAGCACGCCTCGGACATCGACCTCGACTCGCTGCTCGCCCCCGACATCCGCGAGTTCGTCGTCGAGCACGTGCTGGCGCAGCTCATCGAGGACGGCATCAAGCTCGACACGGAGGGCTACCGCCTCCTGGTGAACCCGACCGGCCGCTTCGAGATCGGCGGCCCGATGGGCGACGCCGGCCTCACCGGTCGCAAGATCATCATCGACACCTACGGCGGCATGGCCCGCCACGGCGGCGGTGCCTTCTCGGGCAAGGACCCGTCGAAGGTGGACCGTTCGGCCGCGTACGCCATGCGCTGGGTGGCCAAGAACGTCGTCGCGGCCGGCCTCGCCGCCCGCTGCGAGGTACAGGTCGCCTACGCGATCGGCAAGGCCGAGCCGGTCGGTCTGTTCGTCGAGACCTTCGGCACCGCCGCGGTCGACATCGACAAGATCGAGCACGCCATCGGCGAGGTCTTCGACCTCCGTCCGGCCGCGATCATCCGCGACCTGGACCTGCTGCGCCCGATCTATGCCCAGACGGCGGCGTACGGCCACTTCGGCCGCGAGCTCCCCGACTTCACCTGGGAGCGCACCGACCGGATCGACGCGCTGCGCGCGGCCGCCGGTCTCTGATCACCGCCGGTCCGTCATGGCGGACCCGCACGGTCATGAAACGGCCGGGGTCCGGACACCAGCACGGTGTCCGGACCCCGGCCGTCCGTCGTCCCCCGGGCGCTGTCGGTCCCCTCTGGTAGGAATGTGGCTGTGAGCAGCGAGGACGAGCGGGCGGACGAGCCCGGGGACGGCATGCCGGAGCAGCTTGCGCTCATCCGGGAGACCGTGCGCCGGGCGAAGGTGCCGCGCGCCAAGCCGCGTACCTGGCGCGGAGCGCCGCTCGCCGCCGAGCTGCCCGTCGCCCGCGTCCTGGTGAACAAGGGCGTCCTCCATCTCGACCAGTACTTCGACTACGCCGTGCCCGAGGAACTCGACGCCCAGGCACAGCCCGGCGTCCGCGTCCGGGTCCGCTTCGGGGCCGGCGGACGCCAGGTCAGGGGCGGCCGGCGCGAGGGCGGCGGGCTGATCGACGGATTCCTGGTCGAGCGGCGGGCCGAGTCCGACTACCAGGGCACGCTGGCCGCGCTCGCCTACGTCGTCTCGCCGGAGCCGGTCCTCGGGCCGGAGCTGCTGGGGCTGGCACGAGCGGTCGCCGACCGGTACGCCGGCAGCCTCGCCGACGTGCTCCAGCTGGCGGTGCCGCCGCGCAACGGCCGCGCCGAGGGCAAACCCTCGCCCCTCCCGCTGCCGCCGCCCCCGCCCCCCGCGCCCGGCAGCTGGGAGCGGTACGCCCAGGGACCCGGCTTCCTGCGCGCGCTCGCCGAGGGCGGCGCACCCCGGGCGGTGTGGACCGCCCTGCCCGGACCGCAGTGGGCGCACGAGATCGCCCGCGCCGTCGCGGCCGCCCTCGCCTCGGGTCGCGGCGCCCTCGTCGTCGTCCCGGACGGCAGGACGGCCGGACGGGTCGACGCGGCCCTGACCGCTCTGCTCGGCCCCGGCCTGCACGCCCTGCTCACCGCGGAATCCGGCCCGGAGAAGCGGTACCGCGAATGGCTCGCCGTCCGGCGCGGCTCGGTGCGGGCGGTGGTCGGGACCCGGGCGGCGATGTTCGCGCCCGTCGTGTCCCTCGGGCTCGTCGTGATCTGGGACGACGGGGACTCCAGCCACAGCGACGACAACGCCCCCTTCCCCCATGTCCGGGAGGTGCTGGAACTCCGGGCCTCCCACGGGCGGTGCGGGTTCCTCCTCGGCGCCACCGGCTGCACGGTGGAGGCCGCGCAGCTGGTCGAGACCGGCTGGGCCCTGCCCCTGACCGCCCCCCGCGACCACGTACGGCGTGTCGCCCCCCTGATCCGCACGATCGGCGACGAACAGCTCGCCCGGGACAGCGCCGCGCGCACCGCCCGGCTGCCGAGCCTGGCCTGGCAGACGGCGCGCGACGGGCTGCGCGAAGGCCCGGTACTGGTGCAGGTCCCGCGCCGGGGGTACGCCCCCCGGCTCGCCTGCGAGCGCTGCCGGACCCCGGCCCGCTGCCGGCACTGCGCCGGACCGCTCCAGGCCCAGGACCAGCGGGAACTCGACTGCGCCTGGTGCGGGCGGCCCGAGCACGCGTGGCACTGCGCCGCATGCGGGGCCCATCGGCTGCGCGCGCAGATCGTCGGGGCCCGGCGGACGGCGGACGAGCTCGGCCGCGCCTTCCCCAAGGTGCCGGTCCGCACCTCGGGACGCGATCACATCCTGGACGAGGTGCCGGACGAACCGGCCCTCGTGGTGAGCACACCCGGCGCCGAGCCCGTCGCCGAGGGCGGCTACGCGGCGGCCCTGCTGCTCGACGGCTGGGCCATGCTCGGCCGGCCCGACCTCCGGGCGGGCGAGGAGGCGCTGCGCCGCTGGATCGCCGCCGCCTCGTTGGTCCGGGGCCAGGAGGAGGGCGGCGCCGTGGTCGTCGTGGCCGAACCGACACTCGGCCCCGTCCAGGCCCTGGTGCGGTGGGACCCGGCCGGGTTCGCCCGCCGGGAGCTGGCCGAGCGGGCCGAACTCGGCTTCCCGCCCGTCTCCCGGATGGCCTCGGTGACCGGCTCGCCCGGGGCGCTCACCGCCTTCCTGGAGAGCGCGAGCCTGCCGCCGGAGGCCGAGATCCTCGGGCCGGTACCAGTGCCCTCCGCCGGACCGGGGCGAGGGCGCCGGGCCGGGGACGCGCCGCAGGGCGAGACCTGGGAGAGGCTGCTGATCCGGGTGGTCCCCGGGCGTGGTGCCGCGCTCGCCGCCGCGCTGAAGACGGCTCAGGCCGCGCGGACGGCCAGGGGCGGTGCGGAGCCCGTACGCATCAGGATCGATCCGCCCGACATCGGCTGAGGCCGGGCGGTTCCGGGCGTTCCCGGGGCGGACCGCGAGGGTGTGTACGGGCCGGTGCGCGTGGCGGTGCGTCCGGCCCGGGGGAACGCGTGTGCGGGTCGGTCGATGGTCTGTCGGCTGAGGGCGCGCCGGTCGCTGGTGCGTCGGCCGGTGGGTGCGCCGGCCGGGGGAGTGCCCGCCGACTGGCGTGCCGGCCGGTGGTGCGTCAGCCGTTGCGCGGGCCGGGGAAGACGCCCGGCCGCATCTCCGCGCGCAGCGGTGCGCCCGGGGCGGGCTGCGGAGGCATCGACCGGGCCGCGGGCACGGTCGGCATCGGCGTTCCCGCGCCGTGCGGGGGCCCGGGTTCGGCGGTGGGCGGTGCGGAGCGCCCGGCCGTGGCCTCGGCGGCCTCCCCGGCGGGCTGCGGAGTCGTACGACGCGCGCCGTAACGGCGGTGCACCGCCTGCTTGGTGACGCCCAGGGCCGAGCCCACCGCGTCCCAGGAGAAGCCCAGCGAGCGGTCGAAGTCGACCGCCGCGGTGACGAGCGTCTCGACGCTGTCCCGCAGCTCCTGGGCCAGACGGACCGTGGGGGCGGGGGCCCGTCCGTAGACCACGAAGCCCGCGGAGGGGCCCGAGCGGCGCGGACGGTAGACGTTGCCCAGCTGCGCGGTGAGGGTGCGCAGCGCGTCAACCTGCCGCCTGACCCGCTCGATGTCCCGTACCAGGAGATGCAGACTGGCCCGCGCTTGGGCGTCGTGCGTTGCGTGGTCGGCCATGGATGAAGCCTCTCGAACCGGCGTTGAAAGGGATCGGGCCGCCGCACTGCGGCGACTCGCTTCGGTCAATCTCCTTTGACCAACGCCCGAGCCGCCCTTGGGGTCACGCTCTCCGGCCGTTTCCACATGTGCGCCGGGCGTACGCCGCGTGTGCGCCCCCGGTGGAGATCCGCTCGGCCGGGTGACCGGCGCTGCCGCCGCCACGCGGAGGATCCGGGAGCGGGGGGTCATAGACTGGTGCGCTGCTCGTCACCGCACGCCCCGAGAGGCAGTCAGCCAGCCATGAAGCTCGTCTTCGCAGGCACCCCCGAGGTCGCAGTCCACGCCCTGGACGCCCTGATCGCCTCCGGGCGCCACGAGGTGGCCGCCGTCGTCACGCGGCCCGACGCACCGGCGGGCCGGGGGCGGCGGCTGGTCGCCAGCCCGGTCGCCGAGCGCGCCGAGGAGGCCGGGATCGAGGTCCTCAAGCCGGTCCGGCCGCGCGACGAGGACTTCCTGGCGCGGCTCCGGGAGATCGCCCCGGACTGCTGCCCGGTCGTCGCCTACGGGGCACTGCTGCCGAAGGCGGCCCTGGAGATCCCCGCCCGGGGCTGGGTCAACCTGCACTTCTCGCTGCTCCCCGCCTGGCGCGGCGCCGCCCCCGTGCAGCACTCCGTGATGGCGGGGGACGAGGTCACCGGGGCGTCCACCTTCCTGATCGAGGAGGGGCTCGACTCCGGCCCCGTCTACGGGGTGCTGACCGAGGAGGTCCGCCCCACCGACACCAGCGGGGATCTGCTGACCCGGCTCGCCTTCGCCGGGTCGGGGCTGCTCGTCGCGACGATGGACGGCATCGAGGACGGCACCCTGCACGCAGTGCCCCAGCCGGCCGAAGGGGTCACCCTGGCCCCGAAGATCACCGTCGAGGACGCCCAGGTCCAGTGGTCGGCGCCCGCGCTGCGGGTCGACCGGATCGTGCGCGGTTGCACTCCCGCACCCGGCGCTTGGACGCTCTTCCGCGGCGAGCGCCTCAAGATCGTCCAGGCCACCCCCGTGCTCGACCGCCGCGACCTCGCCCCGGGCGAGATCTCCGCCGCCAAGAAGAACGTGTACGTGGGCACCGGCTCGCACGCCGTGGAGCTGCTCTGGGTGCAGCCCCAGGGCAAGAAGCCCATGCAGGCCGCCGACTGGGCGCGCGGGGTCCGCATCGCCCCCGGTGAGCTGCTCGGGGATTAGGGCCTGTACAGGCCCCAGGTGGTGTCCGCCGGATCATGGCCTTGATCCGGCGGACACCACCTGGCTCGTTCCCTCACCCGGCCGGTGGCGACGTAGGCTGGTCGGGTTCGTCCTCTCACCATCAGCGGAGCACCTTTCACGTGAACGACCAGCCGCGTCGCCGTCCCGCCCAGCCCCACCGCCGCCCCAAGAAGGACCCGGTGCGGTTCCTGGCGTTCGAGGCCCTGCGGGCGGTGGACGAGCGCGACGCCTACGCCAACCTCGTCCTGCCCCCGCTGCTGAAGAAGGCCCGTGGAAAGGGCGACTTCGACAGCCGCGACGCGGCGCTGGCGACGGAGCTGGTCTACGGGACGCTGCGCCGGCAGGGCACGTACGACGCGATCCTCGCGGCTTGCATCGACCGGCCGTTGCGCGAGGTCGACCCGCCGGTGCTCGACGTGCTCAACATGGGCGTGCACCAGCTGCTCGGCACCCGCATCCCCACCCACGCCGCCGTCTCCGCCAGCGTCGAGCTGGCGCGCGTGGTGCTGGGGGAGGGGCGGGCCAAGTTCGTCAACGCGGTGCTGCGCAAGGTCACCGCGAAGGACCTGAACGCCTGGCTCGACCAGGTCGCGCCGCCCTTCGACGAGGACGCCGAGGCCCACCTGGCCGTGGTCCACTCGCACCCGCGCTGGGTGGTCTCCGCCCTGTGGGACTCCCTCGGCGGCGGCCGGGCCGGGATCGAGGACCTCCTCGAAGCCGACAACGAACGCCCCGAGGTCACTCTGGTCGCCCGCCCCGGCCGGTCCACCACCGCCGAGCTCGTGGAAGCCCTGGGCGAGGACCAGTCGCTCCCGGGCCGCTGGTCGCCCTACGCCGTACGCATGGCCGAGGGCGGCGAGCCCGGCGCGCTGGCCGCCGTACGGGACGGCCGGGCCGGTGTGCAGGACGAGGGCAGCCAGCTCGTGGCCGCCGCCCTCGCCAACGCACCGCTGGAGGGCGACGACACCCGCTGGCTCGACGGCTGCGCCGGTCCCGGCGGCAAGGCCGCGCTGCTGGCCGCGCTCGCCGCCGGGCGGGGCGCCGCCCTGCTCGCCGCCGAGAAGCAGCCGCACCGTGCGCGGCTCGTGGAGCGGACACTGGCCGGCAACCCGGGTCCGTACCAGGTGATCACCGCCGACGGCACCCGCCCGCCGTGGCTGCCCGGCACCTTCGACCGCATCCTGATGGACGTGCCGTGCTCGGGCCTGGGCGCCCTGCGCCGCCGCCCCGAGGCACGCTGGCGCCGCCGGCCCGAGGACCTGGAGAGCTTCGCCCCGCTCCAGCGCGGACTGCTGCGCGAGGCGCTCAAGGCGGTACGGGTCGGCGGAGTCGTCGGCTACGCGACCTGCTCGCCCCACCTCGCCGAAACCCGGACCGTGGTGGAGGACGTCCTGAAGGGGCGAGGCGGCGACCCGGTCGAGGCCGAGTGGGTGGACGCCCGCCCCCTGATGCCCGGTGTCCCCGCGCTGGGCGACGGCCCCGACGTCCAGCTCTGGCCCCATCTGCACGGCACCGACGCGATGTACCTCGCGGTGCTGCGGCGTACCGGCTGACCGGCCGGACGCGCCCCGGGCGACGGGGCGCGCCCCGAGCGCGATCCGGGCGGTGCCCCTTCCGGCATACGGGAGCGCGAACGGCGTGCGTTGCCCGAACCGTGACCACCCCGTGAGGCTTTGGGGCTCCCCGTGGCGGGGAAGCGGTCCGGAGCATGGCAGGCTTGGGGCATGGCCCAGATCAACCCCAGCATTCTCTCCGCCGACTTCGCCCGTCTCGCCGATGAGGCGAAGGCGGTGCAGGGCGCCGACTGGCTCCACGTCGACGTGATGGACAACCACTTCGTGCCCAACCTGACCCTCGGTCTGCCCATCGTGGAGTCGCTGAGCCGGGCCACCGACACCCCGCTCGACTGCCACCTCATGATCGAGGACCCGGACCGCTGGGCGCCGGGTTACGTCGAGGCGGGGGCCGGCTCCGTCACCTTCCACGTGGAAGCGGCGGCGGCCCCGGTCCGGCTCGCGCGGGAGATCCGGGCCAAGGGCGCACGCGCGTCGATGGCGCTCAAGCCGGCCACGCCCATCGAGCCGTACGAGGACCTGCTCCCCGAGCTCGACATGTTGCTGATCATGACCGTGGAGCCGGGCTTCGGCGGGCAGGCGTTCCTCGACATCATGCTGCCGAAGATCCGTCGCACCCGGGACCTGATCTCCAAGCACGGTCTCGACCTGTGGCTGCAGATCGACGGCGGGGTCTCCGCGGAGACCATCGAGCGTTGTGCCGAGGCGGGCGCCGACGTGTTCGTCGCGGGTTCGGCGGTGTACGGGGCGTCCGACCCGGCCGAGGCGGTGCGCGCGCTGCGGGCGAAGGCGGAGACGGCGACGGCCTCCGCCCCCTGGGCATGCGGCCACTGAGCCAAGGGCAGATGAACGCGGCCCGACGAGGCCGATCCAGGTCGCCGGATCTGACAGGATGAACGGCGTAGCGGGCTTGTGAACAGCAGTGAGGAGATCGCGGTGTCTGGCATCTCGGCGGGTCGGTCAGCCATGCGGATGGGCCCCGCGGAGCTCGTGCAGGCGGCGGCCATGGCTCGACGGTTCTATCTGGAGGGCAAGTCCAAGATCCAGATCGCCGAGGAGTTCGGCGTCAGCCGCTTCAAGGTGGCCCGGGTCCTGGAGACGGCTCTCGAACGTGATCTCGTGCGCATCGAGATCCGGGTGCCGGCCGAGCTGGACGCGGAGCGCTCCGACGCGCTGCGGTCCCGGTACGGGCTGCGCCACGCGGTCGTCGTGGAGTCGCCGGCGGAGGAGCAGGACGACGCCCCCGACCCGGAGAACCTGGGTGAGGTCGCGGCCGATCTGCTCGGCGAACTGGTGACCGAGGGCGATGTCCTCGGACTGGCCTGGGGCCGGTCCACGATCCACATGGCGGCGGCACTCGACCAGCTGCCGCCGTGCACGGTGGTCCAGCTGACGGGCGTGTACGACGCGGGAACGGCCGAGCGCGGATCGGTGGAAGCGGTCCGCAGGGCCGCCCAGGTCTCCGGTGGCGAGGCGCACCCCATCTACGCCCCGATGCTGCTGCCGGACCCGGCCACCGCCGCCGCGCTCCGCAACCAGACGGGGATCGCGCGCGCCTTCGACTACTTCGACAAGGTCACCGTCGCGGCCGTCTCCATCGGCTCCTGGGAGCCGGGCATCTCCACCGTCCACGACATGCTCTCGGACGAGGAACGCGCCCACTACGCCTCCCTCGGCGTCGCGGCGGAGATGTCCGCCCACCTCTTCGACGCCGACGGGCGCCGGGTCGGCCGGGATCTCGGCGAGCGCTGCATCACCGTGGAGGCCGACCGGCTGCGCCGCATCCCGGAGGTCGTCGCCATCGCGGGCGGCCAGCGCAAGGCGGCGGCGATCGGAGCCGTGCTCCGCTCCGGCCTGGTGACCAGCCTCGTGACGGACACGGCCGCCGCCGACTACCTGCTGACCGAGTCCGCCGCCGGAATCCGGCCCGCCCTGGAACGGGCCGACCCCGACGGCCAGTGACGGACTCCCGTACGCGGGAAGAGGCCGGCAACCCCGTCACGGGGTAGCCGGCCTCTTCGCCGTGCCGGGACGGAGATCCGCTCAGCCCCGCGTGTGGCCCGCGTGGCCCGCGTGGTCGGCCGCGATGCCGAGCACCGTCTCCTCCAGGTACTGCCCGGGCTCCTCGTACTGGCTGACGTCGGCGGGGTTGTACCGGGGCGTCTGCATGGACCAGTCGAGGTTGCCGCGCATCCAGCTGCGCATGCCGTCCAGATAGGGCACCAGCATGCCGGTGAGCGTGGGGTACAGCTCCAGGAGTTCGTCCTCCGCGGTCAGGAATCGCTCCGTCTCCGTGGCGATCCGCTCCGCGACCAGGTCCAGCGCCTCCTGCTCGCCGAGCCCGCGGTGGTGGCGGACCAGGTGGACGAGGTTGTGGATCTCGCCGAGCACCTGCTCCTTCTCGTAGGAGTAGATGTCGTTGGCCCAGCACACGACGTTGCACGAGGCTTCGAGTGCGGTGATGAACCGGGGGTCGTTGTGGATCGATTCCGGCGCCTCGATCCCGGCGACGATCTCTATGAGGTCCATGCAGACCTGTATCGCCCCGGTGTGACGCCGCTTGGCGATGTACGTCTCCTCGGACGGGACGACGTGGTCCGCGCGGTTCCCGGCCTCCCAGGTCGTGGCCGTGTTGAGGTACGCCAGCAGGTGGTAGGCGAAGCGGCTGCGCCAGTGCGGGGCCCGCTGCGGAGTCGTGCGTTCCCACAGATCCGCCAGGGCCACGACGGCTCGGGGCAGCTCCTCGCCCGCCTCCGGAGCCGGGGCGGTGCCGTCCACCACGGCACGCATCCGGGCGACCACGTCCCGCACCCGTTCGGGGTCGCGGCCCAGATGGCCGTCGTCGAGCTGGTCGTCGACGAGGAACAGCCAGACGAACCAGTCGGCCACCAGATCCAGCTGGGCGGGGTCCGCCGTGGGGTGGACCATGCCGACGAACGCCGCGAAGTCGGCCTGTTCGAACCGCTCGCGCGCGGACTCGCGGTGGACCAGCCCGGTACTGCGCGTCCAGCTGTCGAGGTGCTCTCGGGTGTGCCCGACATGCGGATTCGTGCGCTGGGGGAACGGGCAGTAAATGTCCGGCAGTTCACTTTCCACGGGCGGATCCGGGTCCTCTCCGGTCATTCGCGTGACGGGCGGCCAGAACGTTCCATCTGCGTCCCGGGCACCCCCAAGACCTGCGGATGGTGAAACTACCTGACTGCTTGTCACCTGGTCCAGCCTGGAGGATCACCGGGTATTCGAATCGTGTTCGATTGTCTGGGGGTGGTGTGTGCGCGCCGTCGGATCGGGGTAGGTTCCGCCGGTCGGGATGTGACCCGGCCGGCGGCCGCCCTGCGCTCTCGTAGGAATCTACGAGCGTTGGTGGCCATCGCTGTGCCTTTTCCGGGGCGACCTGCGGCGATTCCCGTGGAACGATGGGTGTCATGCGTTTTCTCGAACCTGGCACCGGCCGCTACTCAGACACCCCCTCCGTCCCGTACGACCTCACGTACGACGACGTCTTCATGGTCCCGGGGCGTTCGGCGGTCGGATCGCGCCAAGGAGTGGATCTCTCCGCACCCGACGGCACCGGGACGACCATCCCGCTGGTGGTGGCCAACATGACCGCCATCGCCGGCCGGCGGATGGCCGAGACAGTCGCCCGTCGCGGCGGCCTCGTCGTCATCCCGCAGGACATCCCGATCGAGGTCGTCACCGAGGTCATCTCCTGGGTCAAGACGCGCCACCTCGTTCTCGACACCCCGATCGTGCTGGCCCCCGGCCAGACCGTCGCGGACGCCCTCTCGCTGCTGCCCAAGCGCGCCCACGGCGCCGGTGTCGTGGTGGACGAGGACGGCAAGCCGGTCGGCGTCGTCACCGACCACGACCTGACCGGTGTGGACCGCTTCACGCAGCTCTCCGAGGTCATGTCCAGGGACCTGGTCGTACTGGACGCGGACATCGACCCCCGCGAGGCCTTCAACCGCCTCGACAACGCCAACCGCAAGCTCGCCCCCGCCGTCGACGCGGAGGGGCGCCTCGTCGGCATCCTCACCCGCAAGGCCGCGCTGCGCGCCACCCTCTACACGCCCGCCACGGACGCCCGCGGCCGGCTGCGTGTCGCCGCCGCCGTGGGGATCAACGGAGACGTCGCGGGCAAGGCCAAGCAGCTCCTGGACGCAGGGGTGGACACGCTCGTCGTGGACACCGCCCACGGCCACCAGGAATCCATGATCAGCGCGGTCCGCGCGGTGCGCGCCCTCGACCCGCGCGTCCCGATCGTCGCGGGCAACATCGTCGCGGCCGAGGGTGTGCGCGACCTCATCGAGGCGGGCGCCGACATCATCAAGGTCGGCGTCGGCCCGGGCGCCATGTGCACCACGCGGATGATGACCGGTGTGGGCCGGCCGCAGTTCTCCGCGGTCCTGGAGTGCGCCGCCGAGGCGAAGAAGTACGGCAAGCACGTCTGGGCGGACGGCGGTGTCCGCCACCCGCGCGACGTGGCCATGGCCCTCGCGGCCGGCGCGTCCAACGTGATGATCGGCTCCTGGTTCGCCGGTACGTACGAGTCGCCCGGAGACCTCCAGCAGTCGGCCGACGGCCGGTACTACAAGGAGTCGTTCGGCATGGCCTCGGCCCGCGCGGTGAAGAACCGTACGTCCGACGAGTCGGCCTACGACCGGGCCCGCAAGGCGCTCTTCGAGGAGGGCATCTCCACCTCGCGGATGTTCCTGGACCCCTCGCGCCCCGGCGTCGAGGACCTGATCGACTCGATCATCGCGGGCGTCCGCTCGTCCTGCACCTACGCCGGCGCCGCTTCCCTGGAGGAGTTCGCCGAGAAGGCCGTCGTGGGCGTGCAGAGCGCCGCCGGATACGCGGAGGGCAAGCCCCTCCACGCCAGCTGGAACTGACCCGGCCGGTCCGTCGGGCATCCCGGCAACTCCTGTGCCCCCCGCGGTGATCGACCGCGGGGGGCACGGTCGTACGCCCGTTGTCCGGCCAAGGCCCCTGTCTGGCCGGTCTGTTGCTTCAACTCGTCTACGACGTAAGTAATATGAGCCCCGTTCAGTCACCCGCCCACTCTGCGGTAAGGGATCTCATGTCCTTCTTCACTGACCTGGCCCACCAGTACATCGACGGTGAGTGGCGGCCCGGCAAGGGCTCCTGGGACATCATCGACTTCAACCCGTTCGACGGGGAGAAGCTCGCTTCCATCCCGGTCGCCACGGCCGAAGAAGTGGACCAGGCCTACCGGGCGGCCGAGCGCGCCCAGCGGACGTGGGCCGAGACCAACGCGTACACCCGGCGCGGGGTGCTGGAGAAGGCGCTCCGGATCGTCGAGGAGCGCGAGCCGGAGATCGGTGACGCGATCGTGGCCGAGCTGGGCGGCACCCGCCTCAAGGCGGCCTTCGAGCTGCACCTCGCCAAGGAGTTCCTCCGCGAGGCCGTCCAGATCGCGCTCCGCCCCACCGGCCAGCTGCTGCCCTCGCCGGTCGAGGGCAAGGAGAACCGCGTCTACCGCGAGCCGGTCGGCGTGGTGGGCGTCATCAGCCCGTTCAACTTCCCCTTCCTGCTCTCCCTGAAGTCGGTCGCCCCGGCGCTCGCGCTCGGCAACGCGGTCGTCCTCAAGCCGCACCAGAACACCCCGATCGTCGGCGGCACGCTCATCGCCAAGATCTTCGAGGACGCCGGTCTGCCCGCCGGTCTGCTGAACGTCGTCGTCACCGACATCGCCGAGATCGGCGACGCCCTCCTGGAACACCCGGTCCCGCAGGTCATCTCCTTCACCGGCTCCGACAAGGTCGGCCGGCACGTGGCCACCGTCGGTGCCGCCCACCTCAAGCGGGTCGTCCTGGAGCTCGGCGGCAACAGCGCGCTCATCGTCCTCGACGACGCCGACGTGGAGTACGCCGTCGACGCCGCGGTCTTCAGCCGCTTCGTCCACCAGGGCCAGGTCTGCATGGCTGCCAACCGCATCCTGGTCGACCGGTCCGTCGAAGCCGAGTTCACCGCGAAGTTCGTCGCCAAGGTCGCCTCCCTGACCGTCGGCGACCCGGCCGACCCGGCCACCCAGATCGGCCCGCTGATCAACTCCACGCAGGCCGAGGCCGTCACCAAGCTGGTCGAGCAGACCGTCGCGGGCGGCGCCACCGCGCTGCTGCGGGGCACCACGGACGGCAACCTGGTCAGCCCGTCCGTGCTCACCGGTCTCTCCCCCGACTCGCCGGTGCTCCAGCAGGAGATCTTCGGGCCGGTCGCGCTGATCGTGCCCTTCGACGGCGAGGACGAGGCCGTCCGGATCGCCAACGACACCCCGTACGGCCTCAGCGGCGCCGTGCACACCGGGGACATCGAGCGCGGCGTCCGCGTCGGGCAGCGCATCCACACCGGCATGATCCACATCAACGACGGCACCGTGAACGACGAGCCCATCGTCCCGTTCGGTGGCGTGAAGAACTCGGGCCTCGGCCGCCTCAACGGCGAGGCGACGATCGACTCCTTCACCACCCAGAAGTGGATCTCGATCCAGCGGGGCCGCACGCAGTTCCCCTTCTGACCCCTCCGGAGTACCGCACCGGATCCCTCCGCCACGCGGTGGGCGCCCCGGCGAGGGGCGCACATGGTCTACTGCGGGGGCGGCACCGCCGCCCCCGCACCAGCCCCTCGCAGAGAAGTGAACCGCCCGACGTGCGCCTGAACGACCTCGACGAACGCATCGTCCACGCCCTCGCCGAAGACGCCCGACGCTCCTACGCCGACATCGGCGCCCTCGTCGGCCTGTCCGCGCCCGCCGTGAAACGCCGCGTCGACCGGCTCCGCGACCAAGGGGCGATCACGGCGTTCACCGTGCGTGTCGATCCCTCCGCGCTGGGGTGGGAGACCGAGGGCTTCATCGAGATCTACTGCAGCCGCAACACCTCTCCCGAGGCGATCAGGAGCGGCCTCTCCCGCTACCCCGAGATCGCCGCCGCCTCCACCGTCACCGGTGAGGCGGACGCCGTCGTGCAGGTCTTCGCGGCCGACATGCGCCATTTCGAGCAGGTGCTCGAACGCATCGCGAGCGAGCCCTACGTGGAGCGGACGAAGTCCGTCCTGGTGCTCTCCCCGCTGGTGCGCCGGTACGTGTCCGGCGCACCGGCCGACTGACTGACGTCCCGCCATCCGCCCTCCGGGCCGAGACCTGAGTCACCCTCCTGACCTGCGGGAACCCCCCACGCAACGAATCGCCGTCCGAGGGCTGTCCCACGCAACGGATCGACGGTCGGTGCGCAACGCTCGTGCCTTGTCGGGGGTGTGCGCGAAACGTACCTTCGGATACGTCCCCCGCCGCCCCGCCCGAGGTCAGCCATGCCGTCGTTGCGCACCGCCCTGTTCCAGAGCTCCGGCACACCCGGAGACGTGGCCGCGAATCTCGATGCACTCGACGCCGCGGCCGCGCGCGCCGCCGCCTCCGGGGCCAACCTGCTGGTGACAGCCGAGATGTACCTCACCGGCTACGCGATCGGCGACGCCGTGCCCCGCCTCGCCGAACCCGCCGACGGCCCCGGCGCGCGGGCCGTCGCCGCCCTCGCCGCCCGGCACCGGATCGCCGTCCTGTACGGCTATCCGGAGCGCGCCGGTGAGCTGATCCACAACGCCACCCGCCTCGTCGGCCCCGACGGCGCCGACCTCGCCCACTACCGCAAGACCCACCTCTTCGGCGACTTCGAGCACACCTGGTTCACCCCCGGCGAGCAGTCCGTCGTCCAGGCCGAAGTGGACGGCGTCCGTGTCGGCCTGCTGATCTGCTACGACGTGGAGTTCCCGGAGAACGTCCGGGCGCACGCCCTCGCCGGCACCGACCTGCTGGTCGTGCCCACGGCGCAGATGCACCCCTTCCACTTCGTCGCGGAGTCCGTCGTACCGGTCCGCGCCTTCGAAAGCCAGATGTACATCGCCTACGTCAACAGGACCGGCCGGGAAGGCGAGTTCGAGTTCGTCGGCCTGAGCTGCCTGGCCGGACCCGACGGCGCGGTGCGCGCCCGGGCCGGACGCGGCGAGGAACTCGTCACCGGGGACGTGGACCCCGCCCTCCTCGCCGCCTCGCGCGCCGCCAACCCCTACCTCGCCGACCGGCGCCCGGAGCTGTACGGCCCGCTCGCCCGCCCCGCGTGAGCACCTGCCGCTTCTCCCGCACCTCCCGCTCGTACCCGCAAGGAGTCCGTACCCCATGACGTCCACGGTGCCCAACGCCGTCCCGCACGCCGACACCACGCCGCCGATCACCATGTTCGGCCCGGACTTCCCGTACGCGTACGACGACTTCCTCGCCCACCCGGCGGGGCTCGGCCAGATCCCCGCCACCGAACACGGGCAGGAGGTCGCGGTCATCGGCGGCGGTCTCTCCGGTATCATCACCGCCTACGAGCTGATGAAGATGGGCCTGCGCCCGGTCGTCTACGAGGCCGACCGGATCGGTGGCCGGCTGCGCACCGTGGGCTTCGACGGCTGCGACCCGTCGCTCACCGCCGAGATGGGCGCGATGCGCTTCCCGCCCTCGTCCACCGCGCTCCAGCACTACATCGACCTGGTGGACCTGGAGACGCGGCCGTTCCCCAACCCGCTCTCCCCGACGACCCCCTCCACCGTCGTTGACCTCAAGGGCGAGTCGCACTACGCCCGCACCATCGACGACCTGCCCCAGGTCTACCGCGACGTCGCGGCCGCCTGGAACGCCTGCCTGGAGGAGGGCGCCGACTTCTCCGACATGAACCGGGCCCTGCGCGAGCGGGACGTCCCGCGCATCCGCGAGATCTGGGCCCGGCTCGTGGAGCAGCTCGACAACCAGACCTTCTACGGCTTCCTGTGCGCGTCGGAGTCCTTCACGTCCTTCCGCCACCGCGAGATCTTCGGCCAGGTCGGCTTCGGCACCGGCGGCTGGGACACCGACTTCCCCAACTCCATCCTGGAGATCCTGCGGGTCGTCTACACCGAGGCCGACGACCACCACCGGGGGATCGTCGGAGGCAGCCAGCAGCTGCCGCTGCGCCTGTGGGACCGCGAACCGGTGAAAATGGTCCACTGGCCGCTCGGCACCTCGCTCTCCTCCTTGCACGGCGGCGACCCCCGGCCCGCCGTCACCCGCCTCGACCGCACCGCGGGCAACCGCGTCACGGTCACCGACGCGGACGGCGACATCCGCACCTACCGTGCCGTCGTCTTCACCGGGCAGTCCTGGCTGCTGCTCTCCAAGATCGCCTGCGACGACGAGCTCTTCCCGATCGACCACTGGACGGCGATGGAGCGCACCCACTACATGGAGTCGTCCAAGCTGTTCGTGCCCGTCGACCGCCCCTTCTGGCTGGACAAGGACGGGACCACCGGCCGCGACACCATGTCGATGACGCTGACCGACCGGATGACCCGGGGTACGTACCTGCTGGACGACGGGCCCGACAAGCCGGCCGTCATCTGCCTCTCGTACACCTGGTGCGACGACAGCCTGAAGTGGCTGCCGCTCTCCCCGAAGGAGCGGATGGACGTCATGCTGAAGTCGCTCGGCGAGATCTACCCGAACGTCGACATCCGCAAGCACGTCATCGGCAACCCGGTGACCGTCTCCTGGGAGAACGAGCCCTTCTTCATGGGCGCGTTCAAGGCGAACCTGCCGGGCCACTACCGCTACCAGCGGCGGCTGTTCACCCACTTCATGCAGGACCGGCTGCCCGCCGACAAGCGGGGGATCTTCCTGGCCGGCGACGACATCTCCTGGACGGCCGGCTGGGCCGAGGGTGCGGTGCAGACCGCGCTGAACGCCGTGTGGGGCGTGATGAACCAGTTCGGCGGCTCCACCGACCCGGCCAACCCCGGCCCCGGCGACCTCTTCGACGAGATCGCCCCGGTGGAACTGCCGGAGGACTGACCCGGGGAGCGACGGATCAGCGGCAGGGCGTCAGCAGGAAACGCCCGACCAGGCCGACCGCCGCGTCCGTGCGCTGCCGGAACTCCTCGGCGAGCGGCGGGACCGCCCGCAGCCTCCAGAGCACCTTCGCCGCCGACCAGGCGCCCTCCCGGGCCCGCTGGAGGCTCCAGGACGTCAGCAGATGGGTCAGCGGGTCGGCGATCTCCAGCAGATCGGGTCCGGGCATCAGCTCCTCGCGGATGCGCTCCTCCAACAGCACGAGGAGGTCGCCCACGCGCTCGAACTCGTCCTCCAGGTCCGGCGGAGCGCAGCCGAGCGTACGGCACGTGTCCACCACGGCCAGCGCGAGATCGTGGCCGATGTGCGCGTTGATGCCCGCGAGGGCGAACTGAATCGGGCGTACGCCGGGGTGACGCCGGAACTGGAGGAGCGGGCGCCAGCACTCCGGAGCGGGGCCGCCCCGCTCCGCGGTGGTGATCGCGCTCAGGTAGTGCTCGGCGAACCGGACGTCCAGCACCGACGTGGCCGCACGGTCGGTGAAGCCGCCCGCGTCGAACTCCTCGCCGATGGCCTCGGTGACCGCCAGATAGACCTGGTTGAAGACCCCTACGCCGTCCCCGTCGGGGCAGAGTGCCCCGAGGACCCGCATGCGTTCGATCACGTCGGTGATGGTGGTGGGTGCCGTTTCCACGGCCGGGTCCGGGCCCGGCGGGGCCTCGTCCGCGATCTGCTCCGACTGCGCCATGGCAGCAGCGTCCCAGCCGTAGTCCCGGGGCGACGGCGACCGGGCCGGAGTTCATCGGATCGGACGAATCCCGGCGTCCCGGAAGGAGGGTGCGGCGTACCGGACCGCGTCCGCGAAGTCCCGTCGCGTCCGGGGAAGCACCTGGGCCGGCTTGGGGTGCCGGCCGTACGGAACGGCGCGCCGCCCGCAGCCCGGCACCTCCGACGTCGACCCGGATGTGTTGCCCCGCAGGTCGTCCCAGTCACCCGTACGCGAGGATGAACGTTTTGGCTACCAGGTGTGATTTCAGCTAGACATGTTCTTTTGCGCCGTCGTTCCCCGCGCGCGGAGGGGTGACACGAGCTGAGGAGTGATCATGGCGGGCTTCGGCTGGAAGCTGCACGGCGACGGGAAGCACCTCCGGCCCGGAGAGGTCGTCAAGCCCGGTGAACGGCTGACCTGGGGCCGGACGACCGGCCTCGGTGCCCAGCACGTGGTCTCCATGATCGGCGCGTGTTTCGTCGCGCCGGTGCTGATGGGCCTGGACGCCAACCTCGCCGTCATGGCCTCGGGTGTCGCCACCATCATGTTCCTGCTGATCACCCGCGGCCGTATCCCCAGCTACCTGGGGAGCAGCCTGTCGTTCGTCGGTGTGGCCGCCGTGATCGCGAGCCAGGGCGGCGACGCGTCGACCCTCACCGGCGCGCTGCTGGTCGTCGGAGCCGTCCTCTTCCTCTGCGGAGCGGTGGTGCGCGCACTCGGGGCGCGGATCATCCACCTGGTGCTGCCGCCGGTGGTCACCGGCGCGGTCGTCATGCTCATCGGCTTCAACCTCGCCCCGGTGACGGCCGGCACCTACTGGCCGCAGGACCAGTGGACCGCGCTGGCCACCATGGTCTTCACCGGGTTCGCGCTCGTGGTGCTGCGCGGCTTCTGGTCGCGCATCGCGATCTTCCTCGGGCTGGCCTTCGGTTACGTCTTCTCCTGGGTGCTGGACCGGATCTTCGGCCGCATCCACTCCCCGGCGGGCGGCGCCGAGGCCGTGGACCACTGGCGCCTCGACCTCTCCGGGGTCGGCCACGCGAGCTGGATCGGCCTGCCGGACTTCCACGCCCCGAGCTTCTCCGGATCGGCGATCCTGGTCGCCCTGCCCGTGGTCATCGCCCTCATCGCGGAGAACGCCGGACACGTCAAGGCCGTCGGCGAGATGACCGGCGACCCGCTGGACGACCAGCTCGGCACGGCGATCATGGCGGACGGCGCGGCCACCATGGTCGCCACCTCCGTGGGCGGTCCCGCCACCACCACGTACGCGGAGAACATCGGGGTGATGGCCGCCACCCGCGTCTACTCCACCGCCGCCTACTGGTGCGCGGCCGGGTTCGCGATCCTCTTCGGACTCTGCCCCAAGTTCGGCGCCTTCGTCGCGGCGATCCCCGGCGGGGTCCTCGGCGGCATCACCGTCATCCTCTACGGCATGATCGGCCTGCTGGGCGCCCAGATCTGGGTCCGCGCCGGCGTCGACCTCGCCAACCCGCTGCACCTCGTGCCGGTGGCGGCCGGACTCATCGTCGGGATCGGCAACGTCAGCCTGACCTTCACCGACAACTTCGAGCTGAGCGGCATCGCGCTCGGGACCCTGATCGTGGTCCTGGGCTACCACGCCCTGCGGGTCCTGGCCCCGGCCCACATGACCGGCGAACCGCCGCTGCGCGAGCCGGAGAACCCGGGGTACGACCGGGGCTGAAGCCGCGGTGAACGCCCGTCGGGCGGCAATCGGCCCAGCGAGCCGTGCGGGACGGACGCGGGGGAGCGTCGTTCGCCCGCGGGGGTGCCGGGGCCGGGCGATGATGGGGCCACCACGGGAGCGCGGCGGACGGCGGGGTCATGACGAGCAGGAGCGGATCGTCGGGGAGCGGGCGTTCCACGCCCGCGATCGGGATGGACCGGGCGCAGGTCCTCGCCCGCCGCTTCGCGGCCCACGGGCTGGACCGTTCCTCCGCCGTGCCGGGCCTCGGCGCGCTGGGTGTGCTCGGAGTGCAGGACACCCCGGCCGGCTCGGCGCGGCTCGCGCTCGCCGCGCGCGGAGTCCCGCCCGAGGGACTGGCGCGGGTCTGGACGTTCCGGGGCGCCCCGCATCTGCACCGCCCCGACGCGCTGCCCGCGCTGGCCGAGGCGCTCTGGCCGCTGGACGACGCCGACGCCGAGGCCCGTATCCGTACGACGGTCATCAAGGAGGGCGCGAAGCTCGGTCTGCGCGCCTTCCGGACGACCGCCGAGGCCCTGCGGACCGTGGTGACCGGGCCGAAGCCCAAGGGGGTGGTGAGCGCGGCGGTGAGCGCCCTGGTGGACCGCTCGCTCACCTTCGACTGCGCCACCTGCGGGGCGCGGCACATCTCCGGCCTCCTCTTCCAGCAGGCCGGGATCTTCGGCGCGGTGGGTGTCACCACCGGGGGCGGTACGACGCTCGCGCCGCTGGAAACCGGGTTCGCGCTCCCGGAGGCCGCGCACGGTACCGACGCCCTGGTCCGCGCCTACCTGCGGCTGCACGGTCCGGCGGGCCCCACGGAGGTGGCGCGGTACCTCGGTGTGCGCACCCCGGTCGTCCGGTCGGTCTGGCCCGAAGGTCTGGTGGAGGTCGAGGTGACCGGCGCGGGGACCGGCGGGAAGACCGTCTGGCTCGAGGGGCCGGACGCCGGGCCGCCCCCGCCGGACGTGGGCGGGACGGTACGGCTGCTGCCTCCGGGCGACCCGTTCCTCCAGGGCCGCGACCGTGAACTCCTCGTCCCCGACGCGGCCCGGCGCAAGGAGATCTGGCGGGCGATGGGCGGGCCGGGCGTGCTGCTGGTCGGCGCCGAGCCCGCCGGAACCTGGCGGGCCCAGGCGGCCGGCCGCGCGGTCGGCATCACCGTAGCCCCGTTCGCCCCGCTCGCCGCCCCGGTGCGCCGGGCCCTGGAGGAGGAGGCCGCCGCGGTGGCCGCCGCGCGGGGCGCCGACGAGGCCCGCCTGCACCTGAGCTGACGGATGACGGCTCCGTACCGCCACACCGTGGTGGATCTGGTGGATCAGCCCTCGGAGGGGCTCTTCGCCACCACGCCGCCCGGCGCGGGCAGGCGCTCGGCGACCTTGCGGTCGGCGCCCCGCAGTACACCGGCCCCGAGCACCAGGCCGAAGGCGAGCACCGTCACCAGGCCGAACGACACGACCAGCGAGGTCGCCTCCGCCAGCGAACCGATCGCGGACGGCGCGACCAGCCCCGAGGTGTAGGTGATCGTGGCGACGCCGGCGATGGCCTGGCTCGGGTTGGGACCGCTGCGTCCGGCAGCCGCGAAGGCCAGCGGCACGACGACCGCGACCCCGAGGCCGAGCAGGCCGAAGCCGCACAAGACCCCCGGGGCGCCGGGGGCGAGGACCACCAGGGCCCCGCCCAGCGTGGCGAGCACTCCGCCCGCCCGGACCGACCTGACCGCTCCGAAGCGGTCGACGAGCCGGTCGCCGGCGAGGCGCGCCACCGTCATCGTCAGCGCGAACGCCGTGGTGGAGGCCGCCGCGACACCCGCCGACGTGTCGACGACGTCCCGCAGGTAGACGGCCGACCAGTCCATGCTGGCGCCCTCGGCGAAGACGGCGCAGAAGCCGATCGCGCCGATCACCAGCGCCGACCTGGGCGGGAGGGTGAAGCGCGGCGGCGGCTCCTCGTCCGCCTCGCTGCGCAGGTCCAGCACCCCCTGGCAGGCGATGAGGCCCAGCACGGTCAGGGTCAGTGCGGCCACGGTGTGGTGGAGGCGCGCGTCGGCGCCGATGTGGGCCGCGACCGTGCCCGCCGCGGAGCCGATCAGCGCACCGGCGCTCCACATGCCGTGCAGGCCGGACATGATCGACCGGTCGAGGCGGTTCTCCACCTCCACGCCGAGCGCGTTCATCGCCACGTCGGACATGCCGGCCGAGGCGCCGTAGACGAAGAGGGCCGCGCAGAGCGTCAGCAGGTTGGGTGCGAGCGAGGGCAGGATCAGCGCCAGCGTCCACAGGGCGAGCAGTCCGCGCAGCGTGTTGCGGGCGCCGAACCGGTGGCTGATCCGGCCGGCCAACGGCATCGCGAGCGAGGCGCCGATCGCCGGAAAGGCCAGGGCGAGGCCCAGCTGACCGGCGCTCACCCCGGCGTGCTCCTGGATCCAGGGGACCCGGGTGGCGAAGCTGCCGGTGACGGCGCCGTGCACGGTGAACACCGCGGCGATCGCGTATCTGGCGCGTTTCACCTGCGCGGTGCCGAAGACCGTGGCGGTCGATTCCGATGACATTGCGAGGTTCCCTCCCCATGGCGCCGCCGAGCGGCCGGTGTTCCTGTCCAGGATCGAGCCGTAAACTATCAGGAACCTTGCCTGATAAAAAAGCCGCGTCAGAGTGCACGACCGTGATCTGGAAGGATTCCGGCATGCCCGCCTCTCCGAGCACCGCCCGGGCCATCAACGACCGGCTCGCCCTGCGTCTCCTCCAGCAGGACGGCCCCTTGACGGCCACCCAGCTCAAAACGTCGACCGGGCTCTCCCGCCCGACCGTCGCCGACCTGGTCGAACGGCTGCAGGAAGCCGGTCTCATCGAGGTCGTCGGCGAAGCCGGTGCCGAACGCCGGGGCCCGAACGCCCGGTTGTACGGAATCGTCGCGAACCGCGCCCACCTCGCGGCACTCGACGTCCGTACCGGCAGCGTCTCCGTGATCGTCGCCGACCTCCTCGGCAGGACGCTCGCCGAGGCCAGCGTGCCCATCGGCAGTGACACCGGCACCGGGCCCGCCGTCGAACGGGCGGTCGCCCTGCTGGAACGCACCGCCCGCGAGGCGGGCGACGCCCCCCTGCACAGCGTCGGCATCGGAGCCCCGGGGCTGATCGACCCCGCCACCGGCGAACTCCGTATCACCGTCGGACTGCCCGCCTGGCACCGGGAGTTGGTGACCTCCCTCCAGCGGCGACTGCCCGCCGGGGTCCTCGTGGAGAACGAGACCAACCTCGCCGCCGTCGCCGAGCACCGCGTCGGAGCCGCCCGCGACCGGTCGACCTTCGCCCTGTTCTGGCTCGGCCACGCCATCGGGGCCGCCCTGATGCTGGACGGCACCCTGCGCCGGGGCGCCTCCGGCGGCGCCGGGGAGATCGGCTTCATGCCCGTCCCCGGCGCGGTCGGCACCCTCTCCGCGGCCACCTGCGAAGGCGGCTTCCACTCGCTCGTGGGCTCGGAGGCCATCTGCGCCCTCGCCGCCTCGCACGGCATGGAGCCACCGCGGAGCCGCGCCGACAGCGAGAGCGAGAACGGGGCCGACCGGAAGGGCGAAGGCGAGGGCGACGACGGCGGTGTCGGTGGCGGTACGGAACCGCGGTGCGCGACCGCCGGCGCCGAGCAGGGGCACGCGGCCGCCGCGTACGTCCGGGACGCGCTCGCCGGAGCGGCCGGCGGTGAGCCGTTCCTCGGCGCCCTCGCCCACCGGATCGCCCTCGGCGCCGCCTCCGTCGTCTCGGTCCTGGACCCCGGCTGCCTGGTGCTCGCCGGCGAGGTGGGCCACGCCGGGGGAGCGGGACTCGCGGCCCTGGTGGAGGAGCGGCTGGCCCTGATGTCACCGCTGCGCACCGAGGTCCGGGCGGGCGAACTGGGCGGCACGGCGATCCTGCGCGGCGCGCTCTTCACCGCCCGGGAGGCGGCACAGGACGCGCTCTTCGCCCCCGCGGCCCCCTGACCCGACTCCCCGGGGACCCGGTCTGCTCCGCGCGACCGCGGGCCCGGTCACGGAACGTGCGCTGTGAGCCACCGCACAGCTACCCCCCTGCTGGCCGGTAGCAAGTCGTGGCAGACTGTTGGGGTACCAGCAGCAGCGCACTCCGGGGTCGGTGTAATTCCGAACCGGCGGTTATAGTCCGCGACCCGTCCGCATCCAGCGGCCGGTTGACCAGGTGAGATTCCTGGACCGACGGTGAAAGTCCGGATGGGAGGCAGTGCGCGGCGGGCCGTCATGGGGTACGCCGCCCGTGGGCGGACGTGTGTTCCGGAGAACTCCGGGCGACGCGTCCCTGTCCACGGTCCGAGCGTCGTCCCCCGTTGCGTTCCGCTCCTACTGTCGTCATCGACAGGCCCCGGAGTCCGTGCCCCCAGAGGCAGGAGGACCCGGTGGCAACCGCAGCCGACATCACCGCCATGCGCCGAGCGATCGAGCTCGCCGCCCGCGGTCTCGGCTCCACCAGCCCCAACCCGGTCGTCGGATGCGTGATCACCGACGCCGCCGGAGCACCGGCCGGTGAAGGCTTCCACCAGCGCGCCGGCGGACCGCACGCCGAGATCCACGCCCTGCGCGAGGCGGGTGACCGGGCCCGCGGCGGCACCGCGTACGTCACCCTCGAACCCTGCAACCACACCGGACGCACCGGTCCCTGCGCCCAGGCGCTCATCGAGGCAGGCGTCGCCCGCGTCGTCCACGCCGTCGGCGACCCGGACCCCCGGGCGACCGGCGGTGCCGGAACCCTGCGCGCCGCCGGGGTCCACGTCGAGAGCGGGCTCCTCGCCGCCGAGGCCGAAGCCGGCAACATCGCCTGGCTCACCTCGGTGCGCCGCAGCCGCCCCTACGTCCTCTGGAAGTACGCCGCCACCCTCGACGGCCGGATCGCCGCCGCCGACGGCACCAGCCGCTGGCTCACCTCGCCCGAGTCCCGCGCCGACGTGCACCGGCTGCGCGCCGAGGCCGACGCCGTGATCGTCGGTTCCGGCACCGCCCGGACCGACGACCCGCAGCTCGCGGCGCGGGGCGTCGAAGGCGCCACACAGCCGTTGCGCGTCGTCGTGGACACCACCGCCACCGCCGTACGCCCCGGAGCGCGGGTCCTCGACGCCACCGCGCCGACCCTGGTCGCGGTCGCCGAGGACGCCGACGCACGCCACCTGCCCGAGGAGATGGTGCTCCGGCTGCCGCGCTCCGCGACGGGAACCGGCCTGGACGTCACCGCCCTCCTCGCGGCCCTCCACGAGCGGTCCGTCCGCTCCGTGCTCCTCGAAGGCGGCCCCACCCTGGCGGGTGCCTTCGTCGCCGCCGGGGTCGTCGACCGGGTCGTCGGCTACCTCGCCCCGGTCCTCCTCGGCTCGGGCCCCGCCGCGCTCGCCGACGCCGGAATCACCACCATCGCCCGGGCGTTGCGGCTCGATGTGACCGAGACCGTACGCATCGGCCCCGATCTCCGCATCACCGCCGTCCCCACCACCGCTGCCGCGTATTCCACCGCTCGGAAGGGAAACTAGTGTTCACCGGAATTGTCGAAGAACTGGGTGAGGTCACCGCCGTCGAGGTACTCGACGACGCCTCCCGCTTCCGGCTGCGCGGCCCCGTCGTCACCGAGGGTGCCAAGCACGGCGACTCGATCGCCGTCAACGGCGTCTGCCTGACGGT
This sequence comes from Streptomyces sp. NPDC005576, assembly GCF_042871745.1. NCBI lineage: Bacteria > Bacillati > Actinomycetota > Actinomycetes > Kitasatosporales > Streptomycetaceae > Streptomyces > Streptomyces sp. NPDC005576. The sequence continues at coordinate 86,217 of NZ_JBIAJC010000007.1, read as the reverse complement.
CGTGGAGACCGGCGAGCACGAGTTCACCGCCGACGTCATGGCCGAGACGCTCAACCGCTCCAGTCTCGGCGCCCTCACCGCCGGCTCCCGGGTCAACCTGGAGCGCCCGATGGCGCTCGGCGGCCGGCTCGGTGGCCACATCGTGCAGGGGCACGTGGACGGCACCGGCCACATCCTCGCCCGCACCCCCTCGGAGAACTGGGAGATCGTCAAGGTCTCGCTGCCCGCAGCCCTGACCCGCTACGTGGTGGAGAAGGGCTCGATCACCGTCGACGGAGTGAGCCTGACCGTCGTCGACGCCGGCCCCGACCACTTCACCGTCAGCCTCATCCCCACCACCCTCGCCCTGACCACGCTCGGCCTCAAGCAGCCCGGCGACCCGGTCAACCTGGAGGTGGACGTGATCGCGAAGTACGTCGAGCGCCTGCTCGGCGACCGTTCCGACCACCAGAGCCACCCGAGCCACACGGACGAGGAGAGCGCGAAGTGAACATCGCCGACTGGCTCAACTCCGAGGCGTTCACCATCCTCGACCAGCACATCAAGTGGTCGGACATGATCGGCAACACGATCGGTCTGATAGCCCTGGCCCTCGGCTGGAAGCGCTCCGTGCTGACCTGGCCCGCCCAACTCCTCTCCGGCGTGATCCTGCTCTTCGCGTTCGCCTCCGCCCACCTGTCGGGCAGCGCGGGCAAGCAGCTCGTGGTCATCGTCGTCTCGCTGCTCGGCTGGTACTCCTGGACCCGGGGCAAGCAGCGGGCCCAGGACGGCTCCATCGCCGTACGGTTCGCCACCTGGCGCGAACGCGGGGTGCTCTTCGGGGGCGCCGTCGTCGGTACCCTCGCCGTCGGCGGCCTCTTCACCGCCTTCCCCGAACTGTCCTGGGACCCGTGGCCGGACGCGTACGTCTTCGTCGGCACCATCGTGGCGATGTACGCCCAGGCGCGCGGCATGGTCGAGTTCTGGTTCGCCTGGCTGCTGGTCGACCTGGTCGGTGTCCCGCTGAACTTCGCCAACGGCTTCGCCTTCTCGGGATTCGTCTACGTCATCTACGGCGCCCTGGTCCTGTGGGGCATGCGCGACTGGTGGCTGCGTACCCGCACCCCCGGTCTGGAAGGAGCCACGGCATGACGGCCCAGCCCGCCACACCGACGCACCACGACCGTGAACTCGCTCTCGACCCCGTCGAACAGGCGATCCGTGACATCGCCGCCGGCCGCCCCGTGGTGGTCGTCGACGACGAGGACCGCGAGAACGAGGGCGACCTCGTCATCGCCGCCGAGAAGGCCACGCCCGAAGTCATCGCGTTCATGATGAGCGAGTGCCGCGGCCTGATCTGCGCCCCCATGGAGGCCGACGAACTCGACCGGCTCGAACTCCCGCAGATGGTCCAGCACAACACCGAGTCGATGAAGACCGCCTTCACCGTCTCGGTGGACGCCTCCGCCGCGTACGGCGTCACCACCGGCATCTCCGCCGCCGACCGCGCCACCACCCTGCGGATGCTCGCCGGCGGCACCGCCGGGCCCGGTGACCTCGTCCGGCCCGGCCACGTCTTCCCGCTGCGCGCCCGGCCCGGCGGGGTGCTCGTCCGCAACGGCCACACCGAGGCCGCCGTCGACCTCGCCCGGCTCGCAGGGCTCAACCCGGTCGGCGCGATCGTCGAGATCGCGGGCGAGGACGGCGTCATGCTGCGGCTGCCCGAACTCGTGCCGTTCGCGCGCAAGCACGGGCTCACGATCATCTCCATCGAGGACCTGATCGCCTACCGCCGCAGTGCCGAACCGACCGTCCGGCGCGAAGCCGAGGTACGGCTGCCGACCGCCTTCGGTGACTTCACCGCGTACGGATACCGCTCCCTCACCGACGGCGTCGAACACGTCGCCCTGGTGCACGGGGACATCGGCGACGGCGAGGACGTCCTCGTCCGCATCCACTCCGAATGCCTGACCGGCGACATCTTCCAGTCCCAGCGCTGCGACTGCGGCCCCCAGCTACAGGCATCCATGGAACGGGTGACCGGCGAGGGCCGGGGCGTCGTCGTCTACCTCCGCGGGCACGAGGGCCGGGGCATCGGCCTGCTCCAGAAACTGCGCGCGTACGAACTCCAGGAGCGCGGCTCCGACACCCTCGACGCCAACCTGGAACTCGGCCTGCCCGCCGACGCCCGCGACTACGCGGCCGGCGCCCGGATACTGCGGGACCTCGGGGTGCACAGCCTCCGGCTGATGACCAACAACCCCGACAAGACCGCCGCCGTCGTCCGGCACGGCCTCGTCGTCAACGGCCGCGAGCCGATGCCCGTCGAGGCCGGCGAGCACAACCTTCGCTACCTGCGCACCAAGCGGGACCGGATGGGCCACGACCTGCCGTGGCTCGACGGCGTGTCCGCCTCCACCTGCGGCAACCAGTAGTCCCGACAGCAGGGGTCCCGACAGCGGCAGACCCGACAGACCTGAAAGAACGGTAGGAGAGAACATGAGCGGCAAGGGCGCACCCGTACTGTCCGTGAGCAACTGCGAGGACCTCCGTGTGGCGGTCGTCGCCGCCCAGTGGCACCAGAAGATCATGGACGGACTCGTCGACGGCGCCCTGCGCGCGCTCGGCGAACTCGGCATCCAGGAACCGACCCTGCTCCGCGTCCCCGGCAGCTTCGAACTGCCGGTCGTCGCCAAGGTCCTCGCCGGACGCGGCTACGACGCGGTCGTCGCCCTCGGCGTGATCATCCGCGGCGGCACCCCGCACTTCGAGTACGTCTCCCAGGGCGTCACCGTCGGGCTCACCCAGGTCACCGTCGACACCGGCGTCCCCGTCGGATTCGGCGTCCTCACCTGTGACACCGAGGAGCAGGCGCTGGACCGGGCCGGCCTGGAGGGATCCTCCGAGGACAAGGGCCACGAAGCGGTCACCGCCGCCGTCGCCACCGCCACCACGCTGCGGTCCGTCAGCGAACCCTGGCGCTGAGTGCGGGCGCCGACCCCGTATTCTAAGGACCATCATGGCCAACAAAACCTTCGAAGAACTCTTCGCCGAGCTGACGCTCAAGGCCGCGGACGGCGACCCCTCCACCTCGCGCACCGCCGAACTGGTGGGCAAGGGAGTCCATGCCATCGGCAAGAAGGTCGTCGAGGAGGCCGCCGAGGTCTGGATGGCCGCCGAGTACGAGGGCAAGGAAGCCGCAGCCGAGGAGATCTCGCAGCTGCTCTACCACGTCCAGGTGATGATGGTCGCCCGCGGGATCTCCCTCGACGACGTGTACTCCCACCTCTGAGCCCGCCTCACCGCCGCACCCGCACCACCGCAGTCCCTTCCGCACGACCAGCAGAACCGTCCGCACGCTCCTCCGTACAAAGGAAACCCGAGCTCATGCTGCGCATCGCCGTCCCCAACAAGGGTTCACTCTCCGGGCCTGCGATGGCGATGCTCCATGAGGCCGGATACCAGCAGCGCAAGGAGTCGAAGGAACTCGTCCTCGTCGACCCCGTCAACGAGGTCGAGTTCTTCTACCTGCGCCCCCGGGACATCGCGATCTACGTGAGTTCCGGCCGTCTCGACATCGGCATCACCGGCCGCGACCTGCTGCTCGACTCCGGGGCCGACGCCGAGGAGATCCTCCAGCTCGGTTTCGCCCGCTCGACCTTCCGGTACGCCACCAAGCCCGGTACCGCCGCGGGCCCGCAGGACTTCGACGGCATGACGATCGCCACCTCCTACGAGGGCATCGTCGCCAAGCACCTCGCCGACAACGGCGTCAGCGCCTCCGTCGTCCACCTCGACGGAGCGGTCGAGACCGCCATCGAGCTCGGGGTCGCCCAGGTCATCGCCGACGTGGTCGAGACCGGGACCAGCATGCGGAACGCCGGGCTCGAGGTGATCGGCGAGCCGATCATGAAGTCCGAGGCCGTCGTCATCCGTCGCACCGGCGCCGACACCGACGAGCCCAAGGTCCAGCAGTTCCTCCGCCGCCTCCAGGGCGTCCTGGTCGCCCGGACGTACGTGATGATGGACTACGACTGCCGCGTCGAGCACCTGGAGCGGGCGGTCGCCCTCACCCCGGGCCTGGAATCGCCGACCGTCTCCCCGCTGCACCACGAGGGCTGGGTCGCCGTCCGCTCCATGGTCGCGTCCCGCGAGGCGCAGCGGATCATGGACGACCTGTACGAGCTCGGCGCCCGCGCCATCCTCACCACGGCGATCCACGCCTGCCGGCTCTGACCGCCGACGCCCGCACCCGGGTACGCCGTGTGCCCTTCGTACCCTCCTTCGCACCCTGAGCAGAGGACAGAGGAACCGATGTCCGCCCCCACCCCCCGGACCGGGCAGCCGGCCCTTCCGGTGACGTTCCGGCCGCGTCTCACCCGGCTGGTCCTGCTCACCATCGCGCTGGCGCTCTTCGTCACCATCACCGTCGTGGCGCTGATGCTGGAGAGCCTCGGTCCGGGTGACCGGGTGACCTTCATCCTCTTCGCGGTCCTCTTCTCCGGGGTGCTGGTCCTGCTCGCCCGGCCGAGGATCGTCGCCGACGAGAACGGGGTGACCGTGGTCAACATCACCCGGACCCGACGGCTCGCCTGGGCACAGATCCTCCAGGTCAACCTGAGGGTCGGGGACCCCTGGCTCTTCCTCGGCCTCAGCGACGGCACCAGCCTGCCCGCTCTCGGCATCCAGCCCGGTCTCTCCAAGCAGCAGGCCGTACGGGACGCCGGCGAGCTCCGCAGGCTCGTCGCGTCGCGCGGCAGCGGCAGCGGGGCCGAAGCCGGCTGACCGCCGCCTCCGGCCCCGACGCTATTTCAGGCCCGCGCGCCCAGGCGTGCGAAGGGGCGTCCGGCCGATGGTCGTGAGCCCCTGCCCGGACACGCCGATTCTTGACTACTCTGGTGTTCGGCGGCGTCGAGTGGCGCCCCGCCCCGCCCAGACGGTCCGCAGACCGGCGGGGCTTTTCCTGCGACCCGAGGAGTGACTCCTTCCAGCAATGGACGGATCGTCCGGTAGTATCTGCGCCGCCCCTTCCCCGGAGGCGGCGGCATGACCACCCCCCTGCTGCTGCTCATCGCGGCATTCCTTCTCATCCTGGCCAACGGTTTCTTCGTGGCGGCCGAATTCGGCCTCGTCACCGTCGAGAAAGCCGAAGCCGAACGCGCGGCGGAAGAAGGCGACCGGCGCGCGCGCACCGTCGTCGACGCGCTGCGCGAGCTCTCCTTCCAGCTCTCCGGCACCCAGCTCGGCATCACCATCACCTCGCTGGTCGTCGGCATGCTCGCCGAACCGGCTCTCGCCCAGCTCCTCACCGGACCGCTGACCGCCACCGGCCTGCCCGCCGGGGCCGTGCCCACCGTCAGCGTGGTGATCGGCATGCTGGTCGCCTCCGCCGTGCAGATGGTCATCGGTGAGCTGGTGCCCAAGAACTGGGCCGTCTCCAAGCCCCTCCAGGTCGCCCGGTTCGTCGCCGGCCCCCAGCACCGCTTCACCACCGCGTTCCGCCCGGTGATCACGGCGCTGAACACGCTCGCCAACCGGCTGGTCCGGCTGCTGGGCGTCGAGCCCACCGACGAACTCGCCTCCGCCCGTACCCCGGGAGAGCTGGTCTCCCTGGCCCGGCACTCCGCGGAGGCCGGCACCCTGGAACAGGACACCGCCGACCTCTTCGTACGGACCCTGTCGCTGGGGGGTCTCACCGCCCAGCACGTCATGACCCCCCGGGTCCGGGTCAGCGCCCTCCAGTCGTCCGCAACCGCGGCGGACGTCCTCAATCTGACCCGCGCCACCGGCCTCTCCCGCTTCCCGGTCTACCGGGAACGCATCGACGAGGTCGTCGGCATGGTCCACCTCAAGGACGCCCTCGCGGTGCCGGCCGCCGAGCGGCTGCGCACCCCGGCCGGCCGGATCGCCGTCCCGCCGCTGCTGGTCCCCGAGTCCTTGCCCGTCGAACAACTGCTCCAGCGGCTCCGCAACGAGCAGCCGATAGCCGTCGTCGTGGACGAGTACGGCGGTACCGCCGGTGTCGTCACTCTGGAGGACATCATCGAGGAACTCGTCGGCGAGGTCCGCGACGAGCATGATGCCGAAGGTGCCGACCGGCCCGAACTCATCTCCGTCTCCGGCGAGGACGGCCGTCCCACCTGGGACGCGGACGGCAGCTGCCGAGTCCTCAGCCTCCGCCGGATAGGCCTCGACGTACCCGACGGACCGTACGAGACCGTCGCCGGACTCGTCGCCGACCTCCTCGGACGCATCCCCGCCCCCGGAGACCGCACCGAACTCCCCGGCTGGCGGATCTCCGTCCGCCAGGTGGGCCACTACCGGGCCGAACAGGTCCGCTTCGTCCGCACCGCGGACGTGGCCGGGCACCCGGGCGGCACCGACCGCCCGGACGACCATCCGGACGACCGCCCGGACGACCGCCTGGAAGACTCCCTGGACGGCGACCGCCTCGCGGCCCCCGGCCGGACCCTGCAGGAGGCCACCCGATGAGCCTGGTCCAGCTGATCTTCGCGGGGCTCCTCGTCCTCGCGAACGGCTTCTTCGTCGGCGCCGAGTTCGCCCTGGTCTCGGTCCGCCGCAGCCAGGTCGAGCCGCTCGCCGCGAGCGGCTCCGCCCGCGCCCGCCAGGTGCTGTACGGCCTGGAGAACCTCCCGCAGATGATGGCCGCCGCACAGTTCGGCATCACCGTCTGCTCGCTCACCCTGGGCGCCGTCGCCGAACCGACCGTCGCCCACCTCCTGGAACCCGTCTTCCACACGGCACACGTCCCCGAGGGGTTCGTCCACCCGCTCGGCTACGCCCTCGCCCTCGTCTTCGTGGTCGTCCTCCACCTCGTCATCGGTGAGATGGTCCCGAAGAACCTGGCGATGGCCGCCCCGGAGAAGACGGCCCTCTGGCTCAGCCCCGCCCTGGTGGGCTTCGCCCGGCTCTGCCGCCCGGTCACCGTGGCGCTCGGCGCCTGCGCCCGGCTCGTGCTGAGGCTCTTCCGGGTCGAGCCCAAGGACGAGGTCGAAGCCGTCTTCACCAGCGAGCAGCTGAACCGGCTGGTGGAGGACTCCGGCCAGGCCGGGCTCCTGGAGCCCGAGGCACAGGAACGCCTGGAGGACGCCCTCGAACTCGGGAGCAGGCCCGTCACGGACGTGCTCCTGGACAACGGCTCGCTGGTGACGGTCGACCCGTCCGTGACCCCGCGCCGGGTCGAGGAACTCACCGTACGGACCGGGTTCTCGCGCTTCCCGGTCCGTGCCGAGCGCGGCGGGCCATTCATGGGCTACCTGCACGTCAAGGACGTCCTCGACCTGGAGGACGGTGAGCGTGCCGTACCCCAGCACGTCTGGCGCCCGATGGCGACCGTACGGGCCGAACTCCCGCTGGACGACGCCCTCACCGTGATGCGCCGGGCCGCGACCCATCTGGCGCAGGTCGCCGACGCCCAGGGCAAGGTCCTCGGACTCGTCGCCCTGGAGGACGTGCTGGAGAAGCTGGTCGGCGAGGTCCGCGACCCCGCCCACCGGGTCTCGGTACCGCGCCGGACGGCCGACGTGCCCCCCGAGCACCCCGCGCACGAGCCGAAGGCCATGGCCGACATCGGCTGAACCGGTACGCCGGACGGAGTGCGCCGGACGGCCTGGGAGACCGGGCCGTCCGGCGCACCCCGTCGCGCTCCTCAGGGGAGATGCGGGGGCGCCGTTCTCCAGGACGGGTCCTACGCGCCGGGTGCCTCCGTCTGGCCCCTGCCCACCGGGCCCCGGCCGGAGAGCACTTCGCCGTACGCCTGCATCAGGTCCGGCAGCCGCAGCGTCGCCAGATCGGCGCGCCCCGGCGGCGTGGCGTAACCGGAGAGCCGCAGATCGCGGTAGGCGCAGCTCTTCTCGTACAGGGTGCGCAGGAAGCGGCCGTTGCCCAGTTCGTCGATCCACCCCTGCTCGACCACATGACCGCTGATGCTGCGCAGCTCGTCCAGCGCCTCCTCGTCCCACAGGTCGCCGTTGGCGGCGGCCAGCACCCCGCCGATCGCGCTGAGCTCGAGGGGGCGGTAGCTCGGGAAGTCGACCCGGCTGGTGAACCGCGAGGAGAGCCCCGGATTGGTGGCCAGCAACCGGTCCATGCCCTCCGGGTAGCCGGCGAGGATGACCACCAGATGGTCCCGGTTGTCCTCGGCCCGCTTCAGCAGCACCTGGAGCGCCTCGTCGCCGTACGCGTCGCCCTTGCTGTAGCCGGAGTTGGCGAGGCTGTACGCCTCGTCCACGAAGAGGACCCCGCCCAAGGCGGAGTCGATCAGCTCATTGGCCTTGACCGCCGTCTGGCCGAGGAATTCGCCCACCAGATCGGAGCGTTGCGCTTCCACCAGGTGATCGCCGCCGAGGAGGCCCAGGGCGTAGAAGACCCGGCCCAGGATGCGGGCGACCGTCGTCTTCCCGGTGCCCGAGGGGCCGGAGAACACGAAGTGCCGTTTGGGCGGCTGCACGGGAAGCCCCTGTTCGGACCGGAGCCGCGCCATGTTCAGCTGCGCGGAGAGCGCCTTGACCTGCCGCTTCACCGGATCGAGCCCGACCATCCGCTCCAGCTCGGCGAGCGCGTCGGCCAGCAGCGCGGGATCGCTCGGGCCGGCGGGCAGCACCGGACGTCCCGTACGGCCCGACCCGGCCCGCTTGACCCGTGCGCCCTCCGGGGCGGTCGTGACCACCGGGGCGACGGGGCCGAGCGGATCACCGCCCAGCCACGGATCGCGGCCGTCCACCAGGTCCGTACCGAGGAGCGCGTCACCGTCCGGCTGGGACCCGGCGCCCGCCTCGTCCGCGCCGTAACCGCTCAGGGTGGCCGGGGCCAGCCCGCCCGGATCGTCGAAGCCGTCGTGATCGGTGATGGCCGCGAGCCGGGCCGAGGTGTCCATGAACGAGGGGTCCACCCGGTGCACCGCCCGGTAGAGAGGCAGCGCGGCGGCGCTGCGCCCCGTCCCCTCGTGCGCCCGCGCCAGCCAGTACCGCAGCTCCTTGCGCTGCGGCTGCTCGCTGCGACAGCGCATCAGCGCCGCGGAGAGCAGGGGTTCGGCCTGCCCGAACATCTCCAGCCGGACCCGGGCCATCCCGCCGAAGAGCCGCGCCTCGATCCCGAGCAGCGGATCGTCGACGAGGCGTTCGGTATGACGGACCAACTGCTCCCAGTCCTTGGCGAGATAGGCCCGGCACGCGTGCAGGAACCGTACCTGCGGATCGGTGTCCACCGGCGGCAGCCCGGCCAACGCGCGGTCCAGTTCCGGCACATGGCGCCCGTCCAGCCAGTGCGAGGCGTGTGCCAGCAGCAGGTCGCGCGGCGACTCCAGCACCGGCTGCACCCACCAGCCGAGCCAGTACCAGGAGTTGAGCGTGCGTTTGTGCCGGGTGCGCTGCTCGCCGAAGCGGTCGCGATGCCGGTACATGCTCAGCAGGGCGGTGGTGGTGTCGATCCGCAGCGCGTGGAGACCCAGCCAGGCGTCCGCCATGCCGGGATCGAGCCGCACCGCGGTCCGGAATTCTTCCTCGGCGTGCGGGTACGCGCCCATGGTGTAGGCGTCGATGCCCCGCAACCAGGCCAGTTCGGCAGGGGCGTGCGCGCCCTGCGTGCCGATGTCCATCAGGTCCCCCACACGACTGTGCCCCAGGATGTCCCGCCCGCACAGCATGCCCACGGATGCGCACGGAATCACCGTTTCGCGGGCGGGAATTGACCGAGCCGTCGAGCATCGTACCCACGCCGGAAAACCCACGGATCGGTGTCGCTGGTGACGGACGGTGAAGGGGAGGGCCTGTGTGGTGTGCGCGGAGGGGGACGGTGGACAGAACGAAGCCCCCGATCACGGGGGAACAACCGGGGGCTTCGTGTCCTGGGGGGCTCCGAAAAGCCGCACATTGAGAACGTAAGACCTCTAAGCCCCGCCGGTCAAGCCGAGTTGGAACATGCGTCTGGCGATTTCCGGTGGCTCAACCGGATGACCTGCCGCCTTCACCCTCCGTAGTTTCACGACTCGCCGCCGGAGTCGCGTGAGGCCCCGTCAGCCACTCGTAACCCTCGGACAACTGGCGTACCAGCGAATCCGCGTACGGGCGGGAGGGGTCCTCGGCGAAGTGTTCGTCCTCCGCGACCGTCCAGCTGTCCCAGAAGCCGTTGAGCGCCGGTCCGTCCCGCCGACGGCCCCGGGCCCAGGAGGTTTCGCGGTCCAGCTCCATCCACCACAGCGCCGCCAACCAGGGCCGCAGGAACCGGCGTCCGGCCCCCACCCCCTCGATCAGCACCACCGGCGCGGGATCCAGGGTCCGTTCCGGCCCGAAGCGCCGAGCGGTCCAGTCGTACGGGGCGTAGCGCGCCCGCTCCCCGCGCGACAGCGGCAGGAGCACCTGCGCGTGGAGCCGGTCCGTCCAGGCGAACAGCTCCTCGTGGGTGGCCAGATCGTCCAGCCGCAGGACCGGGGCGGCACCGAGGGCGGCGGCGAGCCGGGTCGCCAGGGTGCTCTTCCCCGAGCCGGCGTGCCCGTCGATCGCCACGAGGCGCACCGGGCCGAGGGAGGGGGAGAGGGTGAGGAGGCCGTGGGCGCGTCCGGCCAGGTCGTTCATCACCCCAGGGTACGGGCAGCGGCTCCGGCCACCGCAGGTCACGCCGGTGCGGGTGCCCAGGGCCGTGCCAGTGGACCAGTCCAATGTTGCTCCGTCCGCGCGGGGCGAATCACTGGCCCGGCGAGGCCGGGACCCGCGATAGTTGGCCCACTGATCGAAGTCGAACACCCGCGCAGCACACGCCCCGCCGCCTCCGCCCCGTCCCGCACCCGCTGGACCCCGCTCCTGCTGTACCCCGCACCCGCCGTACACCCTCGTCCGCCAACGACTCGGGAGCCTCCCATGACCGGACCGCACAACCGCAGGACCGTCCTCGCCGCCCTCGCGGCCGTCGCCGCCGCCTCCGCGGTGACCTCCACCGGACCCGCGTCCGCCGCCGCACGCTCCGCCTCCGGCGCGTCCCGCCCGGGCGCCTCCCCCTCTCCGGTCCCGGACACCGCTGTGGAGAACCACTTCTGGACGACGTACACCGACTGGCGCTCCGGTTCCGCCGCCGGAACCCGCGCGGTCGCAGGCCGCAGGCCCGGCCTGGTCATCGCCGCCCCCGCAGGGACCCTCGAGTACACCGACCCGCACACCGCGGCGACCGCCCCGTGGGAGTACGCCACCTGGACCTCCCCCTTCCACCACAGCGCCGTACCGGCCACCGAGGTGATCGCCTCCTGGAACGCGGACACCCCCGCCGGCACCTGGATCCAGATCGAGCTGCTCGGCCGCTACTCGGACGGTACGGACACCCCCTGGTACGTGATGGGCCGCTGGGCGGCGGGTGACCAGGACATCCGCCGCACCTCGGTGGACGACCAGACGGACGGGAAGAGCTCCATCTGGACCGACACCTTCTCCGTCGACGACGCCGCGAGCGGCCTGCGCCTGACGCACTACCGGCTCCGCCTCACCCTTCACCGCACGCCCGGCACCCGCCTCACCCCGACGGTGTGGCGCGTCGGCGCCATGGCCTCCGACGTCCCGGACCGTTTCACCGTCCCGGCGAGCACCCCCGGCGTGGGCCGGGGCCACGAACTCGCGGTGCCCCGCTACTCGCAGAACCTCCACGCGGGGCAGTACCCCGAGTACGACAACGGCGGTGAGGCATGGTGCAGCCCCACCTCATCGCAGATGATCATCGAGTACTGGGGCCGCAAGCCCACGGCCGAACAGCTCGCCTGGGTCGAGCCGGACCTCCCCGACCCCCAGATCTGCCACGCGGCGCGCTACACCTTCGACTACCAGTACGAGGGCTGCGGCAACTGGCCCTTCAACGCCGCCTACGCCGCCACCTACCGGGACATGTCCGCCGCCGTCACCCGGCTCGACTCCCTCGCCGACGTGGAGAGCCTCGTCCGGGCCGGCATCCCCGTCATCACCTCGCAGTCCTTCCTCAAGGAGGAGCTGACGGGGGCCGGTTACGGCACGTCGGGCCACCTGATGACGGTGATCGGCTTCACCGAGGACGGCGACATCATCGCCAACGACCCCGCCTCGAAGGACGACGACGCGGTGCGCCGGATCTACTCGCGGACCGAGTGGGAACAGATCTGGCTGCGGACCAAGCGGTACGACGCGACCGGCAAGGTCAGGAGCGGTACGGGCGGGGTCTGCTACCTCTACTGGCCGACCCAGGTAAGTGCAGCTCAGAGGCGGGTCCTTCGCCCTCTCGGGCTTTTGTAGCAGCAAGAAGGGCGCCCCCTCCGAGGTTGTGGAAGGGGCGCCTTCTCGCGTCTCGCCCGAAAGCCGGGGAGCGGCTGGGGAGATCTTCTACGGAAATCCATCGAACCGCTTGCATCGTGGCCCGGGCCCCGGCCATCCGCCTCCGGCATCATCGGTAAGGGTGACGTCGGGCATGGAAACTGTCTGAATGCCCCAGCAGTCCTGATCGCCCACCACTGCGCCGGAACGACGGCTAAGATCCACAGCGACATCGCGTGCCGGTCGCCGGCTGGGTGAGGCATGGAGGTGTCGGGAGGTGCCCGCGGAGGCATTCCTTGTCGGTTGAGTTGAACCACACGATCGTCCATGCCCGGGACAACCGGGAGTCTGCCGAGTTCTTCGCGGACCTGCTGGACCTGGAGATCACCGCAGAGTGGGGTCCGTTCCTCGCGGTCGATCTGAGTAATGGCGTCACGCTGGACTTCGCCGCGATCCCCGCGGACAGAATCACCCCGCAGCACTACGCCTTCCTGGTCTCCGAGGCGGAGTTTGATGCGGCGTACTCGCGGATCACACAGCGCGGCATCGAGCACTACGCCGACCCGCACCGGCAACACCCCGGCGCGATCAACCACAACGACGGCGGACGCGGCGTGTACTTCATGGACCCGGTCGGCCACGCCATGGAGCTCATTACCGTGCCGTATGGCGGCTGGCCGTCGTAAGCGCAGGAGCCGAGGGCCGCACCCTGCGTCGGGGTGCGGCCCTGGACTGCTGCTTGGCCGAGGATCGCAGTCAGCGTCTTTGCGTTCGACTTCCCGACGCCGGTCGTGATGATGAAGGCCATGGTGGCGGAGAGACACTTGCGCGTGGGCCGAGGTCGGCATCGTCGTCCTGACCTGTGGGAGCGAAGAATGAGGCGTTGATTTCCGCCGGCTTGATGCGGCCGCCCCGCTCGGTCACCCACAACGCGGGATGGTCCTCGCAGCAGAACCGCGGCCGGACGTTCTCCCCGTGGTCGGCCACCGCTTCCACGGCCCGCAGTTCCAGCAGTGCCAGTCCTGGCCGCGGTGCTGGAGAACTCGCGTCTGCCGTGCCGCAGGAGGCATGGCGCCTGGTGAAGTATCTGTGCGGCTCGGCAGGGCGTCGCAGGGCTGAGACCCGTTCCTCAGCTCTGCGATCGCCTGTTCTCGGCCGATGCCCTCCATGTGCCCGTCGTCGGTCCGGCAGGCGCCTCGGTGGGTCTCGATGATGGGGGAGCCGAGCACGTGCCGGGTAATGCCCCAGTGGGGTGGGGGAGGCGCGGCAGGTCGGGCGACAGGCCGCACGCGTTCGACTCTAGGGTGCGGGGGTGGCCATCTCATCCGCTAGCCCTCCGGCGGTCTTCATGATCGTGCGGATCTGTTCGCGGGTCCAGCCGGTGATGCGGACGACCTCGCTCTGGTCGCCGCGCTTGGGGTCCTGCTGCAGAGCGGCGACGGCTTCGGCGCGGAGATCTGCCCTGGCGGCATCCAGTGCCGCCTCGGCCTCCCGGTATCGCTGGGCTGCAAGTTGGAGCTTGGCTGTGTCCATGCCCTCATCTTGCCACTAGCTTGGCCAAGTTGCTAGGCCAATGTTATTGGCGATGGGAATGCCCGCCGCGAACCCGCCCGCCGCCGGGCGCAGCACGGTCTCCGGCGACCTGGCCGATTCATCACCCAAGCTGCGTGTCTCCCCCCGCCCGCCGTCACCCTCGGAGCCGACTTCGATGGTGACGGGCTGATGGGCGCCGGAACCAGCCGCACCAGGCAGACCATGCCGGCCGCGGACGACCTCCGCACCCGGGCCGCCAAGCTGGAGAAGAGAGTGAAGCCCACCCTCGCGGGCCCGTACACTGACGACGAACACAGGTGGCTGGACAAGGCCGCAGCACTCCGTGCGGAAGCCGACAAGCTCGACGCCGCCGAGAAGTGAGGGCTACGACCATGTGGCTCTGCAAGTCCCGTGGGACCGAGAACCAGCAGCACGTTGAGCACTGCCAGAACTCCGGCACCTGGCGCACCGAGCGAGAAACCCTCAACGGGCAGGAGTGAGGACACCGAGCATGCGCCGAGCGTCCAAGCCGTGGCGCTCACAGAGTGACGAACCCGCAAGTCGGGCCATCACGTTGGCGGCACCGACCATGTGGTCACGCCACCTCGGCGACGTCCCCCCGCACAGCCGCCGCCCACTCCGCGAGCAGCCGCTCATACTCCCGGCGCCCCTCAGGGGACAACCGGCCGCCGCCCCGCTGCCACAGTGCGCGGATATCCGCGTTCACCAGGGTCAGCGGGCGCGCAGCAGCGTCACACGAAGTCGGGGGCATGCCCACCAGACTACGGGCAGGGACTGACGGAAGCCCAGGGTGCCCCGCCTACGATGGCGCGATCTTGGTGGGCGAGGCACAGGAGACGACGATGAGCGAATGGACCGTGCACGGCACCCGACCCATCTACACCAGCCCCTGGGCGGCGACACCTACCGGCATCTGGTGGGCGACCCGGCGTGCCACTGGCCGGACTGCTCGCCGGTCCGTGCTGAGCCGGGCGCTCGGCGCCGCCGCGGTCGATTCGATGCGCCGGTTTCCTGGTGCGTAACAGCTCTCTGGCCAGGGGTCACCGCGTTCTCAAGTCGCTCGGACTGGCGGGACTCGGGACGTGGTGCCGTTGCCGCACCTCCATCCGGAGTTGCGGGACAGCCCTCGGGGCTGCTCACCGGCGAGTGGATCGCGGTGCCGCGTGTTTCGTGGGCGTCCTTCGCTCCGTGGGCGAGGACGGGCGGGCGGTCAGCCGAGGTCCCGGCCCCCGGCGGTGGCGTCCTGTCGTTGCCGGTGGGCCCAGAGTGCCTTCTGGGCGAGGAGCGTGAGGGTGCCGGCGAGCACGATGCCGCCGAGGTTGGCGAGGAGTTGCTGCGAGGAGCCCGTGGTCTGCGCGTAGTCGGAGTAGCTGAACGCCACCGCGGCGTTGGCCGCGGCCGGCACGGTCGTCACCGAGATCGTCACCCCGATCAGCGCGGCCGACTTCGACGAGGTCAGCGACAGTGTTCCGGCGATGCCCGCGAGGAACGCCACGATGAACGACATCCAGTCCGGCTGCCAGATGAAGGAGGTGTTCGGCCGGTCCGCCTCCACCATCGTCCTCGTGAACAGGCCGCAGGCGTCCAGCAGCCACGCGAACCCGGCCGTCAGCACCATCGCCGCCGCGAACCCGCCGATCAGAGCAGCCAGCGAACGGACCACCAACCGGGGCGCCCGCTGCACCAGGGCGGTGGAGACACCGGCCAGGGGCCCGAACTCGGGCCCCACCGCCATCGCGCCGACGATCAGGATCGCGTTGTCCAGCATCACGCCGACCGCCGCGAGCATCGTGGCGATCGTCAGGAAGGCGACATAGGTGACGCTGAACGTCGATTCCTCGTGGGTGACCTCCTCCAGCTCCTCCCACAGCACCGCGTCGGCGCCCTCGCCCGGCGCCTCCTCCTCGGCCCTGTCAGCGTGCTTCGAGAGCGTGAGGTCCACGTTCTCCACCGTGACGGCACCGGTGCGGTCGATCCCGAGCCGGCGCAGCTCGCCGATGAGTTCGTCCCCCGCCTCCCGGGCGACGTCGCACAGCACCAGGTCACCCGCCGGTGACCTGGCCGCACCCGGCAGGACGGCGAGGTGGGTGGTGCCCACGCTGTCGTCGAGCAGCCGGACCACCTCGTCCGTACGGTCGGCCGGCACGATCAGACGGAGATGCAGCACAGGGGGACACCCTCTCAGCGACCGGCCGGGGGCGAGAAGTCGGCCGGGCCGGCAGAGATGACGAGACGACAGCCGCGGGACCTCGCGGTCCGGGCCGGTACCAGGGTGCCACGAGGCCGCGCCGGACGGACGACCGGCGTCCTGCCGCCGGCGTGCGGACGGTCGGTCCGTCACGGCTGCGCGTGTGCGTCCCGTGCGCCGCCTCGTCCACACGGCGTGAAGGGGCCTGCAGATCAAGGGTCCGGCAGGAAATAGAATGGGCGACGCGACTGACGCACCGGCAGTCCCGGCCCGCCGGACGGGACGTCACGGCCGGAGCTCCTGCCGCGCCCCGGGTCTCTCTCGCCACGGTCGGAGGCCAACCGCTGTCGGCGTCGTCCCCTCCGGCGCCCCGAAGGAACGGAAGCCCCGGAGTGCGGAACGTGGTGGACCGCCCGCCCATGGTGACGGTCGGCATCGACCTGGCCGGCTACACCGGAACGACCGGGGTCTGCCGGGTCACCTGGGCGGAGAGACCGGTCGTCGAGATCCTCGACGCGAGGAACGACGAGGACCTGTTGGCGGCGATGCGCAGCGCCGACAAGACCGGCCTCGATGCGCCCCTCGGCTGGCCGGTGGCGTTCACCTCCCTGCTCGCCGCCCACCGAGCCGGCACGAAGCTGCCCCTGCGGTCCCGCTACCTGCCGCACGTCGACGGCCGTGACGGGCTGGGCCGGTTCACCCACCGTCTCACCGACGACGTGGCGTGGAAGCGCACCGGGGCGGGCAGGCAGCGCCCCCTCTCGGTCGCCGCCGACAAGCTGGGCGTCGTCGCCATGCGGGCGGTGGATCTCCTGGAACGCCTGTCGGAGGAGGGTCCCGTCGTCCCGCGGGACGGCTCCGGTCCGGTCGTGGAGGTCTATCCGGCGTTCGCGCTGATCATGTGGGGGCTCGCGAGCAAGGACAGCTACAAGAACGCCAAGCCGGCCGCCCTCCTCGCGCGGGCCGGCATCCTCGCCGGGCTCGTCGACGGCTTGGGGCTCGATGTCGGTGAGCGGGAGCGCGACCGGTGCACGCGCAGTGACCACGACCTGGACGCCCTGATCTCTGCGGTCGTCGCACGGGCCGCCGCGTGCGGGATGACCCATGCGCCGGCCACCGACGAGGAGCGTGCCCTGGCCGCGGTGGAGGGGTGGATGCACCTGCCGGGACGGGGCCTTCCGCTCGCCGCCGTACGGGCCGGAGCGACTTCCTGAGCCGCGGTCACGACACGACCCGCCCCCCGCCGGACATCCGGCGGGGGGCGGGTCGTCGTCGCAGGCTATCCATGGCCCGGGGCCGTCACCGCGTCACCACGGTGGCGGGGGAGTGGGCCGCTGGATCAAGGGGCGGTGCCCCAGGAGAGCGTGCCGCCCACGTACGCGCCGATCTTCGAAGCGTCGGCGAAGGACGTGTTCGTCGAGCGGCTGTAGTCGTCCGCCTCGCTGAAGTTGGACCAGTCGCTCTTGTTCAGCCGGAGCTGGATCTCACCGGTGGAGGCGCCGGCGGCCAGGGTGCCGCTGCCGAAGCTGACGTCCAGGTAGTGGCTGGCGCCGGCCGCGGAGCCGCCGCCCGTCACACCGAGAGTCAGAGAGCCACAGCCGATGACCGCGTAGTCGCATGCGGTGCCGAAGGTGGAGGCCCCCGCCTCGGGGGTGAACCAGTAGCGCAGCTTCACCGTGGACAGGTTCACCGCGGTGGTGCCGGTGTTGACCACCTGGAGGGACATCCGGATCTGGTTGTCGGTGGCGGAGGAGTCCGTGTTCTTGTACTGGACCTTGAGGGTGCCCGTGCCGGTGCCGGTGCCCGCCGAGGTGGTGACGGAGAGGGCGCTGGAGGCGGCCGAGACGTTACCGGCGGCGTCCTTGGCCTTGACCGTGTAGCTGTAGGCGGTCGAGGCGGTGAGGCCGGTGTCCGTGTACGAGGTGGTGGTGGAGGAGCCCACCTTCACTCCGCCGCGGAATACGTCGTAGCCGGTCACGGCGGTGTTGTCGGTCGACGCGGTCCAGGAGAGCGAGACGCTGCTGCTGGTCTTCGCCGACGACGTCAGGCCGGTCGGGGCGGTCGGCGCCTGGGTGTCGGTGCCGGTGCCGGTGCCCGCCGAGGTGGTGACGGAGAGGGCGCTGGAGGCGGCCGAGACGTTACCGGCGGCGTCCTTGGCCTTGACCGTGTAGCTGTAGGCGGTCGAGGCGGTGAGGCCGGTGTCCGTGTACGAGGTGGTGGTGGAGGAGCCCACCTTCACTCCGCCGCGGAACACGTCGTAGCCGGTCACGGCGGTGTTGTCGGTCGACGCGGTCCAGGAGAGCGAGACGCTGCTGCTGGTCTTCGCCGACGACGTCAGGCCGGTCGGGGCGGTCGGCGCCTGGGTGTCGCCTCCGGTGCCGCCGCCGGTGATCGGCGGGTAGGCGTTGCGCACGAGCTCCTGGAACTGTGCGGAGAACCAGTGACCCGCGAGCGGGGAGTTCGGCAGGGCGCCGGTCATGCTGTTGCCGTTGCGGCCGTTACCGGTGTACGTGGGGTCGCACATCCGGTCGAAGCCCTTGCCCTCGTCGTTCGCGACGGGGGCGCTGTTGCCGTCCGACTCGCCCGGGGGCTTGGCCCAGACGTACGCGTCGATGCCGGGCTCCGGGGCGGCGGTGGGACGCTCGCCGATGCCGGCGCCGCTCTGGTTGCACCAGTTGCCCGCGTGGATGCGCCGGTCGACCCGGCCGCCGTCCACATAGGCGTCCACGCTGGTCAGCGGACCGGGGGCGGTGGGCCGGGCGGTGCCGCCCCAGCCGTTGCGGGCCGTGTCGATCAGCATGCCGATGTTGGAGTTGAAGCCCTGGCTCACCAGCAGGGTGCGCAGCGCCTGGGCGAACGTCAACTCGTCGGTGTAGTAGTTCCAGTCGATCCACTTGGACTGGCGCACCGTGGTGCCGTTCACCGAGTCGGTGATCTTGATGTTCGGCTCCTTGAGAGCCGAGTAGTTGGCCGTGTTGACGATGAAGCCCGCGACGTCGTTGACCGTGGCGCCCTCGGACGTGGCGGCCTTCTTGAACTCGGCCGCGGCCGGGCTCATGTTGGTGTCCCAGCCCAGCCAGCCGTGGTGCGCGGCGTCGATGTAGTTGTAGACGTTGGGGATGGCGCCCAGGGTGTGCAGGGCGTAGCCGATCCCCTTCTCGTAGTTGCCGTTCGCCTTCATCGTCGCGCAGGCGTCGGTCGAACCGGCCGTGCCACCCGCGTTGGTGACGATGTTGGGCAGCGAGTCGGGCTCGATGATCGTGACGATGCGCAGGCTCGCGTACGCCGGGTCGGCGAGGATGTCGGAGATCGGGTCGATGTACTCGCTCTCGTACCGGCCGAGCTCCGTGGGACCGAGCTCACCGTTGGACGCCAGCGCGGCGCAGTCCCGTCCCGGCAGGTCGTAGATGACGACCTGGAACAGGTTCGCGCCCTGGGCCAGCGCCGTGTCGAGGTGCGCCCGCAGGCCCCTCGCCTCGGAGGAGCCCTGGATGGCCGCGATGCGGTCCATCCAGACGAAGGCCGGCGTGTTGGCGATGGCGGCGCCGCCCGGTTCGGCCGCGGCCTTGGCGGACCAGTCGGGGTTCACGTAGGCCGTGGCGCCCACGTAGGGGTTGTCGACCCGGGCCGCGGCCGCGGCCGAGGCCGGGGCGGGGAGGGCCACGGCCAGTGCCGCTCCCATGGCCAGGGCGGAGACTGCGGCCAGTCTCCGGCGCAGCCCGTTCTTGATGGTGCCTCTGGTACTCATTGCGGCTCCGTGCTCCTCTCGTACGCCTGCGGGTGCTCCCCGCTGACGGTTCGTGGGGGGTTGACCGAGAGAGGTGGCCCCGTGGAGGGTTCACCGCTCCCGTCAGGCCCCGTCGGTGGGGACGGGGGCCTGCGGTGCGTGGGTGCTGTCTTCAGGACACGGGTGTCAGGAGGACGGCGGTGTCGCGAGGACGGTGGTGCTACCCGATGGCGGGTACGGCGGGGCGGTGGGTGACCCGCCATCGGGAGTGTGTGGGGTGGCCGGCGTGGTCAGTGGCCGGTCACGGTGGGGTGGAACGCGGGGCGGGCGGTCACGGGGCGACCCCCCAGGCGAGGGAGCCGGCGACGTAGGCGCCGACCTTGGAGGAGTCCGCGTACGCCGTGTTGGTGCCGCGGCTGTAGTCGTCGCTCTCGTTGAAGTTCGACCAGTCGCTCTTGTTGAGCCGCAACTGGAGCTCGCCCGTCGAGGCGCCGGCGGCCAGGGTGCCGGCGCCGCCGGTGAAGCCGACCTCCAGATAGCGGTCGGCGCCCGTCTTCGGGGCGGATGCGGCGACCACCGCGTGGGTGATGTTGGACGAGCCGAGCGCGGCGTAGTCGCAGTACGTTCCGAAGGTGCTGGGGCCGCCGTCGGAGGAGAACCAGTACCGCAGCTTCACGGTCGAGAGGTCGATCGGGGCGCTGCCCGTGTTGACCACCTGGAGGCCCAGCCTGATCTGGTTGTCGCCGGCCGAGGAGTCGCTGTTCTTGTACTGGACCTTCACCGCGCCGGTGCCGGTCGAGCCACCCGCCTTCGTGGTGGCGTTCACCGCGGCCGACAGCGCCGAGGTGTTGCCCCCCGCGTCCCGGGCGGCGACCGCGTAGCTGTACGCGGTGGCGGCGGCGAGGCCCGGGTCCGTGAAGGTCGTGGTGGTGGCGTTCCCCGCCAGGACCCCGTTGCGGTACACGTCGTAGCCGGTCACGGCGACGTTGTCGGTGGCCGCCGACCAGGAGAGCGAGACGCTGTTCGCGGTCGTCGCCGTCACGATGAGGCCGGCCGGGACCGTCGGCGCCTGGGTGTCCCCGCTGGGCACGCCGCCGCCCTCCACCAGCAGTTCCGCGTAGATCGCGAAGGCCAGCGCGAGCGCCGCCTGCGCCCAGAACCGGTGGTAGGTGAACGTGGGCGCGGCGCCGCCGTCCAGGTAGGCCTGCACCTTCGGCCAGTCCGGGTCGTTCTTGTACCAGCTGCGGATGCTGATGAAGGTCGAACCCGGCTTGACGGGGTCGCCGTTCGGCATCTTGCCCGACCAGCCGGCGGGGATGTACACCTCGTCGTCGAACCGGTTGTAGTCGCGCCGCGTCTCCGGCACCGAGATGCCCTTGGTGGTGGCGTTCAGCGCCATCGCGTCCAGCAGCGCCTTGGCGAGCGCCGCGGCGTTCTTGTCACCCGACTTGGCGGCGTAGTAGGTGAGGGTCTTGACGTACGCGGCGCCCACACCGACGTCGTTGGCGTAGTCCACCACCGTGACGTGCAGGCCCGCGTTGGTCCCGGGGGACGCCGCGTTCCAGGTGTCGGGCTGGCCGGACCAGTTGAGTGTGGAGGGGAACCGGAAGCTGCCGTCGGCGCCCACCGTCGTCTCGGACGAGGCCCAGGCAACCCACTTGGAGAGCACGGCCTTCGCGGACGCGTTGCCCGTCTCGTGGTAGTACGCCGCGAGGCGCTCCATGCCCCACGCCTGGAAGCCGAACCAGTTGTTGCTCGCCGGGTCGTGGTAGACCGGCTGCCAGTCGTACGCCATGCCGTAGAAGGTCGGCGTGCCGGCCGGCGGCTTGCTGTAACTCCCCTCCCAGCTGTTGGTGCAGCCGCCGGCGAACGCTCCCTCGCTCGACTGGAGCCAGGTCAGGAACTCCAGCTGGCGGGTCAGGCTCTTGGACCAGTCGCCCCTGGCCGTGGCCGACTTGGGAGTCAGCGCCGGTACGTTGGACAACGCCCAAGCTGCCAGCGGGTTCTGGTAGCCCTGGTGGGAGGCGCTGTCGCCGATGCGCCAGGCCCATCCGCCGCCGCTGCCCGCCGCGGCACCGCCCCAGGCGTAGTACCAGGAGAGCAGGTAGTGCTGGGAGTCACGGCCGGAGGCGGCCGGGCAGGAGACCGGGTCGGTGCAGTCGCCGACCCGCTTGAAGTACTTGTCGAACATGGCGTACCGGAGGTAGTCGCCCATCTTGGCGGCTTTCGCGAGCGAACCCGCGACCTCACTCGCCTTGCCCTGGGCCGTGGCCCAGCGGTACGCCCAGTAGGCGGCCTGCACCGCGCGGGCGTCGGCGTCCGGCGCGTTGGTGTACTTCCACTGCTTGGAGTAGCTGGAATCGCCGACGAAGAGATCGAGGTAGCCGTTGGGGCCGCCGTACTTGAACAGGTCCGTGGTGGGCTGCGGAACCGTTTCCCACACCGATTCCTGAGCACCGCGCTGGTAGGTGTTGATGAAGGAGGCCCCCGCGCCGGGCCCCGACTCGCCGCCGGTGCCCGGCTTGTTGCCGTAGCCGTAGACGTTGTCCAGGTCCATCAGCCAGTGCATGCCGTAGACGTCCATCGTCCCGTAGGACGAGGCGAGTTCGGTGGCGAGGGGGTCCGCGCCGGACTTGACCGTGCCGTTCAGGGCGGAGGGGTAGCCGCTGGGCAGCGGGTGCTCCGGGGCGTAGGTCGCGGGAGCCGACGGGTTGTAGCTGTCGGCGGTCGACTGGTCCGCGTGCTGGGGAATGATGGTCTTCTCGGCCACGGCCCAGGCCGCGTTGAAGGGCGCCCAGTTCCCGGTGACCCTGCCGTACGCGGCCTCCAGCCACATCCAGAAGCTGACCGCCTCCGAGGTGGTCTGGTGACCGTGGTCGGGGGCCTCGACCATCAGGGTCTCGACGGAGTGGTAGGGCAGGCCGTCCGGGCTGAAGTAGCCGTTGGCGGCCGCCTTGATCTTGCCGTACTGGGTCAGGAAGGCCTGCGTGTAGGGGTCGTCGGCCGCGGCCGTGGCCCCGGTCGCAGAGGCACCGGTGCCGGCCGCCGGGGACGCGGTCTTGGCGACGGCGACGCCCTGCGCCATGCCGATGGCGAGCACGCTGCCACCCAGGGCGCTGCTGAACGTTCTCCGTGAAATCGACACAAATCCTCCGCTGGCGGGTGTCGTTGGGGGGAAGGCGGGGTGAAGGGGGAAGAGAAGGGGGGTGGGGCTGAGTGGGGGAGCGCGGTGGGATGCGCGGGGTGGGGCGGCCGGTGCGGCCGGGGTCAGGGCTCGATGCCCCAGACCCGCTCGCCACCGATGTAGACCGCGACCTTCGGGGCGTCCGCGTACGGGGCGCCGCTGCCGTAGCTGTAGTCGTCCGACTCGTCGAAGGCGGACCAGTCCGTCTTGTTCAGCCGCAGCTGGATCTCGCCCGTCGCGGCGCCCGGGGCGAGGGTGCCGCTGCCGAAGCCCACTTCGAGGTAGTGGTCGGCGCCGGCCGCCGGGGTGCCCATCGCGACCACCCGATGGGTCACGGTGGAGCAGCCGATCGGCGACCAGTCGCACCAAGTGCCGTACGTGGCGGCCCCGTTGCCGGAAGTGAACCAGTACCGGACCGTCACGTCCGACAGACTGACCGCCGTCGTGCCCGTGTTCACCACTTGGAGGCCGGGCTTGATCTGGTTGTCGCGCGCCGACGAGTCGTTGTTCCGGTACAGCGCCTTGAGCGCCCCCGCGTCGCCGTTGCCCCCGCCGTCCCCGCCGCCGTCCTCGCCGCCCAGAGCGGCGCGCGTGGCGGAGTAGGCGGGCTTCGGCAGCAGGTTCTCGTCGTACAGATTGGCCGCGCCCTCGCCGGGGAACGTGCTCGGGACCCAGGAGTACTTGTCCGTGTAGTCCCAGACCGTGATGCCGACGCAGCGCTCCACCGCCAGGCATGCCTCGACCACCTGCCGGTAGTACGAGGACTGCGTGGCGGACTTGGCCGTGTCGGCGGGCAGTTGCATGCGGACATCGAGTTCCGTGACGGCCACGTCCAGGCCGAGGTCGGCGAACCGCCTCATGTTCGCCTGCATCTGGTAGGGGAAGCCGTACTGGACGGCCAGGTGCGCCTGCATCCCGATTCCGTCGAGCGGCACGCCCTCGTCGACCAGTTCGGTGGCCAGGGCGTACATGGCGTCGCTCTTCGCGCCGAGCCCCTCGATGTTGTAGTCGTTGAGGTACAGCTTCGCGTCCGGGTCCGCGGCGTGGGCGGCGCGCAGGGCGGTGGCGATGTAGTCGGTGCCCATGGCGTTGTAGAAGGGGCTGGTGCGGAAGGTCCCGTCCTCGTTGAACGGCTCGTTCACCACGTCCCACGCGGCGACCGCGCCGCGGTAGTGCGTGGCCTCCTCGGTGATGTGATGGGTCATCGCCGCCTCGACCTGGGCCGGTGGCAGAGCGCCGACCCAGTTCGGCAGCTGGTTGTGCCAGACGAGCGTGTGTCCCCGCACGGTCTGGTCGTGCCGCGCCGCGAAGTCGGTGATCACATCACCCTTGGCGAAGTTGAACTGGCCCTGGACGGGCTCGGTGGTGTCCCACTTCATGGAGTTGCCAGGGGTGATCTGTCCGAACTCGGACCCCAGGGTGGCCGCGTAGGCGGCGTCGGTCAGCTCGGAGTTGTCCGTGGCGGAGCCGAAGTACTTGCCCTGGACGGTGGCGAGTTCGTGCAGTGTGCCGTGCTGGGCCGCCGTCGCCGGCCCACCCGTCAGGGAGAGGGCGAGGGTGAGGGCTCCGGCCAGGAGGGTCGGGATTCCCCCGGAGCGGCTGTGTGTGCAGCGCTTAACCGAGCTCATGGCAAACGCCTTCCTCTGCCGGGCAGCGTGGAGCGCGGCAGGGCGCGGCTGCGCCCCGCCACGCCCTCTTCTCCACCCGGTACGGGGAGGGAAGAGGGGGTGAGGTGGACTGTGCGAGTACAAGGTGTGGGAGCGCTCCCAAGGTGGCGCGGTGATGCGCACCTGTCAAGACCTGAATCACAACTGCCTTACGAGCGTGTTAACGCGACCACACGTTGAACGGGCTTTCCGGCGAGTCCGGTTGGCGCCGCCGAAGGGGCGTGCCGCGCGACCGGAGGGGCGGTGCCGGCTGCGGGCGAGCGTTCTCGACAGCGGGAAGAGCAGCACGGGATCCGTGCCGTCGGCGCGTGGCCAATCGCCCTCGCGCGGCGTGGATCGTGTCGTGCCTCGCCTTGCCGGCGACGTGCGGAGCGGGCTCGTCGAGGTGGCGCGTGCGAACGTCGAACTTTGCTTCCGGGACCGTCAAAAGGTGACGCTTGTGGATGCGGAGCCGCTTGCGCTCAGGCCCGGTTGCGTGCTTCCCCGGCCGACGGACCGAGAGTATGCACGCGACGCCGCTTCCCGAAGGGGAGGCCCTGGCTGATGCGGCTCCGGCCTCGCTCGTCCAGGCGTGCGGGCTCGTGCTGGCTGGTTCTCCACCTCGCGGTGTGGCCGTCCGTGTCGGCCGCCATGCGTACCCCCGGGGGTGGTCAGGTCGCGTCCAGCGGGGCGCCGGGCAGTCGGCGTGATGACCGGCGGCACCCTCATGGTTTGCGGAAGAGAAGCGCACGGATACGGAACAACGGCGAGGATCCCGCGCCCCGGACCGCCTTGGATGACTGGGCCCCCAAGCCGTGCTCCCGGATCTGCCGGGAGCCGCTGCCGACCTGTCGGCCATGGATGGATCGGGCTCGCCCACGCCGCCCCCCGACGCGTGCTCCTCGCGCAGGACTGCTCGGTGCGGGAGCGGTGGATGTCGTCGCGACGTCCCACCGGAGGCGCAAGCGGCGGAACCCGTGGAACGGGTTGTCGTGCGCTCGGGCACCCCCCGGTGAACGCCGAGCCGCCGTCAACGGTGGCTCCTTCCTGAGGGGCGGGCCGGGCGGCGGGACACGGAACCGGGCCGAGAACCCGGCGCCGCGGTGGGCCCGCTCGACCTCTTGCACCGTCGGTCCGGCCACTCAGGAATGGATGTGGAGAAAGAGCACTCCACCGGTGAGCCCCGTGCAAGGATCGTCCCCGGTAGCGCTCCGCACGCGGCCGACGGCACGAACTCCTCCGTGTGGAAAACCGGGAAGGCGTGGGCGGGCACCTGCCGCAGGTGCCGTCTGACCCTTGCCGACGGCACCGACCACCTCGCCGACTTCCGGTTCGAGTAAACAGGTTCACGTCACCAGCTTCACGTCGCCGGGTCCAAGTCACCAGGTCCAAGTAACCACGGCACTCCCACGCAGGGGGCCGCTCGCCCCGGAGCCGTGGGGTACGGGCGGCCCGTCGACCCGTCGTCGCATGCGGCGCCCGACGGCGTGCCGGTCTTCACCAAGTGCAGCCAGGAGGGCGCCCGTCCGGGCCAGGAATGCCTTTCAGCCGGCGGGTTCCTCCACAGCTGCGATCTTCACGGCGTCGCCACGTCGGGAACTCCTGACCGATGACAGGGCGAGCAGGAGGGCGGGCAGCACCACGATCGCGGCGATGACGTTGAGTGCGGGGAAGCCGTAGGTGCCGACGACGACACCGGAGCCCGCGCTGCCCAGGGCTCCGCACAGCAGCATCAGGGTGTCGGAGCCTCCTTGGGCGAGCAGCCGGTGTTCGGCTGTCACCGACTCCGACAGGAGTACGGAGCCGGTGACCATGACGCACGACCAGCCGAGACCGAGCAGGAACAGGCCCAGTGCGGACGACCAGGACACGGTCGCCGGGGACGTCCCGAGCGTCAGGAACGAGACCAGGCTGAGCAGCAGCCCGACCACCAGGGTGGTGGGACGTCCGATGCGGTCGGCCAGCCGGCCGAAGACCGGAGAGAACCCCGACATGCCGGCCAGGTGAAGGCTGAACGCGAACCCGACCCAGCCCATGGACATTCCTGAGTGGCTGATGTGCAGCATCGTCATCGCCATCAGGGACACCATCACGAGGTGGCTGGTGGACAGGGCCACCAGGCTCAGTCTGGCGTCGGGGGCGGCGTAGGTGCTGAGGGGGGCGATGCGGCGGGGTTTGTCGCGCTCGCCGGGCGGTCGAAGTCCCTGCCGGGAGTGCAGCAGCGGATCGGGCCGCAGCCAGATTCCGATCATGCCGACCGCTGTCAGGAATCCGACCAGGGCGAACAGGAAGTTGCCCGAGAGGTCGGGCATGTCCAGGGCGTGGTCGACGGCGGCTGCCGCGCCGGACAGGTTGGGCCCGGTGATCGAGCCGATCGTGGAGGCCCAGAGCACGAAGGAGACCGCCCGGCCCCGGTCCTTCTCCGTGGCCAGGTCACCGGCGGCGAACCGGGCCTGCAATCCCGCCACCTGAGCCGATCCGTAGAGAATCATGCCCAGGACGAACAGCCAGAAGTTCGCCGACAGCGCGGCGGCCACGCACACCGCCGCTCCCACCGCGCCCACCAAGTACCCGGACATCAGCGCGCGCCGTCGGCCGTGCTGGTGGGCGACCGCTGCCAGGACCGCCGCCGCGGCGGCGGAACCCAGCGTCGAGGCGGTCAGCTCCAGCCCGACCAGCTCCGGAGAGCCGGCCAGGTCCGCCGCCATCAGCGTGGCCACGCCGAAGCCGGTGGCGACCCCGACGCCCGCCACGATCTGGGTGAGTGCCAGGGAGCGCACCGTGCGCCGCTGCAGTCGTTCGCGGCCCGCGCTCCCGGGCCCGTACTCCCCCTCACCGGTCGGGTCGGTCCTGTTGTCCTGCGCGCACATGATGGCTCCGGTCTTCGACTTGTCGACGGGCCCGGCTCCCGCGGGAGCCGGGCCCGCGGGGTCAGCGTGGGTACTTGGCGATGGTGGGGTCGGCAGCGATGAGGTCGGACTCCCGCTGGCAGCGGATGCTCCACTCGCGCGGGGTGATGTCGCCGGTCATCAGCTCGGCCGTGACGCGGCCCAGTCCCTTGTACAGGTCCCGGTAACGCAGGTGGAAGCCGATGGCGAAGGTGTTCTCGCCGGCGCGCTCGATCACGTCCCGGACCACTCCGAGGCTGCCGCCCGGAGGCAGGCCGTCCGCCGCTCCGGCCACCACACTGAGTTCCTCGGTGCTCCCGGAGAAGGTGCGGGCGACCTGACGCGAGGTGATGATGCGCAGCAGCTCCAGGCCCCCGTTGGGGTTCTTCGCCTTGGTCGGCACCATGAACGGCTCACCGGCTACCGCCATCACGGCCTCGTAGGGGAGGGCGTTGGCCGTGCCGATGCTGGGCACGGGGGCGAGCCGCATCTCGAAGCCCGCCGGAGTGATGCCGCGCATCTCGCTCTCCAGCCAGGAGCCGCAGGGGATGAACGCCGCCTTGCCGCGTACGAACTGCTCCTGCGCCTCCATGTACGTCATCCGGGAGGTGCCGGGCAGGATGTAGTCCCGGCGGACGAGCTCGTACATGGCCTCGGCCGCGGCGACGACCGCGTCCGCCCGCCACGCGTGCGGTTCCAGGTTGTCGATGTCGCGCACGATGTGCGGGCCGGCGAGCTTCGTCGCCATCGACAGCAGGACCCGGAAGAGCGGTGCCAGGAAGTCACCCGCGTACGTCCAGGGCGCGATCCCGGCACTCTTGATCTCTGCGCACAGCTCCAGCATCCCCTCCCACGTCCTGGGATACTCCCAACCGTGCTCGTCGAAGATGGACTTGGCGTGAAACAGGTCGAACACCTTGTACGCGTAGTTGATCGCGTAGCAGCGTCCGCCGAAGGTGGTCATCTCCAGGGTGCCGGGCAGCAACGACTCGGCGACGGTCCGGCTGGGATCGTCCACCGAGGGCGATTCGAGCAGCGGGGTCAGGTCCGTGAGCTGCCCCTCGTGGGAGAGCCTGCCGAGGTCCATCATCGCCAGGCCGGACGAACTCGCCAGGTCCGGCGGGTTCCCGGCGACGAACCGGGGCTCCAGGGCGGCGGGTACGTCGTTGACGCCGGTGTGCAGGACTTCGGAGCCCGGAAAGCGCTCCTGGTAGATCGACTCGGCGAGCCTGATGAAGGCGTCGTCGTAGCCGGCCTTGTGCGCCACGACTTCCAGGGACGCGTTCGCCGGTACCTCGAACAGACTGTCCATACCGCTCTCTCCTCTTCTCACAGTGCGCCCGAGATGACGACGCGCTGGATCTGATTGGTGCCTTCGACTATCTGGAGCAACTTCGCTTCCCTCATCCAGCGTTCGACCGGATGGTCCTTCACGTAGCCGTAGCCGCCGAGTACCTGGACCGCGTCGGTGGTCACGCGCATCGCCGTGTCGGTGGCGAACAGCTTCGCCTTGGCCGCGTCGACGGAGTGGGGTCTCCCGTGGTCCCGGAGCCGGGCCGCGGACACCACCAGCGCCCGTGCCGCCGAGATCTGGGTGGCCATGTCGGCGAGCATGAAGCCCACTCCCTGGAAGGAGATGATGGGCTGGCCGAACTGCTCACGGGACCTCGCGTACCGCGCGGCGTAGTCCAGCGCCGCCTGGGCCAGTCCCACCGCACAGGCCGCGTTGGAGAGGCGCCCGACATCGAAGGCGTTCATCGCGAGAAGGAAACCCTTGCCCTCCCGGCCGATCAGCCGGTCGGCGGGAACCCGCGCCCCTTCGAAGACCATCTGGGCGGTCGGGGACGAGGAGACCCCCATCTTGTTCTCGCGTCGCTGCGGCAGCACACCCGGGGTGGCGGCGTCGACCGACAGGCACGACAGGCCGCGGGCGCCGGGACCGCCGGTGCGGCAGTAGACGGTGTAGAAGTCGGCGACCCCGCCGTGCGTGGTCCAGGACTTCGTACCGTCCACCACGTAGACGTCGTCCTCACGGGCCGCCCTGGTCGTCACCGAAGCGGCGTCCGAGCCCGCCTGCGGCTCCGACAGGCAGGTCGCGCCGATGAGTTCACCGCCGAGCATGTCCGGCAGGTACCGCTCGCGCTGCTCCGGCGACCCGTGGTGCACCATCCCGTAGCAGGACAGCGTGTGTACGTACACCGATTCGGCCACACAGAGCCACCGCTGTGCGAGCACCTCCAGGACCTGTACGTACACCTCGTAGGGGACCCCTCCGCCGCCGTATTCGACGGGATAGGGGAGTCCCAGGAACCCGGAACGCCCGAGCGTGCGCAGCACCTCCCGGGGGAACTCCGAGCGGGCCTCGAACTCGTCGGCGCGTGGAGCGAGTTCGCGGTCGGCGATGTCGGTCGCCAACCCGATCAGGTCCGCCGCGTCCTGCGAGGGCAGGATCCTCTGCACTTTCGCCGTCACAGCGCCACTGCCTTTCCCACGATCCGTTCCAGAACGAACGCCACTCCGTCGTCGTCGCACCCGGGCGCCACCTCGTCGGCCAGCGGATGGAGTTCGGGCCGGCCGTTGGCCATCATCACGCCGTGCCCGGCCCACGCCAGCATCGGCAGATCCGCCTCCGCATCGCCGAACGCGACGACCTGCGAAGCGTCGATCCCCCGGGCCTCGCAGAGCCGCTTCAACGTGCCGACCTTCGTGACTCCGGGAGCGACGAGGTCGACGAAACCCCTGCCGTGATGGGCGACGTCCGCGAGGCCGTCCACGACGCGTGCCATCGCGTCGGGGCGGTGTTCGCCGAGGTCGTCACCGATCGCCCACATCTTCAGGACCGGCTCGTCGATGAGGAGCGGGTCGGCGTGGAAGGAGGGGCCGATCAGGAGCCTGCCGGAATATCCGTGCTGGTAGCCGAGCGGTCCCGACCGCAGGGCCCAGCCGAGGCGCAGGCGGGGGAAGCTCCCGGCGACGCGCCGCGCGATCTCCACCGAGTCCGCGGGGGCCAGAGTGCTGCTCCACGTCAGGGCTGTGGACGGCAGGGTGTGGACTGCCGCTCCGATGCAGCACACCGCTTCGCCGGTCAGCGAGAGATCGGACACGAATCCCTCGATGGCGGCGGAGTGTCGGGCGGTGACGAAGACGATCTCCACTCCCGCGTCCCGCGCCCGTGCCACCGCGGTACGCGTCCTCGCCGAGATCGAGCGGTCCGAGCGCAGCAGGGTGCCGTCCAGGTCCACCGCGGCCATCTTGAAATCGTTCATGACCGCCCCGCCCGCACGTCGAACAGCTCGTGCACCCGGGTCGACGGACTCTCGGTCCCGAGCGCCAGGACCCTGTCGAGTTCCGCGAGGAAGTCCTTCGCCCACGCCTCGCCGTAGCGGTCGCTGCGGTACCGGAACTCGAGGGAGATCCCGTCGGGCCGGCGGAAGCCGAGGACCCGCAGGCCACCTCTGGGGACCTCCGGCGTGGGCAGCGTGACCCGTCGCACCGAGAGCCCCGGCGGCTGGGTGAAGGTGTCCATCGCGTAGTCCAGTACGTCGAAGTTGAGGTACGGGGGCATGCCGGCCGGGTCGCCGTAGCGGGCGCCGTACTGCGGGTGGCCGAGTTCTTTCATGATCAGGGAGTGCGGAATCCGCTGGTGCCGCATGGCGTCCCAGAGGGTGCGTCCCACCAGGCCCACCAGCTCCGAGAAGGGCGTGGACCCGTCGAACGTGGTGCGGAAGGTGGCCACGGTCGCCAGATAGCCGACGAGGTGCTGCGTCTCGGGCCGGGTCCTGTTGCCCAGTGAGCCGAACAGGGCGACCGTGCCCGCCGCCTCGTCCCCCACGGTGTCGAGTCTCCGCCGCCACACCGTGGCCTTCACCGCGGCACCCACGACGGAGATGAGGCTGGTGCCGAGCGACTCCGCGAACGCGTCGATGGACTTGGTGCGTTCGTCGTCGATGAAGGTCGACAGTTTCACCAGCCTGGCGGGTCCTTCGACGCCGCCCGCCGGATCGACCAGTCCGGACGAGGGGATGGGGTCGATACCGTCGAACTGCTTGCGCCAGTAGCCCATCAGACGTTCGAGCACCGGACCGCGCAGGTAGTCGCGCTCCCATGCGGCGAAGTCGGGGAACTGCACCGGGAGCTCGGGAAGCCGCGGTTCCCGTCCTGCGGCCAGCGACGCGTAGAGGGCGAAGAGTTCGCTGATCAGGGTGCGCACCGAGAGAGCGTCGATGTTCACGTGGTCCATGGTCATGCACAGCACATGGGTGTTCTCGTCCACCCTGACCACCATCCGGCGGAACAGCGGTCCGGTGGCGAGTTCGAACGGCCGGCAGGCATCCTCGGCCAGCAGGGCGAGAGCATGGTCCATGCGCCGGTCGGGCGCGGTGTCCTCGACCGACACCACGCGCAGGGGCTCTCCCAGGTCGGGCAGCACCACCAGGGTGTGGCCGGCCGGATCGACCGGGAAGCACAGGCGGAGCGACTCGTGCCGGCGGCCGAGGATCTCCAGACAGCGTTCGAGCAGGGGGACGTCCAGGGGCCCTTCGAAGATCAGACCCACCGGAATCTTGTTGTTGACCAACTGCACGTGCCGACCGGTCTCGAGCCGTTCCTCCTGGGTGAAGGAGACGGGAAGCCGCCCTTCGCGTGCCGTGGGGGTGATCAGCAGCGGTGATGCGTGCGGGGTGGTCACGGTGTCCTTTCGGCGGGGAGCTCCGGAAGACCCGAAGCGGCTGGGGGAGGCGGGGGAACGGCGGGGCCGACGGTCAGGACGTGTACCGCACCCGGTGGCCCGGGCGGATGGGAGACGGCCACGGCGACGAGGTCCCCGGCGAACGGGGGCAACACCCGCCACCTGTGGTCGCGCCACCGGCCGGCCAGTTGGAACGGGACGACAGGCACCCGCCCGGGACGGAAGGCGACCCCTTCTCCGCACGCCTTCAGACATGACTCCTGCACCGTCCACATGGCGGTGAAGACGCGCGACCGCAGGCCCTCCGGGAGCGACGCCATCCGCTCGCGGTCCTGCGGGCGGCAGCAACGGGCGATCAGACCGGCGGACGGCAGGACCGGCGTCTGCACGTCCACCCCGACGTCCCGGCCGGTGGCCACCGCGACCGCCACCAGGTTGCCGCTGTGCGAGATGCTGACCCCGATCGGGACGTCCGTGAGCAGCACCGGCTTCCCCCGGGAGTCGGGCCGTACGGGAGCGGCGGCGTACTCCGTACCGAACAGGCGGCTCAGCGACCAGCGCAGCAGACTCCGTCCCTCGCGGTAGTCCTGCCTGGCCGCGGCGGGACGGTCGCGCAGGCCTTCTCGGTCCACGTCGCTCAGCGGGGTGTCCGCGAACGCGCCCCGCCGGGCGAGCGCGACCTGGATGCCGGGCCCCCTCACGCCCGCGGCCAGGAAGAGGCATCCGGGCACGCGCGGCGTACCCGGCGCACGCTGTGGTCCCAGTAGGAGCGCACGGACAGGTCCGCGTAGATGAAGTCCCGCTTCAGCCGGACGTCCTGGAGGCTGGAGGAGGTGTATCGCGCGCCGCTGCTCTCGGCGAGCAGCTGCAGGCGGCAGGCGCGCTCCAGCACGGTCGCGAAGACCGCCGCGTGCCGGACGCTCTTGCCGACCACCACACCGCCGTGGTTGCGCAGGAACACCCCGTTGCCATCCGCCAGAGCCTCGGCGATCGCGTCCCCGGTGCCGATGTCCAGCACCGTGTTGCTGGTGGTGGTGAACAGACCGGTCCGGCCCGCGAACCACGCTCCCTCGTGGGAGACCGGCCGCAGTTCGAGGTCGGTGGCTCCGAAGACCAGAGTGTGGGGCGCATGGGAGTGGACGATGGCGTTCACATCGGGCCGGGCCCGGTAGATGGCCTGGTGCAGGGGGAGTTCGGGCGGTGCGAGAGACGGCGCGGGCCGGGTGTGGTCCACGTGCGCCAGGACGATCTGTTCCGGTGTGGCCTCGTCGAAGCCGCACAGGGCGTTCTTGATGTAGAAGGTGTCCGACCCCGGCGCGCGGGCGGAGATCTGCCCCTGGTTGAAGTCGTCGTGTCCGTCGAGCGACAGCATGCGCGCGCCCAGGGCGATCTGGGTGAGGAGCCGCTGACGGGTCGTCGAAGCCGGATTCGTCCCGGAGATCACAGTCATGGGCACTCCGCTGCGTGGTGGTGGAGCAGGTCCTCGTAGACCGCGTCCATGGACTCCATTCCTGCCTTCCTCCCGTGCACCCACCGGGCCGCCGCCACCGCGCCGGCCGCCGCGGCCTCCAGCGATCCGACGGAGTGGCACAGCGACAGCGTCTCGGCCCGCCACGTCCACATCACCTCGTGGTCGCTGACCGGAAGGCCGCCACGGAGTGAGCTGACGTCGTCGGGGTCACCGCCGCTCAGCCGCGACCAGGTGCGTCCCAGCTCCACCGCGGTGGCGCTGGGCCGGTGCGCTTTGGCCACCGGGTGGCGTTCCCGTACGCTCGCCCGCGGCCTGAGCGCGTCGGGCAGGGCCGCGACCTCGCGGAGCAGCCGGGTCTGGAGGTAGTGGCCGAGCGTGAGATTCGCCGCCCGGACGACCGGCACCGTCCGGGCCAGGACGTGAAGCTCGTCCCACTGCCGGTCGTCGAGGTTGGACACGCACTCGATGAGCGGGGTCCGGTTGCGCTCGCAGTACTCGCGCACCTCCTCCTGCGCACCGGGCCCGCTGGCATCGATCACGACGTCGGGTGTTCCCGTCGGCCGCCGGCCGTGCCGCGTTCCGGTGAGGACGACGGACAGCCCCTCCGCACGGGCGTGCCCGGCGATGGCGTTGCCGAGCCGCCCGCCGCCGATGACGCCGACCGAGGGACCCGGCTCACGCCTCAACCGACTCCATCCCCTTCCGCACGAGGGGGACCAGGGTGTCCAGGCTCTCGAACGGCTCGGTGCCGGCGTCGGGGTCTATGTACACCCCGAGGTCGTTCTCGATCGCGTCGATCAGCCGCATGTACGAAAGGGACGAGTAGTTGAGTCCGCGCAACGCCCCGTTGGCGTCGGCGATGTCCGCCTCGGTGATGTTGCCGTCCCCCGATTCGATGACGAGCGCGACCAACCGGGCACGCAGAGCGTCGTCGTTCATGTCTGTTCTCCTTGGGTCTCTGGCGGAACCGCGGCCGGGTGCGGCAGCGGTGAGGGGTTCACCGGTGGTGGTGGGCGGTGAGCTCGCGGAGTGCCGCACGG
The DNA here is from genome assembly GCF_042871745.1 of Streptomyces sp. NPDC005576. NCBI lineage: Bacteria > Bacillati > Actinomycetota > Actinomycetes > Kitasatosporales > Streptomycetaceae > Streptomyces > Streptomyces sp. NPDC005576. The sequence goes on along the minus strand of NZ_JBIAJC010000007.1, from coordinate 51,572 downwards.
GAGGGTTTGCCGATGGAGTTGACCGGAAGCCGGTCGAGCACCAGGAGGCGTGTCGGCACCTTGAAGGCGGCCAGTCGCTCCATGCAGTGGGCCCGCACGGCGGCGCCGTCCAGCGATGCCTCTCCGGTCACCGCGGCGGCCACGAGTGCGTCACCGTGCTGATCAACGTCCTCGAACACCACGACGTCGTGGACGCCGACGGCGCCGCGCAGCACCTCGGCCACTTCGACCGGGTCGACCTTGCGGCCCCCGACGTTGATCGCCCGGCCGGTGCGGCCGGTGATGTGCAGGACACCTCGGTCGAGAAAGCCCTCGTCGCCCGTCCGGTAGCGGCCCCGGGCGTCCAGCCTGGACTCGAAGACCCCCGGAGCGTTGAGGTAGCGCGAGCCCATGGACTGGCTGACGACGTGGATCGGCCCCGGGCTCGTGGAGGTTCCGGCCCACAGCTCGACACCAGGCAGCGCGGCGCCGAGCCCGTCGAGGTCCTGCCCGTCCTGAGCGAAGGTCAGTGGCCCCGCCTCGGCCACACCGTAGTAGTTGCGGATGACGACCCCGGTACGCGACGCGAAGGCTTCCTTCGTCTCCGGGCGCAGAGGTGCGCCCGAGGAGATGGCCACCTCGATCCGCCGGGCCACGTCCTCCGCCAGGCCGCGGCGCAGCACCGACTCGTACAGGGCAGGGAAGCCGACCAGCCGGGTCGCACCGACGGATCCGATCAGCCGGGCCGTACGGCCGCCGGTGGGCAGTCCCCGGCTGAGGTGCAGCGAGGAACCCGTGAGGAACACCGACAGCAACGAGGTATTGAACGCGAGCCCGTTCGAGAGCCCCGCGAAGCACGCCACCCGGTCGTCCGCGCCGAGGCCGGTGCCCTCCGCCCAGTTCGCCGCCGCGGCCGCGACGGCGCTGCCGGAGAACTCGATGCAGTTCGGCTTGCCGGTCGTGCCGGAGGTGAACCGGCACACCTCCGTGTCGTCCAACAGCTTCGGACGCAGCTGCGGCGCGACCAGTCGGCCGACGTGGAGCGTACCGGTCCCGGGGGTGAGCAACCCGCCGCCTGTGGAGTGTGATTCTCCGTCCGTCGGTGCGTCGCGTACCAGCAGGTCGAGCCCGCACTCGTCGGTGATCAGGGAGAGTTCGCGGGGGCCGAAACTGGAGTCGATGAGGAAGGGGACGTCCCCGGCGAGCAACACCGCGATGTAACACACGACGTATTCCACCGAGTTGGAGGCGGCCAGTCCGATCCGGGACGGTTCGCCTCCGCGCCGGAGGCGACGGAACGCCTCGGCGGTCCCGGTGGCCCGGGAGAGCACCTCGCCGTAGGTGAGTCGGACGCCCGGATCGGTGACGGCGAGCCGGGAAGCATGGTCCCGGGCCGCCTCGGCGAAGAGATCGCTCAGCATCGTCTCACCCCTCGCTCTGCGCGTAGGCGACGGGCAGGCGGTCCCACTTGACTCCGCCAGGACCCGTGGCGCCCAGGGAGAGGAGGTAGACGGGGTCGTGGTCCTCGGGCAGCCCGGAAGCGGTGCGCCACAGTGCGGCGTCGAACCCGCCGACCGCGGTGACGCCCAGCCCGGCGGCGGTGGCGCCGAGGTAGAGGAGGTGGGCCGTGCCCCCCGCCCGGAACAGTAACTCCCGCATGTACGTGGACCGGTTGGTCACCAGGTCCGCCCGCGGCGCGTGGAACAGCACGAATGCCGCCGCGTGCCGTAGGTGTTCCTGCTGCATGCACGCCCGGACGACGAGGTCTCCGTCCGGGGCTTTCGCCACCGGGGGCGCCGGCTCGCCCGACAGCCGGAACACCCGGGAGGGCGCCCCCTCGACCGAACGGGCCAGCACGGTCACACCGAGCTCACCGCTCGCGGGGAGATCTGTGCGCAGTGCCGTCGCCGCAGCCGCCAGCGTTCGTTCCAGCACGTCGGCGGGGACGGCGGACGCCACGTACCGTTTGCTCGATCTGCGTCGCCCGGAGAGCGCGCTCCACCGTGGAGCGGACAGGTCGGGAAGCTCCCTGGCCGAGGGGCCGGGGTGTGTGAGAGGCCGCGAGCCCGGGACGGGCGCAGGGGCCTCGTCGCCCGAGAGCACGGGCAGCAGCGAATCCCAGCAGACCTGTTCCATCCAGGAGGGGTCCTCGGTCACGCGGCCCTCCGCGTGGACACTCCAGCCGACCGGGAGCGCCACGTCGCCGGTGCCGTCAAGACGCAGCACGGAGTGGATCTCGCGGCAACGGTCCACCAGCCCCAGGAGCGCTTCCAGTGGGCGGCGGTCGAAGCGCAGCAGGAGTTCGGTGCCGCGCCCCTGGCTCGTCCCGAGCGCGTTCACCGCCATGTGGGCGGCATCCAGCTGGGTATAGAGGTAGCCGCGGTCCGCGTACTTGCGCATGGACAGCCAGGGCCGGGTCACCAGGACCAGAAGGGCGCCCCCGGGTCCCGGCGGGTCGATGCCGGCCCGCCGGCACTGGTCCCGCACCGATGCCTCCCCGCCCCCGGCGTGCCGGCACCGTCTGCGTACCGGATCGACGCCCAGCACCTGGCCCGTCTCCGTGCCGTGGCCCGCGAGGACGACGTAGAACTCGTACGGGTAGATCGCTCCGGCCGAGGGCACGGCCCGCTCGCCCCCGCTGACGACTCCCGCCGAGGCTTCGACGGCCTGCAGTGCGGCCGCCAGCCCCGCCGATGTCGTCACACGGTTGTCGAGCCGGGTTTCGGGCGACACCAACGCCATTCTGCCCCAAAGGCTCTCCCGCCCAGAATGCCCAATTACGGGGCGGTCCAGAGCCTTCTGCTTGTGCATCAAATCGTGCTCCTACATCCGTCACAGTTCAATGAACAGCGGGGCGACAGGAAATACAATGCAAAGAATCACCCATGTTTTTCAGTGATCGAGAAAATTGATAGCAACGAAAGATCCACAGGAGCGAAGACGCTGGTAGCACGCCGAACTCCCGCGTAGAGAAAGCTAATTGGTCTGGTCCAAAAAACGTAGCACGCTCCACTCCGGCTGGGCCACCCCGTGTGCATCAGGTGAGACGGCAGGGGGGAATGCATGGCTATTTTCGGCGTCCGCGAATTGTAGGACAGGTGCCAGTGACTGCGGATGTCTAGGCAGATGCGGGGCGTTTTCCGTAAATGTGGGGGTGACGGGCCCGAACTCAATGAGCTCAGGGAACATTCCGCTTCGAGCGGTATCCGGGAGCGATCGGCCCGCCCGTGAAGGCCGGCGCCCATGGCCCGGACGGGCCGCTCCGCCCTTCGGTTCCCCCCGCCCCGGCAGGCGGGGAGGCGTTCCACTCGTCGGTCGTCGGGCTCCGGTTCCGGCCCCGCGCCGCGGCGGACGCCCGCAGTCACCGGCGGGCTGGACCGACCGCGCATGTCCCGTTGGGGATCATGGTCACGTGAGCGACACGCGAAGGGTTGGGGCACCATGACAGAGAAGATCCACCGCGCGACGGGTGAACAGGCGGCTCGCGGCTCCGGCCCACTCCGTGCTCCGGTCGTCCGGAGCGACGAACCCGGCTCGTTCGCCCGGGGCGTACTGGCCGAGCGCCACCCCGCCCTCGTCCGGCAGGTACGGGACGCCTTCCCGTACGGCCGCAGGCAGCACGAGGCGCTCGACGCGCTGCTGGACGAGATTGCCGAGGACGTCGTCCGGCCGCTCCCCGACGCGGACCACGACCACGAGCTGTGGGCGGTCTGGGGGCGGGAGCACTTCGGGGGCTCCTGGTACGGCGCCCCGTTCCTGTGGGCGGAGAACTACTTCTACCGGCGGCTCCTCGGCGCCGTCGGGTACTTCGGTACGGGGCCGTGGTCCGGAGTCGATCCTTTCGCGCCGTTCAAGCGGGCCGAACTGCGGGGCAACGCGGTCGAGGAGGAGCTGCGGGCCCTGGACGCGCTCACCGGCGTACCGGCCGGCCGGCGGGGCGCGGCGCTCCTGCACGCCTCGCTCTGGGGCAACCGCGCGGACCTCGGCTTCCGGGTGACGGCGGGCGAACCGGCGGAGAGTGGCGCCGTTGCCCCGGCGCTGGTCGCCGACGACAGCGCCACGCTGTGGCGGCTCCTGCCCGCCGGAACCACGGCCACCGTGGCGGTGGTCGCCGACAACGCAGGACGTGAGCTGATTCCCGACCTCGTCCTCATCGATCACCTCCTCGCGCACGGACACGCCGAGCGGGTCGTGCTGTACGTCAAGCCCTCCCCGTACTTCGTCTCCGACGCGATGACCGCCGACGTGGTCGACTGCCTCCGCCGCCTCGCCGAGGCACCCGGCGAAGCCGGCCGGAGCGGGAGCCGGCTCTGGACGGCCATGGCGGCGGGAACGGCCGAGATCCGCACCCATCCGTTCTTCTGCGCCCCGTTCCCGTACGAGCAGATGCCCGACGACCTGCGGGAGGAGTTCGCGGGCGCCGCGCTCACCATCCTGAAGGGCGACCTCAACTACCGCCGCCTCGTGGGCGACCGGCGGTGGGACGCGACCGAGCCGTTCGCCCGGCTCACCGCGCACTTCCCGGGGCCCGTCGCGGCGCTCCGGACGCTGAAGTCCGATGTCGTCGTGGGCCTGGAGCAAGGGGTGCTGGAGAACCTCGAACGGTCCGGGGCGGCTTGGCGTACGAGCGGTACGCACGCGCTGATCCAGGCGCGAGGGTAGATCCGTACGGGGTGGGCGGGGCAGGGGCCGGTCCGGGGCGCCGGCGTGAGCGGACTCGGCCCCGCCCGCGCCGGTTCCCGCTCACGTCGGCCGGTCCGTCGTCCCCGGTAAAGGTGTCCCCGGTGGGGTGTCCGGGCGACGATCCGCCGGACACCCCACCGCAGCCGTGGGGCCGCTCAGTCGAACTCCTCGACGTACTCCTCCGGCGGGCCGAGCTCGGCACGGTCCCGCAACTCGACCTCCCCGCCGAGGTGTTCCAGTTCGAGGACGGTGATGGTGTTGTCGCCGGACCTCAGCAGCGGTGCCGGGCAGTACAGGGTGACCTGGGGCCCGATCTCCCGGTAGCGGCCGAGCAGGAACCCGTTGACCCAGACGAAGCCGCGGCGCGAACCCGGCAGCGCGAGGAAGGTGTCCGCCGGGGTCTCGACCTGGAGCTGGGCGACGGCGAACCCGGCGGACGGTGTGCCGGGGCCGGGCGCGGGGCCCGCGGCGAGCGCCTCGGACAGTTCCACGTCGGACCACTCCTGGAGCGCGAGCGGCGCACTCTCCCAGCCCTGTACCGTGCGGCGGTCGACCAGGACCGGACCGAGCAGGCCCTTGTGCCCGCCGAGGGCCGGTCCGTAGTTGATCCGGCCGAGGTTCTCGACCAGTACCTCCACCGCCACGACCTCGCCCTTCCCCTCCACCGCGAGTTCCCGGGACCCGGCGTCGGCGATACCGAGGAAGGCGCCGTCGACGAAGACCAGGGCCCGGTCGCGTACGTCGCTGAGGGCCAACCGGTGCGTGCCCGCCGGAATGCGCGGGTGTGCGGTGTACAGGACCATGCCCGCGTCGAGGCCGAGTTGCTCGAAGGTGGCGGGGCGTGGGGCGGTGCCGGTGTGCGTGGACGGCACGGCGCGCAGCCCGGGGAGAAGGCCGGCGCTGCGCGTGAGTGGGACGCGGGCGGGCGGGAGCGTCGGCATCCGCTCCGGCGAGCGGAGGGGGCCCTCGGCGCCGAGTACCTCGCGCATCGCGAAGAACTTGGGCGTGAGCGTGCCGTCCTCGGCGATCGGCGCGTCGGAGTCGTAGCTGGTCACCACGGGCTCCAGCCGGCCGTCCGTCTCGTTGGCACCGGCCCAGAGACCGAAATTGGTGCCGCCGTGCGCCATGTAGATGCTCACGCTGCCACCCTCCGCGAGGATGGAGCGCAGGGTGTTCACCGCACTCTCCGCTCCGCGTACGTGGTGTCGCTTGCCCCAGTGGTCGAACCAACCGCTCCAGAACTCGGCGACCAGGAAGGGCTCTTCGGGGCGCCTGCTCGCGAGGAGCCGACGGGCGGCGGCGGGCTTGGAGCCCAGGGTGGCCGCCATCAGGGTGCCCGGCAGGGAGCCGCCGTCCAGCATGAGTGCGGTGGGGCCGTCCGCCGTGAACAGCAGCTCGTCGATGCCCCGCCCGGTCAGTGCGTCGCGGCTCCAGCGCATGTATGCGTGGTCGTCGCCGTAGCTGCCGAACTCGTTCTCCACCTGCACCGCGACGACCGGGCCGCCCCGGGACGCCTGGAGCGCCGCGATACGGGGGATCAGCTCGTCGAACCACGTGCCGAGGGCGGAGGTGAAGGCCGGGTCCGAGCTGCGCGGGGCGAGATCGCGCCCCGTGATCCAGCCCGGCAGACCGCCGTTGGACCACTCCGCGCAGATGTAGGGGCCGGGCCTGACAATGACGTCGAGGCCTTCCTCCTGCACTGTACGAATGAACCGTTCGAGGTCCCGCCAGCCGTCGAAGTCCGGCGCCCGGCCCTCACGGGGCTGGTGGAAATTCCACGCCACGTAGGTGTCGACGGTGTTGAGCCCGAGGTCGGCGATCCGGCGGACGCGGTCCCGCCAGAGATCGGGATGGACCCGGAAGTAGTGCAGCGCTCCCGAGAGAACGCGGTGCGGAACGCCGTCGCGGTACATGCGGCCCTCGCGCCAGGACAGTGCCGCGGCGGCGGGGGCCGCCATCGCGGCTTCGAGGGGGCGTGCCGGGGGGAGGTGTGCGGTGGGCGGCTCGATCACGGCGCGAGCGTATGTTATCGATGACATGCATCACAAGGCAGGTCGAGGCCGGCAGCCGGTCCCGGAGATGGAGCGTCGCGAACGAGGACATGGCGACGTGCAGACCACCGAGCCCGGCTGACGTGGCCCGGAACGCCGGCACGTCGGCGCAGACGGTGCGCGCCGGCTGCGCGGTTCGCCGAACGTCACCTCTGACACCAGTCGGCGCCCGCTCGCCGTGTGGCACAGGCCGGCCACCGCCTCGATGGCGCGGCCAGGGCTCTTGGCTGGTCGGGACGCGGCCGTAGTCGATGACATGGGCACCTATGTCATCGATGCCATCTCGTGGATGACATGGCATCGGTGCCGCAGCCCCCCCGGTGACGAGCTCGGCCACCGTCCCCGGCTCCACACGGCGCGGGTGGACCGCACCCCACGAGGCAAGCGCCCGCTCGTGCTCCCACGGGGTGCATCGGACCGCTCCACGGCACGGCGTCCGGAGCCGACCCCCGTCCCGGCCTTCGGTCCGCCCGCGGCCCCACCGCCCCTCCGTCCGTCCGCCGCCCGCCCCGCCCCGCCCCGCCCGAAAGGATGAACCGGGCCCCGAATACGGCGTGTCCCGCTCCTTCAGGCACCACGGTGCGGGTGGGGCGGGTGGTGCCGTCCACCGCGCGGGGCGCGGGAAGCGGTGGAGCGGGCGTGAGGGGAGTGACCGTGGAACCAGTCAAGGGGAGGCCGCCGGCACCGCTTCGGGACCGGGCGCGCTACCGGTTCGACCGCACGCTGGCACGTTCGACCGGCACCCTGATGGGCTGGCTGGTCATCACCTGCCTGGCCGTCGTGGTCCCGGTGAGCGCGGTACTGGTGTGGACCGACCCCGGTGCGCCCCGGTCGCTGTCGGAGCGGCTGACCGTGGTGTGGCGGACCAGCGCGGAGACGCTCCGGCTGGGCTCCGCCACGGGTGCCCCGCTCCGGCTGGCCCTGTCGGCCCTGCTCGGGCTGGTCGCCCTGCTCGGCGTGTCGACCCTGGTCGGGGTGGTCACCACCGGCCTCGCCGACCGCATGACGGAGCTGAGCCGGGGGCGGTCCAGGGTCCTGGAACACGGTCACGTCGTCGTGCTCGGCTGGTCGGACCAGGCGACCACCGTGGTGAGCGAGCTGGTGGCGGCCCAGGCACCGCACCGGCCGCGGGCCGTCGTCCTGCTCGCCGACCGGGACAAGGCGGAGATGGAACGGGCGCTCTCCGCCCACCTCCCGCCGGCCGCCCGCGCACGGATCATCTGCCGCAGCGGCCCCGCGAGCGACCCCGAGGTGCTCGCCCTCGTCAGCCCGCGCACCGCCGGCACCGTCCTGGTGCTGCCCTCGGGGGAGCCGTCGGCGGATGCGGAGGTGCTGCGGACCCTACTGTCGCTGCGCGCGGTGCTCGGCGAGGGCACGGACGGGCCGCCGGTGCTCGCCGCGGTGCGGGACGACCGGTACCGCGCCCCCGCGCGCCTCGCCGCGGGGCCGCGGGGCACGGTGCTGGAGACCGACACCGTCACCGCCCGGCTGATCGCCCAGTGCGTCGGCCGTCCGGGACTCTCGCTGGTTCTCCGGGACCTCCTCGACTTCGCGGGCGACGAGTTCCACCTCGCCGACGCCACCGCCTTCCACGGGGACACCTTCGGTACGGCCCTGCTGGGCCACCCGAACTCCTGTGTGGTCGGCCTGCTCACGCCCGAGGGCCGTACGCTGCTCAACCCGCCCGCCGACACGCCGGTCGAGCCGGGCGGCCGGCTGATCGTGCTCGCCCTGGACGACGGGAGCACCCGGGTGGAGGACTGCCGGGATCTGGTCGACCCCTCCGCGATCGCCCCGGACGGCCCGCCGCCCGACGACCCGACGCACCTGCTGGTGCTCGGTTGGAACCGCCGCGCCCCGCTCGTCGTCGGCCAGTTGCGGGACACCGCCCGCCCGGGCTCGGTCCTCGACGTGATCACCGACGGCACCGTCCCCGGGCCGAGGGAACCGGAGGACGGGACGCCGCCACCGCGCGGTTCCACGAACGGGGCACCCGCCGCCGCGTCCGTACGGTTCCGGTCGGCCGCGCTGTCGCGGCCCGAAGCCCTGCTCGGACTCGACCTCACCCCGTACGACGGGGTGGTCGTCCTCGGACCCGATCCGGGTGAGGGCCCGGACCGCCCCGACGACTGGACGCTGGTCACCCTGCTGGCGCTGCGGCTGCTGGAGGAGCGCGCCGGACGCGAACTGCGCGTCGTCACCGAACTCGTCGACGACCGCAACCGGCCGCTGGCACCCGTCAACCACGGCTCCGACGTCATCGTGAGCGGAAAGCTGACCGGACTGCTGATGGCCCAGATCACGCAGAACCGCCACCTGGCCCCGGTCTTCGACGAGTTGTTCTCCGGCGACGGCGCGAACGTCCTCCTGCGCCCCGCCGGTACGTACGTCCGCCCGGGCGGCGAGGCCACCTTCGCCACCGTCGTCGCAGCCGCCCGCGACCGGGGCGACTGCGCGATCGGCTACCGCTGCCACGACCGTTCGGCCCCCGGTACGGACCACGGCGTCCGGCTCAACCCGCCCAAGGGCGAGCGACGGGTGTGGAGCGCCGGGGACCAGGTGGTCGTGGTGGGAACGCCCGCGGGCGACGTCACCGCCGCGTGCGCGCCTCCGCGCAGGGACGCGTACCGGGCCGGTCCGGCGGCCGGGCCGACCGGTCCACTCGGTGAGGGGCGCCCTTGAGCAGTGCGTCCCCGCAAGCTCCGCCCCGTCGCCGTGGTCGGCACGCCCGCTCGCCGCGTTGGCCGAAAGCCCTGGTGGCTCCGTTACAAGGACCGCGGGCCGCCTTGCGACCGCACGCGCCGACCACCGCTGCTCATGGGGCGGACGCTGCCGGTCGCGGCACTAGACTTGACGGGTGGACCGGTCGATGGGGTTGCGAGAGCGCAAGAAACAGCGGACGCGGGAGACCATTTCCGAGGCCGCGATCGCGCTCTTCCTGGAGCACGGATTCGACCAGGTCTCCGTCGCCGACGTCGCCGCCGCCGCCGAGGTCTCCAAACCGACGCTCTTCCGGTACTTCCCCACCAAGGAGGACCTGGTCGTCCAGCGCTTCGCCGACCACCAGGACGAGAGCGCCGAGGTGGTGCGCAACCGTCCGGCCGGGGTGAGCCCGCTCGACGCCCTTCACCGGCATTTCCTGGACGGGCTGGAAGCGGGCGACCCCATCACGGGGCTCAGCGACCACGAGGGAGTCCTCGCCTTCCACCGCCTGGTCTACTCCACCCCCGGCCTGGTGGCCCGTTCCGCCCAGTACCTCGCCCGCGCCGAGGAAGAGCTGGCCCGCGCCCTCGCCGACACCCTCGGCGAGGAGTCCCGGGAGGTCACGTCCCGGCTGCTGGCAGGTCAACTGGTCGCCACCCAGCGCATCCTCGCCTCGACGAACTGGCAGCGCATCGTGGACGGCGGATCGGCCGAGGACGTCCGTCCCGAAGCCGTCGCGGACGCGAACCACGCCTTCGCCCTGCTGAGCCGGGGGACCGCCGCACTCGCGCCCCCCGGCGCCGGCGGTGCTTCCATCACCGGCGGCGCTCCCCCCACCGGCTGACGCGGGCCTCTCCCGGCGCGTGTGGCGTCGGGCACAGTGCCCGCCCCGCGCCGGCCGTCGCTCCGCGCCCCGTCCGTTGCGCCCACTGGTCCGGCCACCGGCCGCGAGCCCGAGCGATTCGGGGCGAGGCCGATCCCGTGACGAGGATCTCCTCCGCCGGGCACCGTCTCTCGGGCACTGTGGTGTGGCCGGGGGACCTCCACTGCCGTACGACCGAGCGAGATGCCATGACCGCGACCACCGCAGCAGCCGAACGCCTCCACCACTCCCGTCGCGCACCCCGCGCCCGCACCGGCGGCCCGGAGGAGAGGGGACCGAAGATCCTCGAACACGTCCTCGGCTGGACCCTCGTCGTCGTGCTCGCCCTCTTCGTCACCCGGGCCGGACTCATGTGACCCGCACGGCGGCGCGCTCCGGCGGCCGCCCCGGCGGACGATCACCCCCGCGTACCCGGTGACGGGGGCGCCCCGATCAGGCATACTCGACGCGCCACAGCCGCTGACCGGCGCCTTCCGCGATCCGGAAGGGCAGGATCGGTTGGGCACGTACCACCTGTGCCGGGCTCAGCCCGGACCACTCGGCGACGCGGCTCCCCACCCCGGGCCCGTCCGCCGTCACGCCCGACAGGGAGGAGAGCGCCGTCATGCCCGACCGAGCCCCGCAACCGGTGGAACGTCGTCTGCCCACCGAGGAATCCCGGCAACTGCTCACGCTGGTCCGCGACATCGTCGCGAACGAGATCGCGCCCCGGGCAGCCGAGGAGGAGGAGGCGGGCCACTTCCCGCGCGAACTCTTCACCCTCCTCTCCGCATCGGGCCTGCTGGGCCTGGCGTACGACTCCGGCTTCGGCGGCGGGGACCAGCCGTACGAGGTCTACCTCCAGGTCCTGGAAGAGCTGGCTGCCGCCCGGCTGACCGTGGGACTGGGTGTCAGCGTGCACTCCCTCGCCTGTCACGCGCTCGCCGGCTTCGGCACCGAGGAGCAGAAGAAGGCGCATCTGCCCACGATGCTCTCCGGCGGCCTCCTGGGCGCCTACTGCCTCTCCGAGCCCGCGTCCGGCTCCGACGCGGCCTCACTGCACACCAGGGCGGTACGCGACGGCGACGAATGGGTCCTCACCGGCACCAAGGCGTGGATCACCCACGGCGGCATCGCCGACTTCTGCACCGTGCTGGCCCGTACCGGTGCCGATGGCCCCCGGGGCATCACCGCCTTCCTGGTCCCCGGCGACGCCGAAGGGCTGAACGCGGCGGCCCCCGAGCGGAAGATGGGCATGAAGGGATCGCCCACCGCTCAGCTCAACTTCGACGGTGTACGGGTCGGGGACAGCCGCCGGATCGGCGAGGAGGGGCAGGGCTTCGCCATCGCGCTCTCCGCTCTCGACTCCGGCCGCCTGGGCATCGCGGCCTGCGCCATCGGCGTCGCCCAGGCCGCCCTGGACGAAGCCGTCGGATACGCCACGGACCGGCGGCAGTTCGGGCGCCCGATCGCGGACTTCCAGGGGCTGCGCTTCCTGCTCGCGGACATGGCCACCCAGATCGAGGCGGGCCGGGCGCTGTACCTGGAGGCGGCCCGGCTCCGCGACGCCGGGCGGCCCTTCTCCCGCCAGGCCGCCATGGCGAAGCTCTTCTGCACGGACGCTGCCATGCGCGTCACCACCGACGCCGTGCAGGTGCTGGGCGGGTACGGCTACACCCAGGACTTCCCGGTCGAACGCCTGATGCGGGAGGCCAAGGTGCTCCAGATCGTGGAGGGCACCAACCAGATCCAGCGGATGGTCATCGCCCGCCACCTCGCCGGCCCCGAATCGCACTGATCCGCTGCGGCAGCAGCGACCACACCGGCGCCGTCACGATCCGGGTCCACTCCTGGTCGTGACGGCCCGGCAGGGTGCGCCCGGACCCCTCCCAGTCGCGGAGCAGCGCGACGTAGATGGGGGAGTCGGAAGGCGGTGTCGCGGGCGGGAGCAGAACGGCGGGCGGTAAGACCCTGCTCTCCGTCCCGCGCTCCGTGCGCACCGTCGGAGTAACCGCACCGGGGCCGACGACGGCCACCCGGGGTTCCGGTTCTGGACGGAGCTCTGCCGTGGGCAGGGGAACCGATTCTTCGGAGGGCGGGGCGACGAGACGGCGACGACCGGAGCCCGCCGCAGTGTCCGGGATGGTCATACCGGACCAACGCCCGGGGCGCCACCGGGTCACCGTACGAGCGATGCGGGCGGGTGTTCGAGAGAGGCTGCTCGCCGGTACCCGCACCACGTCGGCGACGCCGTCGCGGTGCGCGGGGTACGGGCCCTGTGGACTCAGGCGGCGCGGCGCATCTGCGGCACACGCATCGGGCGCGAGCCGGGACCTCCGGCGTGCGAGAACGGCTGCATCCGCCAGTCGAGCCCCTGGGGGAGCGTCAGCAGCAGCGCGGTCTCCTGCTCCTGCACCTCCAGCGTCTCGTCGGCGGGCTCGGCCTCGGCGGCGTTACGACCGGTGCCGGCGCAGACGGTGAGCACGAACGGGTTCCAGGGGGTGGGGCAGAGCGCGTGCTCCGGGAACACGTTCTCGTCGGCCAGGAGAGCGATCGGCTGCTCGCAGTCCGGGCAGAAAACCCGGTACATCTCAAAGGTGTCGTACGCGTCGGACAGGCTGTCCTCGTCCGTATCGACGGGCTCCGGTTCGCTGTGACCGGTGAGCTTCAGGCTCTGCATGGGAAGTCCCCCCTCAGTGGGCCGGTGAGGCGCGATGGCCCCGACCACACCAAGCACTTCCCGCAGTGACTCCGCTGTAACCGCCACCCGCGCCGACAACAGGCGGTAAACATGTGGCCTTGGTCACATGGGGCCCGAGCATGCCCTTTCCGGCCTTCCCGCGCCGCTCCCCGAGGGCTCCGGACGGGACCCGCGAAACCGTCCCCGGCCCGCGAAACCCGCCACCCACGCGCGCCACTTCACCGCAATCGTCCTGGTCCGTCCGGTGCGGGACCGGCTTGTCCGTCTCGCCGTCCCCCGATCCGGGTGACGCGTGCGACGGTCGCCGGGCACGCCGCGGGACTTTGCGGACCGGACCTGGGGCAATAGGTTGACCGCATGGAGGAGCTGGACCGTCAGATCGTGGAGTTGCTCGTCAAGGACGGGCGGATGAGCTACACCGACCTGGGCAAGGCCACGGGCCTGTCCACATCGGCAGTTCATCAGCGTGTCCGCAGGCTGGAGCAGCGCGGGGTGATCCGGGGCTACGCCGCGGTCGTCGACCCCGAGGCCGTCGGCCTGCCCCTCACCGCGTTCATCTCGGTGAAACCGTTCGACCCCAGCGCGCCCGACGACATCGCCGAGCGGCTCGCCGGCGTGCCCGAGCTGGAGGCATGCCACAGCGTCGCCGGCGACGAGAACTACATCCTCAAGGTGCGGGTGGCCACGCCGCTGGAGCTGGAGCACCTGCTCACCCGCATCCGGTCGCTGGCCGGAGTCTCCACCCGCACCACCGTGGTCCTCTCCACCCCGTACGAGGCGCGGCCCCCGCGCATCTGACGACGTGGCCCGGGGGTGCAGGGCGCCCGGTCCGCCGCGCGCTTCCGGGAGGGGCGCGGGCCAGCGTCGCCGGGGCACGCGGGAGACTGGTCCCATGAGCCAGAGCACCGCCCCCCACAACGCCCCCGAACACCGCACCGTGCTGCTGCGCGGTGGAGACGTCCACACCCCCGCCGACCCCTTCGCCACCGCGATGGTCGTCGAACGCGGACACGTCGCCTGGGTGGGCTCCGAAGGCGCCGCCGACGCGTTCGCGGGAGGGGCCGACGAGATCGTCGACCTGGAAGGCGCCCTGGTCACCCCCGCCTTCACCGACGCCCACGTGCACACCACCTCCACCGGCCTCGCCCTCACCGGACTCGACCTCTCGGGCGCCCGCAGCCTGGCCGGGGCACTGGACCTCGTCCGCGCCTTCGCCGACGGCAAGCCCGCCGACGCTGTCCTGCTCGGCCACGGCTGGGACGCCGCGCGCTGGCCCGGACAGCAGCCCCCGTCGCGCCGCGAGCTGGACGAGGCGGCGGGCGGCAGGGCCCTCTACCTGACCCGCGTCGACGTGCACTCCGCGGTCGTCACCACGGCCCTCCTGGACCGCGTCCCGGGGGTCACGGCGATGGCCGGGTACCGCCCCGACGCCCCGCTGACCGGCGACGCCCACCACGCGGTACGCGCCGCCGCGCACGCCACCGTCACCGTGCGGCAGCGCGCGGACGCCCAGCGCGCCGCCCTGCGCCACGCCGCCTCGCTCGGCATCGGTACGGTCCACGAGTGCGGCGGCCCCGAGATCTCCGACGAGGACGACTTCACCTCACTGCTGGCCCTGGCCGGCGCGGAGCGCGGCCCCCGGGTCATCGGCCTCTGGGCCGAGCACGTCGAAGACGAGAAGGGCGCGGCGCGCATCCGTGAACTCGGCGCGCTCGGTGCCGCCGGGGACCTCTTCGCGGACGGCTCGCTGGGCTCGCACACCGCCTGCCTGCACGAGCCCTACGCCGACGCCCCGCACACCGGCTCCGCCCACCTGGACGCCGCGCGGATCGCCACCCACGTCGCGGCCTGCACCGAAGCGGGCCTGCAGGCCGGTTTCCACGCCATCGGCGACGCGGCGCTCACCTCCGTCGTGGACGGCATCCGCGCCGCCGCCGAACGGGTCGGCCTGGCCCGCGTCCGCGCCGCGCGCCACCGCGTCGAACACGCCGAGATGCTCACCCCCGAGACGATCGCCGCCTTCGCGGAACTCGGCCTGACCGCCTCCGTCCAGCCCGCGTTCGACGCGGCCTGGGGCGGCGACGACGGCATGTACGCCCGGCGCCTGGGTGCCGGGCGCGCCGCGACGCTCAACCCGTACGCGGCACTGCTGCGCGCCGGCGTGCCGCTCGCCTTCGGCTCCGACAGCCCGGTCACCCCGCTCGACCCGTGGGGCACCGTGCGAGCCGCCGCCTTCCACCGCAACCCGGAGCACCGGATCTCCGTACGCGCCGGGTTCACCGCCCACACCCGGGGCGGGTGGCGCGCCGCGGGCCGCGACGACGCCGGAATCCTGGTACCGGGAGCGCCGGCCGACTACGCGATCTGGCGTACCTCCGGACTGGTCGTCCAGGCGCCCGACGACCGGGTCGCCCGCTGGTCGACCGACCCCCGCTCCGGCACCCCTGGCCTGCCCGATCTCTCTCCGGGTGCCGATCTCCCGGTCTGCCTGAGCACCGTCGTGGGCGGACAGACTGTCTACGTACGCCCGAACGAGTGACGAGGCGGTTTTCCGTACCGCCGATCGATGGGGGGAGTGGTCGCACGCGACCTGCGGATCCTCGGCGCTGACCAGGCAGTTTGGGACAACTCCGCAGGTCGGGCCGTTGTTGACAGAAAGCGGTCACCGGCCGGTAGGTTCGGCCGGGTCCACCACAGGACGTCCACCGGTCGAACCTCCATGCAGTCGTCGAACGCCGCTGGGTCACGGGGTGGTGAGCCGTACGGCCCACCGCCACTGACAGCCAGGTTCAGCGCCCGCGCCTCGGGGGCGAGGGAAGGTTTCACCGGTCGGCGGGTGCGACCGGGTGGGGCCCGGACGTTCAGTAGACAACGGCTTTCGGTCGACCCGCAGCCAGCGGGCGCCAGGTCGGCCCGAAGGGCGCCGGGCCCCGATCCGCAGACCTGCGGGGTGTGGTCGGGGACCCCGCCGGACGCATCCTCGGACCATGCGCCGGCGAACCGCCGCCCGTCCGACGACGATCTGTCCGCACTTCCATGGTTCTGTCCGGCCGACCGTCCCGCTCCGTGCGCCCGGGGCGCTCGGAGGGCGCCGCGCGGTCGATATGGTGTGCACCTGCGCACGGATCTTTAAGGGGCAGTTAGTGAACGACGGCGGTCAGCGGCGGTACGACCCGCTCGGCAGAGTCCTGGTGATCATCCCGACCTACAACGAGGCCGAGAACATCAAGCCGATCGTCGACCGGGTGCGTTCTGCCGTCCCGGAGGCCGACATCCTGGTCGCCGACGACAACAGCCCCGACGGAACCGGCAAGATCGTCGATGAGATCGCGGCCGAGGACGCCCAGGTGCACGTGCTGCACCGCAAGGGCAAGGAAGGGCTGGGCGCCGCCTATCTGGCCGGTTTCGGCTGGGGCGCGGAACACGGCTACGGCGTTCTCGTCGAGATGGACGCGGACGGCTCGCACCAGCCCGAGGAGCTGCCCCGCCTGCTCACCGCCCTGAAGGGCGCCGATCTCGTCCTCGGCTCCCGCTGGGTACCGGGCGGCCGGGTGGTGAACTGGCCCAAGAGCCGGGAGGTGATCTCCCGGGGCGGCAGCCTCTACTCGCGGCTCGCGCTCGGCCTGGACGTCCGCGATGTGACCGGCGGCTACCGGGCGTTCCGTACCGACACCCTCCAGGGGCTCGGTCTGGAGGAGGTCGCCTCGCAGGGGTACTGCTTCCAGGTCGATCTGGCCCGCCGCGCGGTGGAGGCCGGATTCCACGTGGTGGAGGTGCCGATCACCTTCGTGGACCGGGAGGTCGGCGACTCCAAGATGAGCCGCGACATCCTCGTCGAGGCGCTCTTCCGGGTCACCGGATGGGGCATCACCGCCCGGACGAACAAGGTCACCGACAAGGTGCTGGGCCGCAAGCCCGCCCGCCCGGCCGACCGCACCGCTCCGGACGCCCCGGGCCACCTCACGGCGGACGCCACCCCGGACGCCCCGGTGGACGACGCCCCGGATGGCCCGCCGGTCGGCACCCCGGACGCTTCGGACGCCCCGGCGGACGCCATCCCGGACGCCGGGACCGACCAGGCGCCCGTCCCCTCCGCCGACACCCCGCCGCACGCCGACCCGTCCTGACGCGTCCGCCCCGGAAGGCTCCGGGGGCGGGGCACCCCACCCGTGCCGTTCGTACCGCCGTACAGGCACACTGGGGGCATGACGACCGGCACACCACCTCCGAACCGTCCCCGGCGCTCGCGCGTCCGCAGATTCCTGCCGCTCGGCCTCGTCGCCTGGCTGGCGCTGGAGATCTGGCTGCTGATCCTGGTGGCCGACGCGGCCGGCGGATTCACCGTTCTGCTGCTTCTGGTGGCGGGCGTCGTCTTCGGTGGGGCGGTGGTGAAGAAGGCCGGGCGCCGCGCCTTCGCCAACCTCACCGAGACCCTCCGGCAGGCGCCGGGGCAGCCCGGTGCGGCGGGGGAGCGGCCGGAGCCGCAGCCTGCGGCCCCTGGCAACGGCTTCCTGATGCTCGGCGGGATCCTGCTCATGATTCCCGGCATGCTCTCCGACATGGCCGGCCTCCTGCTCCTGGTGCCGCCCGTCCGCGCGGCGCTCAGCGGACTCACCGAGCGGGCGCTGGAGCGGAGGATGAGCGCGGTCTCACCGGGGAGCCTCGCGGGCACCTTCCAGCAGGCGCGCATGCACCACCCGGACGGGAAGGTCGTCCAGGGTGAGGTCATCCGCGAGGACGGCACTCCCCCGCCCCCGCGCGGCGACGGGGGACCGCAAGGCCCCCGGCCGCCGCTGACCCCCTGACAGGGGCCGGTGCGTGGCAGGGCCGGTGTATGGCACCGGAAGCCCGGCCCCCGCACAAAGCCGCGGGCCGTGACACAGAATCTGTGTCACGGCCCGCGGCTCTCATGGCCGCATGCGGTGCGGCCGTCCGTTCGGTGCTTGCGCGGATCAGGCGGACTTCCTGCTGTCCCGCGGGTGCACGGCAATGTTCATGGCTCCGGAGCGAAGGACCGCCAGCCTCTCGGCCAGCACTTCCTCCAGCTCCTCGCGGGTGCGCCGCTCCATGAGCATGTCCCAGTGCGTACGCGCAGGCTTGCCCTTCTTCTCCTCGGGGCCATCCCCGTCCACCAGGAGTGCCATGGCGCCGCACGCCTTGCACTCCCACTCCGGCGGAATTTCCGCCTCTACCGAGAAGGGCATCTCAAATCGATGCCCGTTCTGGCATGCGTACTCCACCGCCTGGCGCGGGGCCAGATCGATGCCGCGGTCCGTCTCGTAGCTGGTAACCACGAGTCGCGTGCCGCGGAGAGCTCGCTCACTCATGAATCGTGCCTCCCGGGCTTGTCGCCCACAGGACAGGTGTCGCTGTCGTCGTCATCCGGTCAACGTCCGCTCGGCGGTAAAGATTCCCGTTGCCGGCCACGCGCCGCCTGTCGTGTCGCTGCTGTATCGGGGGTGATTCCCCATCGCCACCCGGTTTGTCACCTTTGAATGGATCTGTCACCCATCAGTTTGACGTCGTCCACTCGCAGTAACGGTCTTTCCGGGCAGGCCAAAGACGTACACTACCGGCCTTTTACTTCAACGTCTAAATCCGCTGCGGTACGGGATTGCCCGCGGCGGCCACCGCGGCCCGCACGGGCACCCTCGCGAGCAGCACGGAACCGATGACGAAGAACACCACCAAGGAGACGATCGCCTGCCGATAACTGCCGGTCAGCTGGTACGCCAGGCCGAAGACCAGGGGCCCCAGCCAGCTGAGTCCGCGGTCGCTCATCTCGTACGCGGAAAAATACTCCGCTTCCTTGCCGCGCGGGACCAGATGCGAGAAAAGGGAGCGGGAGAGCGCCTGACTGCCTCCGAGGACGAGACCGATCGCCGCCGCCAGGACGTAGAAGAAGACGGGCGCGTCGGCCGGCAGGAGGTAGGCGGCCGCCAGGATCAGCGTCCAGACCACCAGCGACGCCAGGATCGTGCGCTGCGCGCCGTACACCCGGGCGAGTCGCCCCATCCCGAGCGCCCCGGCCACCGCCAGGATCTGCACCAGCAGGACCGCGGTGATCAGCGTCGTCTGGTCGAGACCGAGTTCCTCGGAGCCGTACAGGGAGGCCTGGGAGATGACGGTCTGCACCCCGTCGTTGTAGATGAGGTACGCCAGCAGGAACGACAGCGTCAGCGGATGGCGCCGCATGTCGCGCAGGGTGGCGATCAGCTGCCGCCAGCCCGAGCCGACGGCGCCCTCGCCGTCCCGCGCCACCCGGCGGTCGCGCAGCCGGCGCAGCGGCACCACGGTGAAGGCGCCCCACCACAGCCCGGCGGAGGCCAGACAGATGCGTACCGCATCCGACTCGGTCAGACCGAAGGAGTCGTGACCGGTGTAGAGGATGAGGTCGAGGACGAGGACGAGCGCGCCCGAGGTGTAGCCGAACGCCCAGCCCCGTGAGGAGACCGCGTCCCGCTCGTCCGGTTCCGCGATCTGCGGCAGATAGGAGTTGTACAGCACCATCGACACCGAGATCGCCGCGTTGGCCACGATCAGCAGGAAGGCCCCGAGCAGATAGCGGTGGCCGTCCAGGAAGAACATCCCGGTGGTGGCCGCGGCGCCCGTGTAGGCGGCTGCCGCGAGCAGCGGTTTCTTGCGGCCGGAACGGTCCGCCGCCGCGCCCACGAGCGGCATGAGCACGACCGCGAGGACCACCGACGCGGAGACCGCGTACGCGAAGAGCGACCCGGCCCGCACGGGTATGCCGAGGGGGTGCACGTACCCCTCGGAGTCGGAGGCCGCCTTCGCCACCGAGGTCAGATAGGGCCCGAGGAAGACGGTGAGCACACTGGTGGAGTAGACCGAGCAGGCGAAGTCGTAGAAGTACCAGCCCCGTTGTTCCCGCTTGCGCGCCGCGGCGGCCCCCGCCGCGTCCGCCGGGCGTTCCGGTGTCGCCGTTCCTGTGGTTCCGGTACTCAAACCCCTGCCCCCTGCTCGGTCCGTCCCGTTCACACCCGGTCCTGGCGCCGGAGGGGCGTCAGGACCAGGTCCCGCGCTCGCTCAGCACCGTACGCAGCGTCCCGATGTGATCGGTCATGATGCCATCCACGCCGAGGTCGAGCAGGGCGGTCATCTCCGCAGCCTCGTCGATCGTCCAGACATGGACCTGGAGGCCCAGGGCGTGCGCCGTACGGACGAAGCGACGGTCGACGACCCGGACGCCGTTCTGACTCACCGGCACCTGCGCGCACACCGCGCCCCGGCGCAGCGGCGCCGGAATCCCGAACGAGCGCAGCCGCAGGGCCGTGACGCCCCGCACCCCGTACGAGGTGGCGAGCCGGGGGCCGCCGAGCCGCTGCGCGCGGGCCACCCGGGCCTCCGAGAACGAGCCGACGCACACCCGGTCCCAGGCGTCCGTCCGGCGGATCAGCGCGAGGAGGGGTTCCAACGAGGACTCGGCCTTCACGTCGACGTTCCAGCGGGCCTCGGGGAACTCGGCCAGCAGGTCCTCGAAGAGGGGCAGGGGCTCCCGGCCGTCCACCCGGGCACGCCGGACCTCGCTCCACGGCAGGTCCGCTATCCGGCCCCCGGCGTCCGTGGCCCGGTCCAGGGTCGGGTCGTGGAACGCGACCAGCCGGCCGTCCGCCGTGGTGTGCACATCGGTCTCGAAGTAGCGGTATCCCTCCGCCGCAGCCCGGCGGAAGGCGGCCGCGGTGTTCTCCAGCCCACCCGCCGCACCGCCGCGGTGGGCGAACGGGATCGTCGACGGGTGGTCCAGGTACGGGTGGCGTGCTGAGGTCACCGCCGCAGTATGGCGCTCTCCGGTGACGGACCGGCGACGGCCCCGGTCGCTCCCGGCGGCCGGGGGGCGTCGAACAGGCGCAGGAAGAACTGGGCGAGCGGTCCGATGGCCAGCGCGTACACGACCGTTCCGATCCCGAGCGAGCCGCCCAGCGCGAACCCGGCCGCCACGACCGTGACCTCGACCACCGTCCGCGCCAGCCGCACCGACCGGCCGGTCACCCGGTGCAGACCGGTCATCAGACCGTCGCGCGGCCCGGGGCCGAACCTGGCCGTGATGTAGAGCCCGGTCGCCGCCCCGTTCAGGACGACCCCCAGAACGAGCACCGCGATCCGGGCCGCCCACCCGTGGGCCGGGGGCACGAGCGCCAGGGTGCCGTCGATCGCCAGGCCCACCACGAGGACGTTGGAGACGGTGCCCAGCCCCGGGCGCTGCCGCAGCGGGATCCACAGCAGCAGCACGAGCGCCCCGACCCCGATGGACACGGTCCCGAGGGCGACGCCGGTGAGCCTCGAGATCCCCTGATGGAGCACGCCCCAGGGCTCCAGCCCCAGCCCGGCGACGACCAGCAGCGCCGAACTCATGCCGTACAGCGTGAGACCGGCGTACAACCGCACCAGCCGGCGGACGAGACGGGTGCGGTGCGGGACGACGGTGGCGGACATGGGGTACCCCCTGCTGTGATGGTGGTGGACCGGCTCGTGCCACTCTGTGGCGGAGGATTGGCTGCCAACCATGGCCAATCCGAGGAAGGTGGACTGATTTCATGGCTCAGTGGACTTCGACGGTCGGGGCCGCCCAGCTCGCGCGCCAGCTCCAGGCTCCACTCTCCCGCCCCATGCTCCCCGGCGCCCGTAAGCCTCCCGCCTACCGCGCCCTCGCGGACGGGGTCCGGCTGCTGGTGCTCGAAGGCCGGGTACCGGTCGCCGCGCGACTCCCCGCCGAACGCGAACTCGCCCTCGCCCTCGCGGTCAGCCGTACGACCGTCGCCGCGGCCTACGAGGCGCTGCGCACCGAGGGTTTCCTGGAGTCCCGGCGCGGCGCGGGCAGCTGGACCGCGGTCCCCGCGGGCAACCCGCTGCCGGCCCGGGGCCTGGAACCGCTGCCGCCCGAAGCGCTCGGCTCGATGATCGACCTGGGCTGCGCCTCGCTGCCCGCCCCCGAACCCTGGCTGACCCGGGCCGTCCAGGGCGCCCTGGAGGAACTCCCGCCCTACGCCCACACGCACGGCGACTATCCGGCCGGCCTGCCCGCCCTGCGCCGGATGATCGCGGACCGCTACACCGAGCACGGCGTCGCCACCATGCCCGAGCAGATCATGGTGACCACCGGGGCGATGGGAGCCATCGACGCCATCTGCCACCTCTTCGCCGGGCGCGGCGAACGCATCGCCGTCGAGTCGCCGAGCTATGCCAACATCCTCCAGCTGATGCGGGAGACCGGCGCCAGGCTGGTGCCCGTAGCCATGCGGGACGGGCTCGGCGGCTGGGACCTGAACCACTGGCGGCAGGTCCTGCGCGATGCCGCCCCCCGGCTCGCCTACGTCGTCGCCGACTTCCACAACCCCACCGGCGCGCTCGCCGACGAGCAGCAACGACGCGGGCTGGTGGAGGCGGCACGCTCGGCCGGTACGGTCCTGGTCGTCGACGAGACGATGCACGAACTGGCCCTCGACGAGGACGTGGAGATGCCCCGCCGGGTCTGCGCCTTCGACCCTGCCGGCAGCACGGTGATCACCGTCGGATCGGCCAGCAAGGCGTTCTGGGCCGGGATGCGGATCGGCTGGGTCCGGGCCGCGCCCGACACCATCCGCAGTCTTGTCTCGGCACGCGCCTACGCCGACATGGGAACGCCCGTGCTGGAGCAGCTCGCGATCAACTGGCTGCTGCGCACCGGCGGCTGGGCCGACGCGGTCGCGCTCCGGCGCGAGCAGGCCCGGAGCAACCGTGACGCCCTGGTCGCGGCGGTGCGCCGGGAACTGCCCGACTGGGAGTTCGAGGTGCCGCGCGGGGGCCTCACCCTCTGGGCCCGTACGGGCGGGCTCTCCGGGTCGCGCCTGGCGGTGGCCGGGGAGCGGGTGGGCGTCAGAGTTCCCTCCGGGCCTCGTTTCGGCGTGGACGGGGCGTTCGAGGGGTACGTCCGGCTGCCGTTCACGGTCGGCGGGCCGGTGGCGGACGAGGCGGCGACGCGGCTGGCCGCGGCGGCGGCCCTGGTCCGGGCCGGCGCGGGGGCGGGCGCCGACGCGCCGAGGACCTTCGTGGCCTGAGGGCCTCGCACCGGACGGGCGGGACGCACGCCGGGGGAACGCCTGGTGGGCGGGCGCGGGCACCCCGGTCCGGGCCCGCCCGCCGGGCCCCGCGTACCGGTCAGCCCTCCGCGACCGCCGGCTGCGGTGCGCGGTACACGTCCCGCTTCGCGGAGGCGTCCCCGTCCTCCGAAGCCGCCCCGGGCGTCCCGGACGCCTCGAACGGCTCGGGGACGGCCTCCCCGGCCGTACGTTCCGGGAGCAGGGCGCGCACGGCCCGGCGGTCCGCCTCGCCGGCGGCCTCGTCGTACGGGTCCGGAGTGGCCGGGACCTGGAGCCGCAGCACCTCGCCCGCGCCCAGCCGGGCGTACCCGCGTCCGGCGGGCACACCGGGCACCGGTGTGGTGTGCGGCTCGGCGCCGAGGACGGCCGCCACCTGCTCGCGCGAGGCGGCGCCGAGAACGGCGCGGGCCCTGGTGTGGGCCAGCACCGCGTCCGAGAGGCCGTCCACGGCGTCGAACTGCTCGGCGAGCACCACCGTGACCCCGGCCGCCCGGCCGTGCCGGAGCGGAACCTGGAGGAGATCCTGCGGGTCGGGCCGGCCGTCCGCCGCTGCCAGGTGCCCGAGGACGGACGGGCGGTCCAGCAGGATCCAGAGCGGGCGCCCGGTGCTCTCGGCGACGGGGCGTCCGGCCTGGCGTTCGCGGTTGGCGTCGAGGAGTCGCCGCTCCGTCTCGTGCGCCGCCCATTCGAGCGCCGCCAACGCGCCCGCGACCCCGCACTCGACGGCGAGGACGCCCTCGCACCCGGCCAGGAAGCCGTATTCGCCGCTGCCTCCGCCGTCGACCACCAGCACGTCACCGTCCCGCAGGGCCTGCAGCGCGACGGAGCGCAGCAGGGTGGTCGTACCGCTGCCGGGCATCCCGACGGCGAGCAGATGGGGTTCCGACGAGCGGGGGCCGGTCCGCCAGACTACGGGGGAGGCGTCGTGGTGCGCGTCACCGTCCTGGACCGGTACGGTGCGCCCGACCGACCCCGGGTCGGTGAAGCCGAGGACGGTCTCGCCGGGGGCGGTGACGAAACGCTGGGCGGCGATCGTCGCGGGGAGCGGGGCGAGCACGGTCATGGCGAGCTGGTTCGCCTCCTCGTCCCAAGCGAAGTGGTACTCGCGGCCCCGGCCGGACTTGGCGTGCACCACCTGCTCGATCCGGGTCCGCGCCTCGCTCTCGCCGTCGGTGAACCAGGCCGGGTAGGTCACCCGGAGCCGGACGAGCCGGCCGTCGCCGTCGAAGGCGTAGTCGTCGAAGGACTGATCCCAGTCGCCGCCGTGGGCGAAGAGGGGGGCGGGGTCGTCCGCGACGGAGAAGTACGGGACGAGCGCCTCGTAGAGGGTGCGCAGCCGGGTTTCCCCGGCCTCGTCCGGGCCGGTCCTCGCCGGGGTCCGGTCGCGGCCCCTCCACGCGGCGGCGCCCATCACCGCGATCACGGCCAGGACCGGCCCGTGCGGGACGAGCGCCACCGCGGTCAGGCAGGCCGCGACGAGGAACAGCTTGGAGCCGCGCCGGTCCTTGGGCGTCGCGGCCCATTTCTGCCGTCCTGCGACGGCCAGCAGCCGCAGACCACGGGTGATCGTGATCAGCGGGTGGAGGACGTCGGTGGCGCTGTCGGCGGCCGTGCGCGCGAGCTCGCGACCGCGAGTGATCGATGCGCCGCCGCTGCTCAGAATGCGGGGAAGTGGTCGCCGGGCCACGTCTGTCTCCTGGAGGGGGTGTGGGGTTCGGGTGCGGAGGGATCAGAACTTGATCCCGCCCAGCAGACCGGCGAGGCTCGCCCCGCCCGCCGTGATGCTGGGCGCGATGGCGGTGCCGGCCAGGTAGAAGCCGAACAGGGCGCAGATCAGGCCGTGGGACGCCTTCATCCCGTCCTTCTTGAAGAACAGGAAGGCGATGATGCCGAGCAGGACCACGCCGGAGATGGAAAGGATCATGAGCGGTTCTCCTGGTTGAGAGGGACGGTCACCATGAGTCCTTCCAGGCTCACCCGGTGTATCTATACGATAAAAGGTGCATTGGAGTGAAAAGGTGATGTTTTCACCCGACCAGTCCAGGAAAGGTGGCCACGCGGCCGTATGCCGGGTGCGCCGAAACCGCGTCCGCGCTGCGAGGAATGTGAGGAAAACCGCACCGGAACCGCGGCTGGGCGTCCTGGCCGGGCCGGGCCGCGGCCGCTGCCCGCACCCCGGACCGGTCCCTCCAGACGTCCCCGACCCCGGCCGTTGCGGGGCAGTACCCTGTCGGTTTACCCGCACGGCCCCCGGCGCCGGACGCCCCGGGAGGGCGGCGGCGACGACTACGGCAACGACAGCGGTCAAGGAAGGCGGTCCGTCCGATGAGCGAAACCCCCGACCCCGAGGTGGTCGAACTGGCCACGAAGGTCTTCGACCTGGCCCGCCGCGGCGAGACGGACGCCCTCGCCGCCCACGTCGACGCGGGAGTGCCCGCCAACCTCACCAACGACCGGGGCGACTCCCTGCTGATGCTCGCCGCCTACCACGGCCACGCGCCCGCCGTCACCGCCCTCGTGGCCCGGGGCGCCGACCCCGACCGCGCCAACGACCGGGGCCAGACCCCGCTCGCCGGAGCCGTCTTCAAGGGCGAGTCCGACGTCATCGGCGCGCTGCTCGCCGCCGGCGCCGATCCGGCCGGAGGGACGCCCTCCGCGGTGGAGACCGCGCGCATGTTCGGCAAGGCCGACCTGCTGGAACTGTTCGGTGCGCGCTGACACCGCCGCCCGCCCGGGCGGCGCGGCCCACGACGACCGGTCCGTCGGAAATGTGGTCGCGGTGGCGAAATGGCTGGGTCATCATGACGTCGCGGGTCCGCTCCGGACCACCGACGAGAGGCAGAGGAAGATGCTCGGCACCAGGCAGAAGACGGCGGTCGGCCGATCATGTCGCTGCGCGGCATAGTGCTCCGGCACTAGGTGGCGTCCGGCGGATCAAGCCGGGGAAGAGCGCGGCGAACGCCGCGACCCCGGCCAGGATCCGCCGGACGCCGCCCAGGGCCTGTACCGGGTTGCCCCGCGACGCCGCGGGCCAACCCGTATACGGGCCCTGGGGGCCTCCCGTTCGGATCGTGCGAGTCCCGCACGATCCGCACGTGAGGCCCAGTACTGCACAGTCCCGGTTGCGTCGACAGCTTGATGTGAGGCTTTCTCCATGTTCGATCCATTCATAGCGCCGAGCGGCACCCTGCTCGGCCTGCTGCAGAGGGGCCGCGGCGACGGCACGCTCCACGCGCTCGCCGCACCCCGTACCGAGGCGCTCGCGGCACTCAACCACTGTGTTCTGGGCGACCCCCGCCACGACTGGCAGGTCGAGAACCGCTCCCTCTACTACGCCCGGCTCTACATCGACCTCGACGGCGGTCTGGAGGAGATCGAGCGTCACCTCGCCGATCCCGAGGACCACCTCGACACCGACGACTCGCGCACGGGCCTTGCCCTCGCCGTCCTCGGTCACCTCGCCTCGTACGGACGCGGCGACGCCCTCCCACTGCTGCGGCGGTACGCCGCCACCGGCGCCAACTGGGCGTGGGCGCTCGACGAGCTGGCCCTGCGCGACGACGACGCCGGGCTGCGCTCCCTCGCGCTGCCCGTCCTCGCCCGGTTCGCCGACACCCCGGAGGGCGCCGCCGAGCTCGCCGCCGCCGTACGCGACGCCTTCGAACCGCGCCCGTGGCGGCTGTGGGCCGACGACCCGCGTGCCGCCGTCGGCGCCCGCATCCGGACCGCCACCGAGCGCGGCTCCTTCGACCGCTGGCAACGCCAGATGTCACCCGGCGGCCCCCGCCCCGGATGGAGCGTCCAGGCCGTCCTGGACTGGGCCCAGCAGGCCCTGGAGCGCGGCAAGGCACTGCACGTGCCCGCCGCCCGCTGCCTCGCCGCCGTCGCCGGCACCGAGGACCGCCCCGAGATCGTGGAAGCGGCCCGCAGCGGACCCGAGGGCGCCCGCTGCGCCGCCCTGCACTACCTCGCCGAAGCCGAGGACCCCGCAGTGCTCGACCTGATCGACGCCGCGGCCGCCGATCCCTCGCGCACGGTCGCCGCGGCCGCCGTCGCCGCCTTCGAGCGGATGCCCGGCGAAGCCGCCGTCGTCCGGGCCCGCCGCTGGGCGCACCGGCCCGACGCCCTCGGGGTCTCGGCCGCAGGAACCCTCGCCCGCCGGGGCGGACCGGCCGACGCCCCCCTCGTCCTCGGCGCCCTGCGCGAGGCCGTGCGCGCGGGCCGGCCCGACCCCCTGCGGCTGGGGCCGCTGGTCGACGGAGCGGGCCGCCTCGGCATCGCCTGCGCCGCCCCCGTCCTGCGCCACGTCTACCGGGAGACCCCCTCCTCGCACCTGCGGGGCCGCGCCGCCCGCGCGCTCGCCGCCACCGATCCGTCCTTCGCGACCGGATTCGCCGTCGAATGCCTGTGGGACTGCGAGGAGACCACCCGCGAGATCGCCGCGCGGCACGCGGCGACCGGGGACGTCCGCGTCGCCGAGCGGCTGCGTCGGCTCGCCGCCGACCCCGCCGAGGAGGCCGAGGTGCAGACCGCCGTGCGCAGCCGCATCGAGCCCGAGGCGACCGGAGTCTGACCGGCGCCCCGGCGAGAACATCGCCCTGACGCCCCGGGGACGGCGACACCCCGGGGTGCGCGGCGGGCCGGGCCGCCGCGCGGTGCGCGTGCGGGGCGGGGGCACCAGGTGCCCCGTACACGTGTGACAACGGCCACGGGACGTCGAACTCCTCGCCGGAGCCTGCGGCATCCCCGGCGTCAAGGTCGTCGACGGCGACGGCCCCAGCGGCGCCTCGCTGCGCGGAGCCCTCCCCGGAGCCGTCTTCCTCGGCCGCCGCACCGGCGACGAACTCGCCCGCATCCATGCCTCGTTGGACCTGTTCGTCCACACCGGCCCGTACGAGACCTTCTGCCAGACCGTCCAGGAGGCGATGGCGTCCGGGCTGCCGGTCGTCGCACCCGCGGCGGGGGACCGCTCGACCTGGTCGACCGCGGCCGCACCGGACTGCAGGTCCCCCCGCACGACGCCGCGGCCGTCCGCGACGCGGTCCGGGCGCTGACCGCCGACCCCGGCCGCGCCGCCGCGTACGGCCGGGCCGGGCACGCCGCGGTGCGGGGCCGTACCCGGGAAGCCGTCGGCGACCTGCTGCTGCACCACTACGACGAGGTGCTGCGCGACCGCACGGCGGTGGCGGCGTGAACGGGCTCAGGATCCGGCAGACCCGGCCGACCGGTAGCGCGGGCGACCCGGCGCCCGGCGCCCGGCGCCCGGCGCTCGCGTGCTCACCGTGCGTGGGTGATGAGCCGGGCCGCGGACGCCCCGCGCGACCAGCTCCCGTCGCCGCCCGGAGACACCTGCCGGGCCGTCGACGGCAGCCGGGAGCCGACCGCCGGCCCTCGTCGGCGGATGCCCGGTGACGCCCTCGTCCGAGCCCTGACAGCCCCCGGGCGGGGCGGTCGGATCTGCGCCGTTTCGACCGTTGTCGGGGTGAGGACCTAATCTGTCCTGCGTGACTTCGCCTGCCGATACGGACAACGCCGCGCCCCAGCTCAGCGCGGGCCCGCGGCCCGCACCGGGCCCGGCCGCCGACGAGGGGCTCGCCCGGCGGCTCCGCGCGCTCGCCTGCACCGCGCCGCTGCACGATCTCGACGCGCGCAAGGCGAACCTCGCCGGTGAGTACACCGTCTACTCCATGGCCGAGGTCGCCCTCGCCGCGATCGACGCGGTCACCCTCCACATGGACTTCGACACCGGCGCCGACCACGAACAGATAGTGACCAGGCTGCTGTCCCGGGTCCACGCCCAGGCCCCCCACCGTCCCGCCGCCGAGCACGAGCGGGTCGCCCGCTGGGTGCTGGAGAACCTCATCAACGTCGGCAGCGTCGACCGTGGTTTCCGCGCGGTCTACGGCACCTTCGGACCCGACGGCGTGTACGTCCGCAGGGACTACGACTTCAAGCTCGTCGAGGAGGTCCCCGGCCCCGGCGGCACCGTCTTCCTCCGGGCGACCGACGAGGCCGTCAACGTCCTCGTGGGCGCGCTGGACACCGACGTCACCAGCGCGCAGATCGCCGCCGAGGTCAAGCTGGAGGTGCTGGTCAGCCGGGGCCGCCTCGCCGACGCGCAGCTCGCCGCCGAACAGGCCCGCTACCGCACCGTGCAGTACGCCGAGACGCTCCGCCGCACGCTGGAGGCGACCCGCCGCAACGTCCGTGCCGTCGACTGGCTCAACGCCGTCCCCGACATGATCGCCGAGGCCCTCGACCACGTCGCCGACCGCTACCGCCACGAGAACGCGATCCTCACCAACATCCGCAAGGCGCGTGACGAGGCCGAGGAGCCCGAGAACAAGCGCCGCGCCGCCGAACTCGTCGACATCGTCAAGGACTGCATCCGCCGCCACACCCAGCTGCAGTCCCGGCTCCTCGAAGCCGGCCCCCTCTTCCGCGCCGAACAGGACCGGCAGGCCTTCGCCGCCCCGGCCCCGCGCACCGGGCTCGACCTCTACGGGCAGCTCCTCGCCCCGCTCCTGCCGCTCCCCGTGGAAGAGTCCATCCGGGCCACCGACGCGTTCTTCGCCCGGGGCACCGGACTGCGCACCCCCACCTCCGTACGGGTCGGCGACCTGGTGGACCTGCTGCTCGCCCCGCCCGTGGAGCGCGAACACCTGGGCGTCGAGATGCCCGAGCCGGATCTGATCGCCACCCCCGACGACAGCCGGTTCAGCGAGGACCAGCTCGCCGCCGCGATGTCGCTGCTCGACCTGGAGTACGACGCCCCCCGCCGGCTCTCCGGACTGCTGGCGGAGGCCCGGGCCACCGGGGACCTGGAACTGCCGTACCTGGTGGCCCTGCTGGCGGTGCACGCGGCGAGCCCGCCGGTCGGCACCGCCTACCGCCAGGGGGAGCGGCGCCTGCTGTTCGCCGTGGACGACGGCACCGAGCTGAAGGACCCCGAGTTCGGCGGCGCCGACCTGGTCGTCGGCACCGCCCTGCTCGACGCGGCCGGCATGGCCGCCGACCGCAAGGAGGCGTCATGAGCGCCCCGACGCCCCGCCGCCCGGCCCGCACCCCCGTGGCCGTGGCCGTACTCGCGCAATTCCGCACCGAGGAGCCCCAGCAGTGAGCGACCACCGCGCCGAGCACACCGACGCGTGGGACGAACCCGCCGTCACCCCCGCCGTGGAGCCCGCTCCCGCCACGGGACCGGCGTCCGTCACCCCGGCCGACGCCGCCGACGCCGCACGCCTGGTCTCCTTCGGACTCCAGCCCAAACTGGTGCCCGCGCGGGACGCCGAGTACGCCGACCTGCTGCGCCGCTACCGCGAGGAGCCCGCGTTCGGACGGCTCGCGGACGCCGTCGCCACCGGCCTCGGCCTGGTCGTCCTGGAGGTCTCCACCCGCGCCGGCATGGCCGTCACCGCCGACGAGGACTCGGTCTTCGCCGTACGGATGGGCGACTACGCCCGCCGCGCCTCCTCCGACGCGGCCGACCGGTTCCTGCATGGCCTCGCCCACCTCGCCGTCGCCACCATGGCGTTCCCCCGGCCCGAGGACCTCGCCGACGACGCGTACATCGGCCGCATCACCGTCAACGGCGTCGACGCGTTCGTCCGCCAGGCGTGCCTGCGGCTGGAGGAGCGGGCCGCCGAGCAGGGCGAGAACACCGACCCCACGAGCGACGCCCCGGGACTTGAAGCCGGCTGGCGGGTCTACGCCCGCCGCAGCGCGACCGGCGCCACCAAGGACGCCCGCCGCCTCGCCGGATCGACCACCGGCATCATCGGCAAGGCTGTCGCCTTCCTCACCGACTCCGGCTTCCTCCAGCGCACCGGCGACGATGCGGGCGGCGCCTACCGCACCACCGCGCGCTACCAGCTCCAGGTACGCGACATGGCGGGCAGCGCCGCCATGGCCGAACTGCTGGAGCTCGGGGTCGTCCCCGTCAGCGACGGCAGCGCGACCCTGCTGCCCCCGCGCGACACCGACGACCTGGATCTCGCGGCCGACGCCGGCCTGCCCTTCCACGGCTGACGCCCCACCACCGCGTTCCGCCCGTTCCGCCTGTTCTGCCCGTTCCGCTTCACGAACGACGAGAGTCCGCCGCCATGTACGAGTTGTCCCGGGTCCGCCTCTACTCCATCGGACCGGCCGGTGCGCGCTACGCCGACACCGTTCTCGATCTGCGCGGCGTCGGAGCGCCCGTACCCGAACCCGCTCCGGCGCAGGCCGAGTTCTTCGAGGACGAACCGGTCGGACCACCGCGCCGGCCCGCACCCGCCGGTGTCCTCTTCCTGGAGAACGGCGGCGGCAAGTCCGTCCTGCTGAAGCTGATCTTCTCGGTGATGCTGCCCGGCCACCGCAACACCCTCGGCGGTGCCAGCTCCGGTGTGCTCCGCAAGTTCCTGCTCGCCGACGACTGCGGGCACGTCGCCCTGGAGTGGCAGCACACCCTCACCGGCGAGTGCGTCGTCGTCGGCAAGGTCAGTGAATGGCGCGGCCACCAGGTCTCCAACGACCCGCGCCGGTTCGCCGAGGCGTGGTACTCCTTCCGCCCCGGACCGGGGCTCAGCCTCGACAACCTCCCCGTGGCCGAGGCCACCGCCGTCGGCCGCCCCGCCGAAGGCGCCTCCGGCGCCCGGGGGCGGCGCCGCACCATGAAGGGTTTCCGCGACGCACTGACGGACGCCGGGAAGTTCTACCAGCACCTCGACGTCCACTGGGAAGAGATCCACGACCGGTGGAACGAACACCTCGGCGACCTCGGACTCGACCCCGAACTCTTCCGCTACCAGCGAGAGATGAACGCCGACGAGGGCGAGGCCGCAGGACTCTTCGCGGTCAAGAAGGACTCCGACTTCACCGACCTGCTGCTGCGGGCCGTCACCGACACCCGTGACACCGACGGCCTCGCCGACCTCGTCAGCGGCTTCGGGAACAAGCTCGGCCGCCGTGCCGAACTCACCGCCGAACGCGACTTCACCGCCGGCTCCGCCGACCTCCTCGGCCGGATCGTCGAGGCCACCGCCGCCCGCTCCCGCAGCCGGGACGTCCACGCCGGCGCGGAGCGCCGTACCCGCACCCTCGCGCGCCGCCTCTCCGCCCGCGCCGCCGAGGAACGCGGCCGTACCGCCGAACTGGCCCAGCACGTCACCGCCGCGGCCCACACCGTCACCGAGGCCGAACGCACCCGGGGCCACCGCGCCCTCGTCGCGGCCGAACTCGCCTACCGCAACGCCTCCCTCGCGCTGGCCGCCGCCGAGAAGTCCGCCGCCGCCCAGCGCCGCGAACTGGGCGACGCCCGCACCCTGCACTCCGCCTGGCAGGCCGCCGAGGCCGTGCTGCGCCACCGCGCCGCCGCCGACCGCTCGGCGCGCGTCGCCGTCGCCATCCGCGAGGCCGAACGCGACGCGGCGCCCGCGCTCGCCGCCCGCGCCACCGCCGCCGCCGACCTGGTGCGCGCCCTGCACACGGCCGCCGAGGACGGCGAACGGGTCGCCAACGAGGAGGAGGAGCGCTCCGACACCCTCCAGGCCGAGGGCGAGCGCGCCCACCGCGACGCCACCACCGCTGCCACCGAGGCCCAGCGCGCCCGCAGCGAGGCCGGCCACCTGCGTCAGCGCCTCGCCGAGGTCGAACAGGAGACCGCCGAGGCCGTCCGGGCGGGCTGGCTCGACGACACGGCCCCCGACGCCGACCCGGCCCGTGCCGCCCTCGCAGCGAGCGACGCCGAACAGGCCGCGGTCGCCGCCTGGGACACCGCCCGCGAAGCCGCCCGCTCCACGGCCGACCACGCCCGGGAAGCCGCCGCGGCCGAGAGCCGCGCCGAACTCGCCGCCGCCCGCGCCGCCGACGCCGCCAAGGCCGCCGAACAGACCTACGAGGACGAGCGCGCCGCCGCCGACGCCCTCGCCTCCGAAGGCCGTCTCGCCGACCTCCTCGGCCTGCCCTCCGGCGCCGGCGTGCCCCAGCCCCGCAGCGGTACCGGCCCCGACGGACCCCATGCCACCGCGCCGGACAGCGCCGTCACCTCCGCCGACGGCGGGTCCGCCGGGAGCGGCACGGACCGTCAAGTCGCCCTCGCCGACCGCCGCACCACCACCCGCTCCCTGACGACCGAGGAGTTCGACCGCAGCGCCGACGAACTGCGCGAGCTGCTCGACCAGAGCGTCGCGACCGCCGAACGCCGCCTCTTCGACCTGCGTACGGCCGCCGCCGACGACTCCCGCATCCTCGGCGCACTCGGCGACGGCGGACTGCTGCCGCCCGGCCCCGATGTACTGGCCACCGTCGAATACCTCGGCGAGCACGGCATTCCCGCCCTGCCCGGCTGGCGCTACCTCGCCCAGGCCGTCGACCCCGCCGACCATGCCGCCGTCCTCGCCGCCCGCCCCGAACTCGTCGACGGCGTCGTCATCACCGACCCCGGCGCCCACAGCCGCGCCCGCGAGGTCCTCGGCGGCGCGGCCCTGCTGCCCCGTTCCACCGTCGCGGTCGGCACCGCCGCGGCCCTGCTCGCGCCCGTCCCCGACGCGGGCAGTGGTACCGGCGGTGACGACGTGTTCCTCGTCCCGCCGAACCCGGCCATGCACGACGAACTCGCCGCCGACGAGGAGCGCCGGGCTCTGCGCGCCCGGGCCGCCGACCGGGACGAGGACATCCGCGTCCTCGCCGCCCGGCTGGCGGCCGACCGGGCCCTCGCCGCCCGCGTCGGCGCCTGGCGTGCCGACTGCCCGCCCGGCATGCTCGCCGAACTCGCCACCGCCGCCGCCACCGCGCGGACGGCCGCCGAGACCGCCGAGGAGGCTCTCGCCGAGGCCCGTACCGTCCGGGCCGAGGCCGACGAGGCGGCGGCCGACACCGCCCGGGTCCGCGAGGAGCGCCAGGAGGCCGCCCAGCGTGCCCGCCGCGTCGCCGACGCCCTGGCCGGCCTCGCCCACCGGCTCCGCGAACGCGCCGGCTGGCAGATCCGGCTCCGCGAACTCGTCGAGGAGGCAGCCGAATCGGAGGCCCGCGCCCAGACCCTGCTGGAGCGCGCCCGCGCCGCCGACGAGGACCGCAGGGCCGCCCAGCGCGCCGCCGACGACGCCCGCCGCACCGCCCGTACGCTGCGCGCCGAACGCGCCGAGATCGCGGGCGCTCCGGAGATTCTGCCCGAGCCGGACGAGCGCACCGCCCGCCAGGCGCTGCCCACCCTCCGCGAGGCCTACCGAGCCGCCTCCCAGCTGTACGAGAAGGTCGGCGTCGGCGCCGACCTCCGCGCCGAACAGGCACGGGCCGAGAGCGACGAGAGCGCCGCGCTCTCCGAGCTCGACCGTCTCAGCAACAAGGTGCGCACCCGCGCCGCACAGCTCCTCGAAGGCACCGACGGCGCCGACGGCCCCTCCCGGCAGGCGGCGGCGGCCCGCGCCGAATCGCTCGTCCAGCTCCTGGAGACCCGCGCCTCCACCGCCAGCGAGCAGCTGGGCAGGCTGCGCGGCGAGGCCGAACGCCTCGCTCCCGAGAACGAGTCACCGCACCACACCGAACTGGCCGGGGAACTCGTCCCGGCCGACGCCGAAGAGGCCCGGACCCTGCTCCGCACCGCGACCGGCGAACTCTCCGCCGCCACCGCGGCCCTGGACACCGCACGAGCCGCGCACGCGGAGCTGCTGCACGCCCACCGGACCGCCGAGGACTCCGCGGGCGGCTTCGAGGAGACCGCCGCCCTGCTGCGCGACCTCCTGCGCGACCACGGCACCGAGGACGACGGCGAGGCCCCCGAGCCCCACTCCGGCACCCTCGACGAGGCCCGGACCTCCGCCGCCGAGGCCCGCCGCTCCCTGCGCGGCTGTGCCGCCGACCTCTCCGCCGCGGAGAGCGCGGTCAGGGAGGCGAGCGACATCCTCGTACGGCACGCCAACTCCACCCGCTACGAGCAGGTACGCACCCCCGCCCGCCAGCAGATCCGCGAACTGCCGGCCTCCGCCCTGCCCGAGCACGCCCAGAAGTGGGCGGACGCCTTCGCCCCCCGGCTCCGCGTCCTCACCGACGAACTCGCCCAGCTGGAACGCAACCGGGACTCCATCGTCGACCGGCTGCGCGGCCTGGTGGAGTCGTCCCTCGCCACCCTGCGTTCCGCACAGCGGCTGTCCCGGCTGCCCGAAGGACTGGGGGAGTGGTCCGGGCAGGAGTTCCTCCGCATCCGCTTCGAGGAACCCGACCAGGCCACGCTGAGCGAGCGTCTCGGAGAGGTCATCGACGAGGCGACCCACTCGGCCCTCAAGAAGAACGCCGACCTGCGCCGCGACGGCATGTCCCTGCTGCTGCGCGGGGTCGAGGCGGCGCTCCGGCCCAAGGGCATCGCCGTGGAGATCCTCAAGCCCGACGCGGTGCTCCGTGCCGAACGCGTACCCGTGGGACAGATGGGGGACGTCTTCTCCGGGGGCCAGCTGCTCACCGCGGCCATCGCGCTGTACTGCACCATGGCCGCGCTCCGGAGCAACGACCGGGGCCGCGACCGGCACCGGCACGCCGGAACCCTCTTCCTGGACAACCCCATCGGTCGCGCCAACGCCACGTACCTGCTGGAGCTCCAGCGCGCGGTGTCGGACGCGCTCGGCGTCCAACTCCTCTACACCACCGGGCTGTTCGACACGACGGCACTCGCCGAGTTCCCCCTGGTGATCAGGCTACGCAACGACGCGGACCTGCGCGCCGGGCTGAAGTACATCAGCGTCGAGGAGCACCTGCGCCCCGGACTGCCCCAGCAGGACCCCGAGGAGGAGACCGTGCACGGGGAGATCACGGCCACCCGGATGTTCAAGCGGAGCACCGAGCAGGCCGGCGGCTGACCGCGCGACCGGGCCGGTCCTCCGCAGGGGACCCGGCCCGGTCCCGCGGCACGTCCTTACGCCGGCGGTCGCACCGGACGGTCCCGGCCTCACACCGAGGTGAGCCTGCTCCCCCTCGCGCGGTGCCCGTGCCGTTCTATGCCGGCGCCGCCCTCGCCCGGGGACCGGCGTTCCGCGCGGCGGGCCCGTCGGCGTTCGCGTCGCACCTGCCGCGCGGTGCTGCTCGGCACCGACACCACACCGTGCCGCTGGTTCCACACCTGGCGGGTCACCCAGACGTCCAGCACCGACCAGGTCGCCCCGACCGTGCCGGCCACCGCGCCGAGCGCCATCGGGAAGGCGAGCCAGGATCCCGCCAGCGTGCACAGGAACGCCACCATCGCCTGGATCAGCGTCAGCGACACGATCATCACGGCGCGCACCGCCGCCGTGCGCACAGGATCGGGCATCCGCCTGCGATCCGCAGGCTCCTCCACCCACAACTGCCGAGGCACGCGCACGTCCCCTGCCGGCATGGCGTCGACCGACCCGACGTCCCGGCCTTCCCTAGTGCTCAAAGGACCTTCAACTCCCCACCGCTGACCGACTTGAGGGTGACTGCCCGGCCTGCCGCCGCTCTACGCGGATCGGCCGGGCCGTCCGCACGGCAAACCCTGCGGTCCTGCCGCACCAGCCTCCGGCGTGACTCCTGCCCCGTACGCATGGACGAATACGTGGGTAGGGATATTCCCGCGAGTTGGCAACGAGTCGCCCGGCCGGGGGTCACGAAACACGTTTCCGGCCAAGTGTCCGGTAGCTGATTTCCGGGTCTCCGACGTGTGTGTTTCTCCCGCATACCGAGTTCCGTGTCCGGAAAAGCGGGAGCGATTCGCGTCAACTCCGTGCGGGAAGGCCGAAAACCGCCCGGACGATCCTTCGAGTTGTCAGAGTGTCGGTAGTAGGCTCGCGCCGTTTGCAGACGCGGAACCGACGGACACACCTCCGTGTGCGGGGGGTCGAGCTGGGGGAGGCCATGCGCTTTCGCGGTAAGTCCATCCGCAGGAAGATCGCGGCACTGCTCCTCGTGCCCCTCGTCTCCCTCACCGCGCTGTGGGCGTTCGCCACCTATGTGACCGGGCGCCAGGCGAGCCAGATGATGGACGCCGGCTCCCTCGTCGAAAAAGTCGGTCATCCGCTGGAGCAGGCGGTCCGCTCCCTCCAGGACGAACGCCGTCAGACACTCGTCTTCCTCGCCGACCCCCGGGCCTCCGACGCGCTGCCACTGCTCCGCCGCCAGCAGGCCATCACCGACCGTACGGTGGCCGAGATCAGGGACGGCGCGGCCCGCGACGACATCCGCGGCGAACTCGGCAGTGACGCCCAGGGCCGTCTCGACGCGGTGGTCAGCGCGGCCGACGGCCTCCCCGCGCTCCGCCAGTCCGTGGAGAACCGCGGTATCACCAGGTTGCGCGCGATGGACTTCTACGACCGCCTCGTGGATCCCGCCTACCGCTTCCTCAACGGCCTGCGCACCATGGAGCACGTCTCCCTGGACAAGCAGGTCCGCGCGCTCGTCGGCATCTCCCGGGCCCGCGAACTCCTCTCCCGCGAAGACGCGTTGGTCGCCTCCGGACTCCTCACCTCCCGTCTCACCGATGCCGATCTGCGCCAGGTGGCCGCCCTCGTCGCCCAGCGTGAACTGCTCTACCAGGTCAACCTGGACATGCTCCCCGGCGACGAACGCCTGCGCGTCGAGAGGTTCTGGGCCAGTCCCGAGACCGAACCCCTGCGCACCGCCGAGAAAGCCCTCATCACCGGTGGCGAGGCACGCGACCGCGCCGGGATCGACACGGCCCGCTGGCAACGGGCCGCGCCGCCCGTGCTGGACCGGCTGGCCAACGACTACACCGAAATGACCAACCGCTTCCAGGACCGCGCCGAACCCGCCGGCTACCGGGTGCTCGTGCTCGCGGGCGTCGCGGGGGTCCTCGGCTTCCTGGCCCTGCTCGTCTCGGTATTCGTCTCGGTACGGATCGGCCGCGAGCTGGTCCGTGACCTCTCCCGGCTCCGCAAAGAGGCCCACGAGGCGTCGGGCGTACGCCTGCCCGGCGTCATGCGCAGGCTCGCCGCGGGGGAGCAGATCGACGTGGAGACCGAGGCCCCGCACCTGAGTTACGAACCCGACGAGATCGGGCAGGTCGGCCAGGCGCTCAACACCCTCCAGCGGGCCGCCGTCGAAGCCGCCGTCAAACAGGCGGACATGCGGCGCGGTGTCTCCGAGGTCTTCGTCAACCTCGCCCGCCGCAACCAGGTGCTGCTGCACCGCCAGTTGACCCTGCTGGACGCGATGGAGCGGCGTACCGAGAGCGACGAGGAACTCGCCGACCTCTTCCGCCTCGACCACCTCACCACCCGCATGCGCCGGCACGCGGAGGGACTGGTGATCCTCTCCGGTGCCGCACCGTCCCGCCAGTGGCGCAAACCGGTCCAGCTGATGGACGTGGTGCGCGCCGCCGTCGCCGAGGTCGAGGACTACGAGCGGATCGAGGTCCGCAGACTCCCGCGCATCGGCGTCGGCGGACCCGCGGTCGCCGACCTGACCCACCTGATCGCCGAACTCCTGGAGAACGCCACCGCGTTCTCCCCGCCCCACACCGGCGTACAGGTGCACGGGGACCGCGTCTCCAACGGCTTCACCCTCGAAATCCACGACCGCGGACTCGGTATGACACCCGAGATCCTGCTCGACGCGAACCTGCGGCTCGCCGAGACCCCCGACTTCGAACTCTCCGACACCGACCGGCTCGGCCTCTTCGTCGTCAGCCGGCTGGCCCAGCGCCAGAAGGTGCGGGTCTCGCTGCAGAAGTCTCCATACGGCGGCACCACCGCGGTCGTCTTCATCCCCGCCAACCTGCTCACCGAGGCGCCGGAGACGCAGGGCACCGGGTTCCGGCTCGACCGCAGGACCGAGCGCGCCCTGCCGGGGTCCCGCTCCGAGCAGAAGGCGGCCGCCGCGCCCCCGCTCCCGGCCGGACCGGGCGGCGGCATCCCGATCGACGGTCCCGTGGAACTGGAGGCCCCGATGGGGCCGCGCGAGCGCGCCGCCTTCGAGCGCGACCGCGACCGGGCGCTCGACCCGGCCCTCGCGCCCGTCCTCGGCGGTCTCGGCGATCTCGAGGACAGCGACAGCGAACGCGGCGGCCTCTTCCGCGCCCGTGCGGCGCGGCGGGGTGAAGAACAGGAGCAGCACCAGCAGGCGGGGGACGAGCACGGGGGACCGGTGCCGCCGGTACGCCCGATGCGCTTCGACGGACCGGCGCCGCTGCCGCGCCGCACGCCACCGGCACTCGTCACCGAGCACGGCCGCCGCATCGGCGCCCCCCGGTCCGGCGGCCCGACCCGCTCGGTCCCCCGGACGTCCGACGCGGCCCCGGTGCCCGCTCAGGCACCCGTTCCGCCCAGGGCCCCGATTCCGGCGCAAGCCCCGATCCCGCCCCGGGCTCCGATTCCGGCGCAGACACCGGCTCCGGGCACGGCACAGACTCCGCCCGCCGCGCCCCCGCAGCAGGACGCCGAGCCCGTGACCGTGCGGGTCATCGACACCGTCGGCGGCCTGCCCAGGCGCATCCGCCAGGCGAGCCTCGTACCCCAGCTCCGTGAGGAGGCGGAGGGCCGCACCGAGCAGGAGCAGGAGGCCCCCGCGGCCGGAGGCGACGACATCCAGCGCGAGGCCGAACACGTCCGCGACCGCATGGCCTCGCTCCAGCGGGGCTGGCAGCGCGGGCGCCGGCAGAACGCAGGCGAGCCGACCGACACGGGCGACTCGGACCCAGGAAAACCACCGGGAGGGGACGGTCGATGACCGCACCGCACGCTGCCGCACACGACTCCGAACGCAGGGGGTCCGGCGAACTCAACTGGCTGCTCGACGAACTCGTGGACCGCGTGTCCAGCATCCGGCAGGCCCTGGTCCTGTCCCGGGACGGGCTGGCCACCGGCACCTCCCGGGACCTCAGCCGGGAGGACGGCGAACACCTCGCCGCCGTCGCCTCCGGCTTCCACAGCCTGGCCAAGGGCGTGGGCCGGCACTTCGACGCCGGCCAGGTGCGCCAGACGGTCGTGGAGCTCGACGAGGCGTTCCTCTTCGTCACCGCGGCCGGAGACGGAAGCTGTCTCGCCGTGCTGGCCGATTCGGACTCCGACGTCGGCCAGGTGGCGTACGAGATGACGCTCATGGTCAAGCGCGTGGGGGCCCACCTGGTCAACGCACCCCGTACGTCCGGTACCTCCGCCGGAGGGTGAGGGGATGGCATGAGCGCAGACCCGGCCCGGGACGCCGACCCCGGATCGCCGGCCGCCGCCTCCGGCGTCCGGCCCCTGCCCTGGTTCGACGCGGACGCGGAGCCGGCCGTGCGCCCGTACGCGATGACCCGCGGACGCACCGGCGGCGCCGTCCGCCTCCGGCTCGACCTGATAGCGGTCGTCGTCCCCGAACCCGCCGCCGACGACCCGGACAGGGACGCCGCCCTCTCCCCGGAACACGTGGAGATCGTCGAACTCTGCTGCGCCGTGCCCCAGTCGATCGCCGAACTCGCCGCCGGCCTGGACCTTCCCGTGGGAGTGGTACGGGTGTTGGTGGCCGATCTCGTCGAGGAGGAGCTGGTGCAGGTGACCCGACCCGTTCCGCCGGCCGAGCTGCCGGACGTGAACCTTCTGCGCGAGGTGATCAATGGCCTTCGGGCGCTCTAGCCGCCGCAAGCGGGCCGTCGCGCCCGTCACCCTGAAGATCCTGGTGGCGGGCGGGTTCGGCGTGGGCAAGACGACGCTGGTGAGCGCGGTCAGCGAGATCAGACCGCTGCGCACCGAGGAGCACCTCACCGAGGCCGGGCGGCCCGTCGACGACGTGTCAGGGGTGGAGACCAAGCGGACCACCACCGTGGCGATGGACTTCGGGCGCATCACCCTCCGCGAGGAGCTGGTGCTCTACCTCTTCGGCACTCCCGGGCAGGAACGTTTCTGGTTCCTCTGGGACGAACTGGCCCAGGGCTCCCTGGGCGCGGTCGTCCTCGCCGACACCCGCCGTCTGGAGGAGTGCTTCGCCGCCGTGGATTACTTCGAACGCCGGGCGATCCCGTTCGCCGTGGCCGTCAACTGCTTCGAGGGCGCCGAGACCTTCCCGACCGGCATCGTGCGGGCCGCCCTCGATCTCGGGCCCGAGACCCCGGTCCTGCTCTGCGACGCCCGCGACCGGTCCTCGGTCCGGGACGTCCTCGTCGAACTCGTCGAACACGCGCTGGCCCGGACCGGGCGGCTCCGGGAACCGGCCGGCACCTGAGGCGCCCCTCCCGCGTGCCGCTCACCCGGCGGCGGGGCGCTCCGCGTTCTCCGCCAGACACCCAGGGGGTGTCCGGCGGATCATGGCCGCACGCTCCGCCCTTCCCGACCTCGATCCGCCGAGGACCACTTCGCCGCGGTCTCCGCCAGCTCGGCGTCCCGCCCGGCGAGCATCGTCAGGATCATCTGTGCGTCCCCGCGCAGCGACCAGGCGGGGTGGCCGAAGGTGGCCGGGTTGTTCCCCTCGATCAGGAAGTGCGCCGGCCAGGCCGTCCCGTAACCGATCAACGGCAGCGCCGCCGCGTACCGTTTCCGGCCGCGCGCCAGCCCGTACGCGGTGATCGCCAGCCCGGTCAGGGTCCCGGTCAGATGGACCCAGCGGGTCGCGGCCCTGGAGTGCATCGCGACGTAGTAGGGCCAGAACTCCTCGTACGAATCGAACGTCTGCTGCGTCATAGGGGCAAGGTAACGGCTCCCGCGGCGCCGGGAAACGGCCCCGGGGGAA
The DNA here is from genome assembly GCF_042871745.1 of Streptomyces sp. NPDC005576. NCBI lineage: Bacteria > Bacillati > Actinomycetota > Actinomycetes > Kitasatosporales > Streptomycetaceae > Streptomyces > Streptomyces sp. NPDC005576. The sequence goes on along the minus strand of NZ_JBIAJC010000007.1, from coordinate 9,851 downwards.
AAGGCCGGACCGGCGGAGAGGCGAACCCGGCTTTCAGTGGCCCGCCACCGAGCGCCGGTCCACCGGAAAATCGAAATACGTGGCCGGGAAGAGTTCCGGGGTGAAGGTGTAGTGCCACCACTCCTCGGCCAGGTTGACGAACCCCAGACCGGTGAGCGTGGTCTTGAGGAATTGCCGGTTGGCCCGCTGGATGCCCTGGACGCGCGGATCGTCGGTGTGCGACAGCGTGTCGAAGCAGTCGTAACCCGTTCCCATGTCCACCGAGTCGTCGGGGAACCGCGCGTCCCGGGGGCCGTAGCAGGGGGAGAGCGGCTCGCCCGGCCGGTATGTCCTCGTGGGTGCCGCGGGCAGTCTCACCAGCGTCAGATCGACCGTGCTGCCCCGGCTGTGCCCTGACTTCTCCGCGATGTAGCCGTCCTCGAAGAGCCGCGACTTGTCCACCCGGGGGTAGAACTCGCCCTTCATCGCCTGGTCGTCGAGGTCCTCGGCCCAGCGCACGAAGTGGTCCACCGCCCGCTGCGGGCGGTAGCAGTCGTACACCTTCAGGGAGTAGCCCTCACGCAGCAGCGCGGTCTGCGCCCGGTGCAGGGCTTCGGCGGCGGGGCGGGTCAGGACGCAGACCGGCTGCCGGTACCCGTCCACCGGGACACCCATGAAGGTGTGCGGGGTGGCGTAGCGGATCTCCTCGATGATGGTCGGGTCGACGGAGCGCAGCGCGACGAACCCGTCCGGCGCCTTCGGTTCGGGCCGTGCCTGCGCCGCCGGGGTGGACACGGTCGCGGCGAGCAGCGCGCAGGCGGCGACGGAGAGGGCGCGGAGTGCGGTGCCGAACGCGGTCATGGTTGTCATGGGCACATCGGTATCAGGTTCCGGCCCCCCGGGGGAAGCGCCGTCCGATACAGTCCGGCCCGTGTCCGAGCCCACCGTGCCGCCCGTACCCGACTCCCACTGCGCCGCCTGCGGAGCCCCGTACGCCGCATCCGTACTCCACGCCGACGCCTGGCCCCGCTCCTGCGCCGCCTGCGGTACGACCGCCTACCGCAACCCGCTCCCCGTCGCGGTCGCCCTGCTCCCCGTCACCGACGAGGCGGGCGGGGGCCTGGTCGTCATCACCCGGACCATCCCGCCGCACCCCGGCCGCCTCGCCCTCCCCGGCGGCTTCATCGACCGCGGGGAGGACTGGCGGCACGCCGTGGTCCGCGAACTCCGCGAGGAGACCGGTGTGGAAGCCGCCGCGGGCCAGGTACGCCTCGCCGACGCGCTCAGCTCCCCGGACGGCCATCTGCTCCTCTTCGGCCTCCTCCCCGCCCGTCCGCTCCGCCGGCTCCCGCCGTCCGTACCGACCGACGAGACCGCCGGATACGACGTGCTGCGCACGCCCGGGGAGCTGGCGTTCCCCCTGCACACCGAGGTCGCCCACGCCTGGTTCGCGGGCCGGTACCGCTGAGCCGCCGACACCGGCCGCCCGACATCACAGCAGGCCGGCCGACCGGTCCCATGTCCTGCGGTCACACGCCCCGCACCCGGACCGGGTACGGCACCGCTCCGGGGTGGCCTTCCCGCTCCACCACCACCCGGCCGTCCTCCCACCGGGCACGGAAACGTTCCACCACGGGCTTTCCCCGCCCCGTGCCGGCGCTCCGCACCAGCACACCGCCACCACGGCGCCCCGGGCGCGGCGCCCAGACCTCCAGTTCCGTCCCGCCGTCCTCGCCCCGCACCGGAATCACCACCCCCGCCCGCGCCAGCACCGGAATCCGCGACAGCGGCGCCTCCACCGCCACCCGTCCGGGCCCCTCGTACGTGCGGCCCGTCACCGTGTCGTACCAGCGGCCGTGCGGCAGCCGTACCGTCCGCCGGACCGTGCCCGGCTCCAGCACGGGCGCCACCAGCAGCCCGTCACCCAGCAGGAAGGCGTCCTCGCACTCCCGCAGCCCCCGGTCGCGGGGAGCGTCCCACCAGACCGGCCGTACGTACGGCGCGCCGGTCAGCCGCGCCACGTACGCCAGCGTCACGAAGTACGGACCCAGCCGCTCCCGCTCCAGCAACGCCGCCCGGACGTGCCCCAGCACCTCCTCGCCGGGCTCTCGTCCCTCGCCACCACCGCCCGCGCCCGACCCGGCCCGGACGCGGAACAGCGGCAGCCGCGCACCCAGCTGGAGCCCTCGCAGATACAGCTCGGACGAGCCGGAGTCCCCGAGAGCGCCCATGTCCGGGCCCGCGTACGGCACCCCGCACAGACCGAGCCCGACCACCGTGGCCAGCACCGCACGCAGTCCCGGCCAGCCGTCCGCCGCACCACCGGCGACCGCGCCGCCGTACCGCTGCGCACCCGCCCGGACCGGCGACGAGGAGAGCTGGAAGGGCCGCTCCCGTGGGCGAGGGACCGAGGGCGACTCCTCCGGATCACGCCAGACCACGGCCCGCCGCGCATCTCCGACGCCGCTCACGTCCGCCCGCTCCTCGCGAGCGGCGGTCTCCGCCGGCTCCTGCCGCGGGGGCCCGGCCGCGACCAGCCGCACCCCATCGGCCCGCAACTCCGCCGCGAGCCGGGCGAGACCGGCCGGCTCCGAAGAGCCGACCCCCTCACCGCCCACCAGATGAAGGGCGGTCAGCGGCAGCCCCCGATCGCGGTGCCCGGCCACGATCCGCCGCACCCCCCGCTCGCCCACCCCCTCGTCCACGGCGAGCTGCGGCCCCAACGCCCAGGGCGGCGGCAGCGCCGGCGCACCCGTGAGAGCCGTCCAGCCACGCAGCACCCGGGCCGGTGTCCCCGCCACCGCCCAGCACCGCAACGGCCCGCCGTCCACCCGGACCTCGCTCCCGCCCGGCCGGTCGTGCCCCGAACCCGCGCCCTCCTCACCCTCACGGATGGTCATCCGACCCGCCCCCGAGCTGTCGTAGAACACCAGGTGCGTCCCCGCGTCCGAGACCACGAACTGCACCGGCATCACCGGTGCCGACGGGTTCCCGGCCGCCCCGTGCCCCCGGCCGGGCCGCTCCGCACCGCCCGTACCCGCCCCGCCCAGCGGGTACGTACCGCTCCGCAGCCGAGGGCCCGACGGCGGACCACCGAGCCCGAAGAACCGTGCGTCCGCGGGGAGCTCCGCCCGCTGCACCCACCGCACGGGGCCACCGTCCGCGGCCTCCCACCAGCGCGGCGGCAGCTCCCGCCGCAGCGGCACTCCACCCGGCGTCCGCAGCTCCACGGCCCCGTCGCGCGACACCGACACCGTCAGGCGCTCCGACACCACCTGCCAGCCCCCGTCCGTGCCGGGCTCCAGCCGCGCCCGCGGATCGGGCGCCGGCTCCGTACCCGGCAGACCATGGGAAGGAAGCCTCCCGGCCCCGTCCCAGGCCCAGAACACCGCTCCGCCCGCCGCCACCCGGATGCTCAGCTCCGAACGGGCGAACCGCACCACACCGCCCCCCGGCCCGGGGTCTGCGCCCAGCAGCGGTCCGGGGACCCTGGCCAGTTCCGGACCCCGCTGCCCCGGCGCCGAGGAGTCCCCGCGCCACGACCTCCAGGCCGTCCGCAGGCCACCGACCGAACCCATCAACTTCACCGAGCGCACCAGGTCATGACCGTCCATGGCGCTCACCTTGCCATCAGTCGAATCGGGCGAGCGTCTCGTTCAACTTCCGTTCACCCGGGCCCCGGCGGGAGTACACACACGCCCCGGCCCGGAGGATCGCGCGTGCCCGTCCCGCGACGCCGCGAGCCGACCCAAAGCGAGCCCCAGGTGGTGTCCGGCGGGTCATGGCCGGGGTCCCGACGCCCGGCACGGCGCCCTGCGACGCACCGCGCGGGACGCCGCGCCACTCCCGGCCTTGATCCGCCGGACACCACCCTGGTGCCGGGGACGATCACATGGCATCGTCCTCAAGGGCGGCCGCTCACGCGCACCACCCCCTGCCCGTGAGCGTCGGACGCCCACCCCGCGCACCCGTCAGCCAGGAGCCGCCCGATGACCGCAGCAGCCGACGAGACACCCCTCTGGCAGCCCGATCCCGGACGCGTCGCCGCCGCGGCCGTCACACGCTTCCAGAACTGGGCGGCCGAACACCACGGAGCCCCCGCCGAAGGGGGCTACCCGGCACTGCACCGCTGGTCCGTCGAGGAACTCGACACCTTCTGGGCGGCCGTCGCCGAATGGTTCGACATCCGGTTCTCCACCCCGTACGAGACCGTCCTCGCCAACCGCTCCATGCCCGGCGCCGACTGGTTCCCCGGCGCCACCCTCAACTACGCCGAACACGCCCTGCGCACCGCCGAGGACCCCCTGCGCGCCGACGCCCCCGCCCTCTTCCACGTCGACGAGACACAGGCCCAGGCAGTGATGAGCTGGTCCGAACTCCGCCGCCAGGTCGGCTCCCTCGCCGCGGAACTGCGCACTCTCGGCGTCACCCCCGGCGACCGCGTCAGCGGCTACCTGCCGAACATCCCGCAGGCGGTCGTCGCCTTCCTCGCCACCGCCGCGGTGGGCGGGGTCTGGACCTCCTGCGCCCCGGACTTCGGCGCCCGCAGCGTCCTCGACCGCTTCCAGCAGGTCGAACCGGTCGTCCTGTTCACCGTCGACGGGTACCGCTACGGCGGCAAGGAACACGACCGGACCGCCGTCGTCACCGAGCTCCGCCGCGAACTCCCCACCCTGCGCGCCGTCGTCCACGTACCGCTGCTCGGCACCCCCGCCCCGGAAGGCACCCTCGCGTGGGCCGACCTCACCGGCGGTGACACGGAACCCCGCTTCGAACAGGTCCCCTTCGCCCATCCGCTCTGGGTCCTCTACTCCTCCGGCACCACGGGACTGCCCAAGGCGATCGTGCAGTCCCAGGGCGGCATCCTGCTGGAGCACTACAAGCAGCTCGGACTCCACTGCGACCTCGGCCCCGAGGACCGCTTCTTCTGGTACACCTCCACCGGCTGGATGATGTGGAACTTCCTCGTCTCCGGCCTTCTCACCGGCACCACCGTCGTCCTGTACGACGGCAGCCCGGGGCACCCCGACATCAACGCCCAGTGGCGCGTCGCCGAACTGACCGGCGCGACCTTCTTCGGCACCTCCGCCGCCTACGTGATGGCCTGCCGCAAAGCCGGTGCCCACCCCGGGCTCGACCTGGACCTCAGTCGCGTGCAGTGCGTGGCCACCACCGGCTCGCCCCTGCCCCCCGACGGGTTCCGCTGGCTGCACGACGAGATCACCGAAGACCTGTGGATCGCCTCCGTCAGCGGCGGCACCGACATCTGCAGCTGCTTCGCGGGCGCCGTCGCCACCCTCCCCGTCCACACCGGCGAACTCCAGGCGCCCTGCCTCGGTACCGACCTCCAGTCCTGGGACGCCGACGGCGCGCCACACCTGGGGGAGGTCGGCGAACTCGTCGTCACCGCCCCCATGCCCTCCATGCCGCTGCGCTTCTGGAACGACCCGGACGGCAGCCGCTACCACGACAGCTACTTCGACACGTACCCCGGCGTCTGGCGCCACGGCGACTGGATCACGATCACCGGGCGCGGCTCCGTGATCATCCACGGCCGCTCCGACTCCACCCTCAACCGCCAAGGCGTACGGATGGGCTCCGCCGACATCTACGAGGCCGTCGAGCGGCTGCCTCAGATCCGCGAATCCCTCGTCGTGGGCATCGAGCAACCCGACGGCGGCTACTGGATGCCGCTCTTCGTCCACCTCGCCGACGGCGCCGTACTCGACGAGGACCTGCGCACCGCGATCGCGCACACGCTCCGCGAGAACCTCTCCCCGCGCCACGTACCCGACGAGGTCATCGAGGTGCCCGGCATCCCGCACACCCTCACCGGCAAGCGCATCGAGGTCCCCGTCAAGCGGCTCCTCCAGGGAACCCCCCTGGACAAGGCGGTCAACGCCGGCTCCGTGGACGACATCGGCCTCCTCCGCTTCTACGCCGACCTGGCCCGCAGCCGCCCCTGACACGAGCCGACCTGCCCCGCGGACGCCCGCCGCCGATACGGGGCGTCACCGGACCGCCCGTTGTCAGACCCCCTGGTTACGCTGAGTGAGCAGAGTTCGACCGTACCCAGGGGGAGCAGCACTCATGAACCGCACCGGACGTAGCGACCGCGAGGACCGCCCGACCGACAGCACCCGCCGCACCCGGCGCACCGGAGACCCGGCGAACCGGCGGCCCCGGGCCGGCCGCCGCGCCCTGCGCCGCGAAGTACCCGGCACGGTCGGCGTCCTGGTCGACCCGCAGGACTTCGCCGCGATGCGCACCTACCGCACCTTTCCGTTCGACGACCACGCCTCCTACCTCCGCGAGGTGGAAGGCCTCCTCAAAGGGTTCGAGGCCGAGGGGCTCCACACCAGCCTCGCGCTCTTCGACCCGGCGGAGTTCGGCGCGTTCTGCGCGGAACACCGGCTCGATCCCGACAGCGCCGACGCCCGCACCCGCTTCACGGCCGAGATCGCGGCCGCCGGCGCCACCGTCCCCTACACGGGGCAGCCGCTCGACCGGCTTCTCCCGCTCCTCGTCTCGCGCGTCGTGCGTCGCGCGACCTGGGAGTACGCCACCGTGCTCCTGGCGGAGCTCGGCGCGTGCGCGGAGTGCGGCCAGGACATCGGCGGGGCCGCGTTCGACCGGGCCTCGCACCTGTTGCTCCGGCTGCTGGAAGCCGCCGGAGCGGGCACCCACCATCTCGTCTGTTCCATCCGCTCCACCGACGACCGGCTCCTCGCCGTCCTCCACACCCGGCAGGACGGCCGGCGGCCGCCCGTCCTCTCACCCGCCGAAGGGACCGAGCTGGCGACCGTGCTCGCGGTGGGGATCGCACTGGAGGCACCCGGGGGAGTCGTTCTGCGCACCACCACCCCCGAAGCGCCCGACCGCGTCCACGGCTGGCGGCTCGACCGCGGCAGCCTCCTCCCGCTGACGGCCGGTGAGGTTTTCTCCGCCTACTGCACCGACGCGGGGACCGGCGAACCGGTCGGCCCCGAACCGGGCGTGGACTACCGCGCGGGATTCGACATCGGAGCGGAGGAGCCCCGACCCCACCACTGACGGGCCCCGCCACTGACGGGCCCCGCCACTGACGGGCCCCGCCACTGACGGGCCCCACGCGCAGGGGCTCCCCGCCACCGCGGCGGGAAGCCCCTCGCGCCGTCGCGTGTCCCTGCCCCACACCCGCCCGCGAGCACACTTACGCGCCCTCCAGCACCGCCCGGACCGCGCTCCGCGCGTCCTCCGCGGAGTCCGCGGCCCGCGCCGCGGCGGCGGCACGCTCGCACTGCGCCAGCGTGTACCGCGCGAGCGTCGCCCGTACGTAAGGGAGCGACGCCGCTCCCATCGACAGCGAAGTGACACCGAGTCCGGTCAGCACACACGCGAGCAGCGGATCGGCAGCAGCCTCACCGCAGACCCCGCAGCTCCTTCCTTCGGCGCGCGCCCCCTCCGCCGACAGGGCCACCAGGTCCAGGAGCGCCGGCTGCCACGGGTCCTGCAACCGCGACACTGCGCCCACCTGCCGGTCGGCGGCGAAGGTGTACTGCGCCAGGTCGTTGGTGCCCAGCGAGAGGAACTCCACCTCCTGGAGCACCGAGCGGGCCCGCAGCGCGGCGGACGGGATCTCCACCATCGCCCCGACCTTCGCCCGCAGCCCCGCCTCGCGGCAGGCGTCGGCGAAGTGCTTCGCGTCGATGCGGTCGGCGACCATCGGCGCCATGACCTCCAGCTGGGCCGACTGCCCCTCGGATGCCTTGGACAGCGCCGTCAGCTGGGTGCGCAGGACGTCGGGATGGTCCAGCAGGGTGCGCAGCCCCCGCACGCCGAGGGCCGGGTTCGGCTCGTCGGCGGGAGTGAGGAACTCCAGTGGCTTGTCCGCTCCGGCATCGAGCACCCGGACGACGACCCGGCCCTCCGGGAAAGCCTCCAGCACGGCGCGGTACGCCGCGATCTGCTTCTCCTCGGACGGCGCCCGCTCACTGTCGTCCAGGAAGAGGAACTCCGTGCGGAAGAGCCCGATGCCCTCCGCGCCCGCCTCCACGGCCGCCGGCACGTCGCCCGGACCGCCGATGTTGGCCAGCAGCGGCACCCTGTGCCCGTCCGACGTGGCGCCCGGCCCGCTGGAGGCGGCCAGCGCCGCCCGGCGCTCCGCCTCCGCTCTCTCCAGGGCGGCCTGCTTCTCCGCGCCGGGTTCGACGAAGACCTCGCCGGTGCCGCCGTCGACCGCCACCGTCACGCCCTCGGCCAGCTCGCCCGCCCCGGGCAACGCGACCACGGCCGGCACGCCGAGCGCCCGCGCCAGGATCGCGCTGTGGCTGGTCGGGCCGCCCTCCTCGGTGACGAAGCCGAGCACCAGTGCCGGGTCGAGCAGCGCGGTGTCGGCCGGAGCCAGATCGCGCGCGATGAGCACGTACGGATGGTCGCTGTCCGGCACCCCGGGCATCGGCACCCCGAGCAACCGCGCCACGATCCGGTTGCGTACGTCGTCGAGGTCGGCGACCCGCCCCGCGAGGTACTCCCCGGCGTTGGCCAGCAGTGCGCGGTAGGCGGCGAAGGCGTCGTAGAGGCCACGCTCCGCCGTACTCCCCTCGGCGATGCGCCGCTCCACGTCGGCCATCAGTTCCGGGTCCTGCGCCATCATGGCCTGGGCTTCCAGCACCCCCTGCGCCTCGCCGCCGGCGAGATTGCCGCGCGCGATCAGGTCCGCCGCGACGGCGTCCACGGCCTGGCGGGCGCGCCCCTTCTCCCGTTCCGCCTCCTCCGGAGGGACCTGCCTGACCGGCGGTTCCAGGACCGCCGTCCCCATGTGCCGGACTTCGCCGATGGCCACCCCGTGGCTCACGCCGACACCTCTCAGCGTTGTCTCCATGTCACCCGTCTCCGGTTGTGCGGCGGTGGAACCCCCGCGGTGTACGTCCGACTGGCACGTCATGCTCGTCAGCCCCGTCGAGGACAAGCAGGGTTACTGCCAGTCGAAGAGGGTGCCGCCCGCTTCCACCCCGCCGGACTTCCGGACGTCCGAGAGAGAATCGGCCGTGGCCTCCAGGGCCACCACGGGGCAGATAGGGGACTTCCCCGCCGCTTCGACGTCGACCGGGTTCCACCGCACGACAGCTTGCCCCCGTGTGACGGTGTCCCCCTTGTTGATGAGGAGCTCGAACCCCTCCCCGTTGAGCTGGACGGTGTCGATGCCCAGGTGCGTCAGTACGCCGTGCCCCTCGCGGTCCACCACCACGAACGCGTGCGGATGCAGGGAGACCACGACGCCGTCGACCGGCGAGACCGCCTCGCCGGGCTCTCTGACGGGGTCGATGGCAGTGCCGGGCCCCACCATCTCGCCGGAGAAGACCGGGTCGGGGACCGCGGCCAGTCCGATGGCCTGTCCGCTGAGGGGGGACGAAACGCAGGTCATGGTGCCTCCGGGAGGTGGAGCTGGGGCGTACCGGCTCGATCGCCACCCCGGGGTACTGTCGCGGGACGGCGTGCTCCTCAGCAGAGTAAGTCATGTCATGTCATAGTTCCGCCCGAGATATCCCGTTTGGCTGACGTAGTAGCGCGCGGGAGCGATTTGCCTCGTCTCCCGGCGAGGCTGTACTGTCGTAGATCTGCCTGGCCCCACCGCGACTTCGAGTCCCGGGGTCGGCGGAGACTCTCCATCAGCACCTGCCCGGATCGGGCTTCCGCATGCCTGCGGGGGCCGGGTCAGAGGGAAAGGAATTCCCTGATAGAGTCGGGTTCGCCGGAAAGGGAAACGCGAAAGCGAAGAACTGGAAAGCGAAAACTGCTTGACCCGCTTCGACCGGGAATCGGACATGAAAGTGTCTGATAGAGTCGGAAACGCAAGAACGAAGGGAAGCGCCCGGAGGGCCCCGGTGAGA